>NZ_JBIBRG010000002.1:676737-732120 GCF_043076215.1 Streptomyces sp. NPDC016640
CCGGGGGGCCGCCTGTTGGGTGGGGGTCGGGGGGGGGGGGGGGGGGGTGGTGGGGGGGGGGGGGGGGCGGGCGGGGGGGGGGCGGGGGGGGGGGCGGCCGGGCGGGGGGGCCGGGCGGACGACGAAGGGTGTCCTCCCCGAACCGGGAAGGACACCCTCCGGTGCCGTGGCGCCGACCGGACGCGGTCGGCCGCCAAGCCGGCCGGTCGGCCGGACGCGGTCAGACCGCCACAGGAGCCTTCTCCGGCGCGCGCCCCGCGTTCGCCGACGAGCGCCTGGTGAACAGGCGGTCCAGGCCGAAGGCGCCGGAGCCGGTGAACACCAGCAGGAACATGGCCCAGCAGTACAGGGCCGCGCCCTCGCCGTGGTTCTCGATCGGCCACAGGGCCTCGGGCTGGTGGACCTTGAAGTACGCGTAGGCCATCGCACCGGACGAGATGAACGCGGCGGCGCGGGTGCCGAGGCCGAGCAGGACCAGGCTACCGCCGACGAGCTCGATCACGGCCGCGTACCAGTTGGGCCAGGCGCCGGTCTCGGCGGTGCCGCCGTTGCCGTCCACGCCGCCGAGCACACCGAGGAGGGACACGGCGCCGTGGCAGGCGAAGAGCAGGCCGACGACTATGCGGAACAGGCCGAGAACGTATGGCTGGGCGCTGTTGAGGCGTTCGGTCATGGTGGGGGTCTCCTTCGGTCAGGCCGGCCCCCGGACGGGGCCGGTCCGGGGACGGAACCGAGTCGAAACCCCACGTTAGGTGGGCCTAACTCTTACTTGCAAGTTCAACATTTGGCCACGGCCTCACGTCGCAGCGGCCGTTCCGGAACCCGCTGTCGCATGTCAATACGGCCTCCACCCCGCTTTCATGTTCAACGACGTGACCGGATCCACACCCCCCGGCACAGGCAACTCACAGGTTCCTGCAGCCTCACTGGCTCAGCCGCCTCTCCATCACCGTCCTGAGCCGCGTCCCGGCCTCCTCCTGCTGTGCGTGCTCCAGCCGGAGGACCGCCGAACGCCCCTGTGCCGTCAGGGTCATGAGCTGGTTGCCGAACCAGGGACCACCCGTCTTGCGCCAGTCGACCGACGGCCGGCCCAGACCCCCGTGCCGCGCGAACACGCGGCCGAGTCCCCGGGCGGCGGCGCTCCAGCCGAAGCGGAAGCCGAGCCGGATCGACTGCGGGATGGAGTTGTGGACGGGGGAGCAGGTGAGTTGCACCACCCGGGCGTCCGGTCCGGTGCCACCCGGCCAGCTCGGCTCGGCGACGTAGGCGTGGTGGACGTCCCCGGAGAGCACGCACACCGTCGCGGGCGCCTGCGGTCCCCTGCCGGACTCGGCGATCAGTTCCGCCAGTTCGTCGAACGACTCGGGGAAGGCCGACCAGTGCTCCAGGTCCGCCCCGCGCCGCAGCTTCTCCCCGAGCCGCGCCCAGCGCGCGCCCTTGTCGCCCCGGCACAGCACGGAGCTCCACGCCTCGACGTCGTGCACCAGATGGGGCAGCAGCCAGGGCAGGGACGTGCCGATGAGCAGGTGGTCGTAGGAGCCGCGCCCGTCGAGGGCCTGCTCGCGCAGCCAGGTCGCCTCGGCCCGGTCGAGCATGGAGCGCCGGCCCTCCTCCAGGACGCGGGCCGCGCGGCTGTCCACCATCAGCAGCCGGACCCGGCCGAAGTCGCGCCGGTAGCTCCAGCGCACGGTGGTCGCGTCCGCCTCGGCCCGGGAGGCGAAGGCGCGCAGCGCGTCGGTGCCGTCGGTGTTCTCCCGGACCGACGCGTACAGCGGATCGGCCTCCATCTCGGCGGGGGAGAGGTTGCCCAGGTGCTGGTACACCCAGTACGACATCAGGCCGCTGAGCACCCGCTCCCGCCACCACGGCCGGGCGCGCATGTCGGAGACCCAGGAGGCGGAGGTGTTCCAGTCGTCGATCAGGTCGTGGTCGTCGAAGATCATGCACGTGGGCACGGTGGACAGCAGCCAGCGCACCTGCGGGTCGAGCCAGGACTCGTAGTAGAGGTGGGTGTACTCCTCGTAGTCCGCCACCTGGCTGCCCGGGGGGTCCTCCAGATCGCGGCGGGCGGCGAGCCAGGCGCGGGTGGCGTCGGAGGTCTCGTCGGCGTAGACCTGGTCGCCCAGGAGCAGCAGGACGTCGGGCCGTTCGCCGTCCGGGTCGGCGGCGATGCGCCGGGCCAGGGCGTCCAGGGCGTCGGGGCCGACGGGGTCGGGCTCCCCGGTGGGCGGGGCGGCCCAGCGGCAGGAGCCGAAGGCGACGCGCACGCGGTCGCCGGGGCCCGGGGTGGGGATGACGGAGGGCGGGAAGGACGGTTCCCCGGCCAGGGGCCACACCCGGGTGCGGTCGAGGAAAACCTCGTACGGGGTGCTCGTGCCCGGGGTGAGACCGGTGACCTGGACGAGCGCGTAGTGGTGCCCGGCGATCTGGAAGGTGCCGGCCTCCCCGGCCGTCCCGTCGGCGCAGCGCACCTCGACGGTGCCCGGCCGGCCGGTCTCGACCCAGACGGTCGCGGACGAGCCGTCGATGTACCTCAGCAGCGGTCCGAGCCGCAGTTCGGTCATGGTGTCCCCTTCCTCCGTCGCCCCGTACGGTACGGAACGACGGAGGGCACCGGGGAGACCCGTGCCTGCCGGCAGTTCGCGGGGGCGGTTCAGCAGTTCGCGAGGTGGCCCTGCAGGGCGCTCTTCTCGGCCGAGTCGACCGACAGGCCGTAGTAGTACTTCACCTGTACCCAGGCACGGACGTAGATGCAGCGGTAGTCCGTGCGCGAGGGCATCCAGGTGGCCGGGTCCTGGTCGCCCTTGGACTGGTTGACGTCGTCGGTGACGGCGATGAGCTGCGGGCGGGTCAGGTCGTTGGCGAAGGCCTGGCGGCGCGAGGTGGTCCAGGAGCCGGCTCCGGAGTCCCAGGCCTCGGCGAGCGGGACGAGGTGGTCGATGTCGACGTCGGAGGCGGCGGACCAGGTCGCGCCGTCGTACGGGGAGTACCAGCTGCCGCTGGTGGAGGCGCAGGAGGAGTCGGTCTGCACGTTGGAGCCGTCGCGCTTGAGGACGGTCTCGCGGGTGTTGCAGGCGCCGCTGACGGTGATCCAGTGCGGGAACAGCTCACGGTCGTAGCCGGTGCGGCTCTCGGTGCGCACGGGCAGCGTGGACAGGTAGCCGCGGGCGGTGGAGGCGCTGACCGGGGTCGGGAGGGCGGCGGAGGCGGCCGGACCGTTGAACAGGCCGACGGAGGCTATGAGACCGGTGAACGCCGCGACTATGCTGATCCGTCGACGCGCGTAGAACTTCGACATGCGAACTCCCTTGAGGGGTGGGCGTGTTGGAGTGCGAGCAGGGGAATGCTCACCACTCCGGGTTGCGGGGAGGGGTGCGTCCGGTAAGAAGTTAGTGACGCGTCCATGTCACGTCTATGGTCCGGGTGTGAAGTTTCCGCGCGGGAGGCCGGTGCGTGTCTCGCGTACCATGGACGGCGCAGAAGGGGAGTAGCTCTTCGCCGGACCGTCGACATACTGCTCAGCCCGCCTGAGCCGGCGCCCGGAGGCGGAACCCGTACGGGGTCCGTCGGCGAGACCTTCGGCAAGCAGTGCACGCCCGTGCCCCCCGGCGCGGGTGCCCCGTGTGCTGCCGTGCCGAGGTGTCCCGTGCACACGCGCAGCACTCTCGGTGGGGCAGTCCCGACCGATTGAGGAACCGTTGATCAGCCTGACCGTGACGGCCGTCGTCTTCGGCGTCGTCTTCCTCGCCGAACTGCCGGACAAGACCGCCCTCGCCGGTCTCGTCCTCGGCACCCGCTACCGCGCCTCCTACGTCTTCGCGGGTGTCGCCGCCGCCTTCGCGCTGCACGTCGCGCTCGCGGTGGCGGCCGGAAGCGTGCTCACCCTGCTGCCGCAGCAGATCGTGCACGCGCTCACGGGTGTGCTCTTCCTGGGCGGCGCGGCGATGCTGCTGCTCAAGAAGGACGAGGACGAGTCGGAGGTCCGCAAGCCCGAGAACCAGTCCTTCTGGAAGGTCTCCGGGGCGGGTTTCATGCTCATCCTGGTCGCCGAGTTCGGTGACCTGACGCAGATCATGACGGCCAACCTCGCCGCCCGCTACGACGACCCGCTCTCCGTCGGCCTGGGCGCGGTGCTTGCCCTGTGGTCGGTGGCGGCGCTCGGCATCGTCGGCGGAAAGGCCCTGATGAAGCGGGTTCCGCTGCGGCTGATCACCCAGATCGCGGCGCTGCTGATGCTGGGCCTCGGCGTGTGGAGCCTGTGGGAGGCGGTCACCGGCTGACGCCCCGCCGCGCGGCCCCGGGGGCGACGGCGGGCCGAAGGGTGGGTGAACGCTCGGCGAAGGTGGTGGCGGGATGCCGGGTTTGTTTTGTACCGTGGGTGAACAAAGTGGCTCCCGCCCGTTTTCCCTGACCGGCGGGCGGGGCCGCCTTGTCCCCCCGGGGCACCCCCAGGCCCCCTCCCCCTCCCTCCCCCTCCGTGCCTTGGAGCTGCCGATGACGGCCACCGCCGTACTCACCGCCCGCGCCCTCCTGCTGGACATGGACGGCACCCTCGTCAACTCCGACGCCTCGGTCGAGCGCGTCTGGCGGCGCTGGGCCGACCGGCACGGGCTCGACGGGGACGAGGTCATGAAGGTCGTGCACGGACGCCAGGGCTACGCGTCGATGGCGCTGCTGCTGCCGGACCGGCCGATGGAGCAGAACCACGCGGACAACGTCCGCATGCTCGCCGAGGAGACCGCCGACACCGAGGGCGTCGTCGCCATCCCCGGCGCCCGCGACTTCCTCGCCTCCCTGAAGGGGCTGCCGCACGCGCTCGTGACCTCCGCCGACGTCGCCCTGTCGACGGCGCGGATGGCCGCCGCCGGACTGGAGCAGCCCGAGGTGCGGGTGACCGCGGAGTCCGTCGGCGCGAGCAAGCCCGACCCCGAGGGCTTTCTGAAGGGCGCGGCGGAACTGGGCGTCGAACCGGCCGACTGCGTGGTCTTCGAGGACTCCGGCGCCGGTATCGCCGCGGGCCGCGCCGCCGGGATGCGGGTCGTCGGGATCGGCCCGCGGGCCGGCTTCCACCGGCCGGACGTGGTCGTACGGGATCTCACCCAGGTGCGGGTGGAGGCCGGGGCGGACGGCACGGTCCGGCTGCACATCACGGAGTAGGAACCGCCCTCACGCGGCAGGGGCCGCGCGTACGCGGCGGGCGCGGCACCGCGCCCGGGGACCGGCCCCGCGCGGTCCTGCTGCGGCCCCGCTACGGCTCCCGCGTCTCCGACTCCAGCCGGGACCGGGTCCGCGGGCCGTACACACCCAGCTCCTCCTGGACGCCGCGGGACCACTGGTAGTTGCGCAGGGCCTCCTCGACGCGGTGGGTGAACTCGCCGTCGATGCCGTCGTGGTAGAGGTACAGCTGCCGCAACCGCAACTGGAGTTCGGAGACCTCCGGGCCCCGGTCGCCGCGGCGCAGCACCGGAGCGGTGTCGCCGCTGTCACCCTCGTCCGCGTCCCCGGCGGCATCGGAGGGGGCGGTGGTCACCGGGGCCGCGGACGGCTCGGCCGGCCGCGACGGCCCCGGCGAGGCGCTGGACGCCGACGCCGACGGCGAGGCCGACGAGTCCGCGTCGGCGGACGGCGAGGCCGAGGGGGGCGCGGAGGGCGACGGCGGGACGGAGGGCGCGCTCGGCGCGGGCGTTCCGGAGGGAGCCTCGGACGACGGGTCGGGCACCCCGGCCCTGAGGTCCTCCGGTGCCGCGCCGTTCCGGGAGGGGGTCTCGTAGGCGAGCAGTCCGCTCGCCCACCCCGCCGCCCCCATCACGACGACACAGGCCCCGGCGGCCGCGAGCAGCGTCAGGCGGCGGCGCCGGCGCGGCGGCGATCCGTCGGCGCCGGCCGCACCGGGTGCGGCGGGCCCGGTGACGTCCGGCTGCCCGGTCGCGAACGGGTGCGGATCGGTGGTGCCCGGCCGGGTCGTCGCGGGCGCCATCGGCGTGGGGAGCGCGGACGCGGCGTCGAGGGCGCCGGGAACGTCCGGCGTGCGCGGCGCACCGGCCGGCGGCCCCGCCGCGTCCACCGCGTCCACCGCATCGGCGGCATCGGCGGCGTCGGCGGCGTCCGCCGTCCTCGCATCCTCCGGCGGTCCGTCCTGCGCATCGCCGCTCCGCGCGGTCCGGCCGTCCAGCTCGACGTACGGCCGTATGCGCAGCGGGTCGAAGTCCTCCGCCGCGGCCGCCTCCGCCGTGCGGGTGTCGCGGAGGGCGTCGGCGGCCCGCAGGGTGCAGGCGCAGGAGGGCGTGTTGTCCCCGTTCCTGGGCGCGCCGCACTCCGGGCACGGGTTTTCGTTCGGCTGTTCCATGTCACGTCCCTCCCCTCGCGAACTCCAGAGATTATGCAGATCTCCTTCACGCCCCGGTCCGCGCGCCCCCGGAATGCGGACTTCCGTGATGGCTCAACAGGCCATAACAGGTCATACCGATCACGATGGGGAGTGGAACGAGAACCTGTGGAGGTCTTCATGGCCGGCGACGCGCACGGTACGGCGCCGAGGACGGGCAACGGGCGGCCCGCACCCCGCCCCGGGCCACCGACCGGTGACGGCGGCGGCCGGGAGCGGGTGTCCGGCGACGTCCTCGTCTCCATCGGCGCCCTGCTGCTCGGTCTGCTGCTCGCCGCCCTCGACCAGACCATCGTGGCCACCGCGCTGCCCACCATCGTCAGCGAGCTGGGCGGCCTGGCACACCTCTCCTGGGTGGTCACCGCGTATCTGCTGGCCTCGACCGCCGCGACCCCGCTGTGGGGCAAGCTCGGCGACCAGTACGGGCGCAAGAGGCTCTTCCAGACCGCCATCGTGATCTTCCTGGCGGGATCCGCGCTGTGCGGCGCGGCGCAGGACATGTCCCAGCTGATCGCGTTCCGCGCGCTCCAGGGACTGGGCGGCGGCGGACTGATCGTGCTGTCGATGGCGATCGTCGGCGATCTGGTCCCACCCCGCGAACGCGGCCGCTACCAGGGCCTGTTCGGGGCGGTGTTCGGCACGACGAGTGTGCTCGGGCCGCTGCTGGGCGGACTGTTCACCGAGCACCTGAGCTGGCGCTGGGTGTTCTACGTCAACCTGCCCGTGGGCATCGTGGCGCTCGGCGTGATCGCGGCCGTGCTGCACATCCCGCGCAGGTCGGTGAAGCACGTCATCGACTACCTCGGCACCTTCCTGATCGCCTCCGTCGCCACTTCCCTCGTGCTGGTCGCCTCCCTCGGCGGCACCACCTGGGGCTGGGGTTCGCCGGGGATCGTCGGGCTCGCGCTGCTCGGCGCCGCGCTGATCGTCGCCTTCGTGGCGGTGGAACGCCGGGCCGCCGAGCCGGTGCTGCCGCCGAAGCTGTTCCGGATGCGCACCTTCACGCTCTCCGCCGTGATCAGCTTCATCATCGGCTTCGCCATGTTCGGCGCGATGACCTATCTGCCGACCTTCCTCCAGGTGGTGCAGGGCGTCACCCCGACCATGTCCGGCGTGCACATGCTGCCGATGGTGGCCGGCATGCTGCTGTCCTCCACCGGCTCCGGGCAGATCGTCAGCCGCACCGGCCGCTGGAAGGTGTTCCCGATCACGGGCACCGCCGTCACCACCCTCGGACTGCTGCTGCTCCACCAGCTCGACGCGGACAGCTCCACCGCCGAGATGAGCGCCTACTTCTTCGTCTTCGGCCTCGGACTCGGCCTGGTGATGCAGGTCCTGGTGCTGATCGTGCAGAACGCCGTCTCCTACGAGGACCTCGGCGTCGCCACCTCCGGCGCGACCTTCTTCCGCTCCATCGGCGCCTCGTTCGGCGTAGCCATCTTCGGTACGATCTTCGCCGGCCACCTCGGCGAGAAGCTCACGGACGCCCTCGCCGGGACCCGGCTGCCGCCCGGCGTCTCCGCCGACTCCCTGGAGGCCGACCCGCGCGGCATCGCCGCCCTGCCGCCCGCCCTGCGCCCGTCCGCGCTCGACGCGTACGCCGACGCCATCACCGACGTCTTCCTGTACGCCGTGCCCGTCGCCCTCCTCGGCTTCGTACTCGCCTGGTTCCTCAGGGAGGACCGGCTGCGCGCCTCGGTCACCGCGCCCGACGTGACCGAGACGCTGGCCAGCAACCCCGTCGAGCGGTCCTCGTACGACGAGGTGTGCCGCGCGCTGTCGCTGCTCGGCACCCGCGAGGGCCGGCGCGAGATCTACCGCAAGATCACCGAACGGGCGGGCTACGACCTGCTGCCCGCGGCGAGCTGGCTGCTGCTGCGGATCAGGAAGTACGGCTCGGTGGAACCGGCCCGGCTCGCCGAGCGCAGCCCCATCCCGCTGAGCGTCGTCATCGAGGCGGCCCGCCAGGTCGAGGTACGGCACCTGGCCGTGCGCCAGGGCCTCGACATGGTGCTGACCGCCGAGGGCCGCGAGGTGACGGAGCGGCTGGCACGGGCCCGGGAGGAGTCGCTGGCCGAGCTGCTCGGCGACTGGTGGGGCCCGGACCGCCCGACCGACCTGGTGCAGCTGGTGCACGAACTGAACGACGAACTGTGCGGCTCCCGGGGCGAACGCCCCCAGAACGAACGTCCGGTGACACGGACGGGCTGAGCGGCACGCGCGGGCCGGGAACTGTTTGTGGGTGAACCTTCGGGCAACCCGATAGGCGAACCGGCTCGCGAGGAGTGCCGGTTGGGCCGAGAACCCGGAAGGCATTCATGTCCACTGGCCTGATCATTGCGTTGATCGTCATCATTGCGGTCGTCGTCGCCGCGGCCGTGCTGATGCTGCGCGCCCGCGACCCGCGGCACGGCGGCGGCCTGAAGCGGCGCTTCGGACCCGAGTACGACCGTGCCGTCGCCCGGCACGACGGGGACACCAAGGCCGCCGAGCGGGAGCTCGCCGAGCGCGTGGAGCGCCACGGCGACCTCCGGGAACGGCCGTTGGAGCCCGCCGAGCGTGAGCGGTACGAGGCGCGCTGGACGGCCGCCCAGGAGCGGTTCGTCGACGCGCCGCGGGACGCGGTCGCCGAGGCGGACCGCCTGATCGCCGAACTCGCCGGAGCCCGGGGCTTCCCCGCCGACGGGCACTACGAGGACCAGCTCGCCGCACTGTCCGTGCACCACGCCCACCACGTCGAGGGCTACCGGCGCGTGCACCGCGTGGCGCACGCGGGCGTGAACGGCGCGCACGACGGCGGTGCGGGCACCGAGGAGATGCGCGAGGCCATGGTCGAGGCCCGCGCCCTGTTCGAGGAGCTGGTCCGGCCGTCCCGGCACGACGGCGGACGCCGCACCGGCGCGGACCATGCCGCCCGCCGCGACCACCACACACCGTCCTTGTTCCACCGGCGCCAGGCGAAGGAGAGCTGACCGATGTCCGACGTGACCCGACGCCCCGGCGGCACACCGCCCGCCGAGGGCGACATCCGTACCGCTCCCGGAACCGGTGCCCGGGACCCGGGTGTGCGCGGGAGCGCGGCCGTCGGCGGTGGCCCGGCCGAGGAGGCCGGCCGTACCGCACCCGGGGGCGAGAGCCCGCTGGTGGCCGCGCACCCGGGGCCCGGCGGCTCCGCGCCCCCGCACCCCGGCGGCTCCGCGCACACCGCCTCCGGGCGGACACCCGAGGCCGGCTCCCGCACCTCCGCCGGCCACCTGCTCCCGCACGACGACACCGACCAGCTCTCGGCGCAGCTGCGGCACGCCGTGGCCGGGTTCGTCGACGCACCGCGGGACGCGGTGCGGGAGGCCGATCACGTACTGCAGGAGCTCACCGCGCGCTTCACGGACGCGGTGACCGAGCGGCGCCGCGCCCTGCGGCGTTCCTGGCAGCCCTCCGACACCGAGGAGGGCGGGAAGGCACAGGCGACCGACACCGAACAACTGCGCCTCGCCCTGCAGGACTACCGCGAGCTGGCGGAACGGCTGCTACGCGTCTGAGCCGTCCGAGGCACCCGCCGCCGTCCGGCGCTCCCGCCACCGCCGTACGACGTCCTCGACGTCGTACGGCTTCCTGCCCAGCGGGGGGCCGGGCGGCGGCTTGAACATCATGTCGCGGATCTTCGCGTTGATCTCCGTGAGGATCTTCCGGACGATCCGCTCCGACGGGGCCGCAAGGGCGGCCTCGAGCGCGTCCTCGGCCTCCTTGCGCAGCGCCAGCGTCGGCGGCAGCACGGACATCCCCTCGCGGGCCATCTTCCGCTTGACCCACCACAGTTCGTCGTACGTGTTCTCCACGTCCGCCGGAAGCGGCTTGCCCGCTCCCGGCAGGTGCGCGAACTCGCCGCGGGCGTCCGCGTCGCGGATCTGCTTGTCGACCCAGCTCTCGAAACCGACGCCCGGTGGCTTTCGCTCGGTCATGAGGCCATTGTGCCGGACACCACGGAGCCGGGCGTTTTATCATGCGGCGGCGGCGAGCGGATCCGGCCGCCGTACCAGGCCGCCGCCGTCGTTCCGGACGGATCCGGCCACCGCCGGTCCCGGGCCCTTCCCGGACCGCCAGGACGTCTCAGGAGGAGCGCACGTGCTCGAACTCACCATGGCCGCGGTGTCCGCGGCGGAAGCGGGCGCCACGGCCGGCATGCTCATGGCCGAGGCGCCCAGCGAGCCGGGTGCCGTGCTGCGGGTGGGCCGGGACAGGACGGCGTGCCGGCTCTCCACCCCTGACGACTGGCTGTTCGTCTCCCGGGTCCACCTGGAGTTCCGGTGCGCGCAGGACGGGACCTGGCAGGTGACCTGGCTGCGCGGGTCCCTGCCCGAGCCGTCCTCCGAAGTCCGGCTGACCCTCGGGGAGTACGCCCAGCCGGTCGCCTACGGCGGCACCGTGGCGCTGCCCCGCGGCGGCAGCGGTGAGGTCGTCATCCAGGACCGCACCGCCCCGCGCAGCGTCAACGTGGGCTTCTACCACGAGGCCTGAGGCGCGCGGCCCCCGCTCACGCCGGGACGGCCCGGTTCACGCGGGCCGGCCCCCCGGTCCGCGCCGGTCCGCTCCCGTTCACCCCGATACGCGGGCCAGCGCGAAGCCGTCGTACTCCTTGGCGCCGACGGTCTGGATCGCCGTACCGCTCAGCCGGGGGTGGCTGCCGATCATGTCGAGGGCGGCGCGGGTGCCCACCACGTCCGGATCGGTGTTGTCCGGGTCGGCCACCCGGCCGCCCCGGACGACGTTGTCGAGGACGATCAGGCTGCCCGTGCTGGTCAGCCTGATCGCCCACTCCAGGTAGTGCGGGTTGTTCACCTTGTCGGCGTCGATGAAGACCAGGTCGAACGGGGGCGGGTTCTCGTCGGCCAGCTGGGGCAGCGAGTCCAGCGCCGTGCCCACCCGCACCTCGACCTGCTGGTCGAGTCCCGCGCGGGCGATGTTGCGGGCGGCGACCTCGGCGTGCACGGGGTTGTACTCCAGGGAGATCAGCCGCCCCTCGGCCGGGAGGGCGCGGCCCAGCCAGATGGTGCTGTAGCCGCCGAGCGTGCCGATCTCCAGGATGTACCGGGCGCCCTGCAGCTGGGCGAGGAGCTGGAGCAGCTTGCCCTGCAGCGGCGAGACGGCGATGGCCGGGAGGCCGGCGGCGTCGCTGTCGCGCAGGGCGGCCGCCAGGGCGTCGTCGGGGGCGTCGGGCAGGAGGCGGTCGGTGAAGTAGTCGTCCACCGCGTGCCAGAGCTGCGACTGGCTCATGCACCTGTACCTTCCGTACGGCCAGTTAGCCTCTCTAACCAGTTCCGCTAGCGAAGATACGCCGCGCCCTCGCTCCCCGTCAGACGTTCTCCCGGTGTGTCCCGTGCGTCCCGTGTGTCCTGTGTGCCCCGTGCGTCCCGTGCGTCCCGGGCTCCGGCGACGGCGGCGGACCCGGCAGCGGACGTCCCGCCGACTCGGCCATGCGCCACACCGCCGGACCCCTGTCCGGCGAGCCACTGTGATCCATCTCGCGCCCCCGGAGGCAACCCGCCGGCTCCGTCTGTCGTCATCCGGACAAAAGCGAGAGGGCCGTCAGGTGAAGTCGGGGTTGCCTGCGTCCCTGTCCAGGGGGGACGCGAGCCTCATATGGTTCGCACAGTGAATCCCCGCGCACGGGACGCGCGTGGGACACGACGGGGCGGGAGGCCGACGAGGCGTGGCGAATGCGGAACACAGCGGGGGACCGGTGGAGGCCTTCGGGGCGAGCGGCGTCGACGGCACCCGGGCACGGCTGCGCGCGGCGCGCCTCGGACTGTGGCTGCTCGCCGCCGTCCTCGCCGTACGCCAGACCGTCGTCGTCCTCACCACCCCCCGCGGGGAACGGCTGACCGACCTGGAGACCTGGGTGGGCCCCGAGGGCGTGCTGCACGTCAGCGGATCCCTCTACGACTCCACCCGCTTCACGGGCACCCCCTTCGGCGGACTCGTCCTCAAACCCCTCACCCGGGCGGCGGAGCAGGCCCTCGGCTGGGGCTGGACCTTCGGCACCCTGCTGCTGGTCGCCGCCCTCGGCCTGGTCGCCGCCCGCGCGCTGCCCCAGCCGGCCGGCCGCCGCACCGCGCTGCTGGCCGCGCCCGTCGCCGTCAGCCTGCTCATGCTGTCCCTGCCGGTGCGCAACACCCTCTGGCTCGGCCAGACCAGCATCATCCCGGTCCTGCTCGTCCTGCTGGGCTGCTTCGTCGTACACGGCCGGCGCACCGGCGGCGTCCTGATCGGCGTGGCGGCGGCACTCCAGCCCACCCTGCTGCTCTTCGCACCGCTGCTGTGGCTCACCGGCCGCCGCCAGGCGGCCACCGCCACGGGCGTCACCTTCGCCGCGACCACCGCGCTCGCCTGGGCCGCGATGCCCGAGGACTCCTACACCTACTGGGTGCACCACATGGCGGGCGTCGGCCTCGGCGGACCCGCCGACGGCCTCGCCAACCAGTCCCTGCACGGAGCCCTGCTCCGACTCGGCCTCGAAGGCCCCCTGGAGATCGGCCTCTACCTGCTCCTCGGCGCCGCCGTCGTCGCCCTCGGCCTGAGACGCGCCGTCCGCTACGCCCGCGACGGCCAGCTGCTGCTCGCCGTCGCCCTCACCGGCTGCGTCGCCATCGCCGTCTCCCCGGCCGCCTGGCAGCACCAGCTGCTGTGGGTACTGCTCACCGCCGTCGGCCGGGTCGGCACACGCGCCTCCGACCGGCTGGTCTGGCCCGTCACCGTGGTCCTGGTGATGACGCTGCCCGGCAAGATGATGCTGCCGAACATGGCGGGCCTCCACCCGCTCCGCGACAACGTCGTCCTCCTCGCCGCCCTGGCCGCCGCCACCGCCGTCCCGTTCCTGTCCCGCACCTCGCCGTACTTCCGCTCGCCCGTTCCGACCCGGTACGCCCCGCCGGTCCCGGCCCGCTTCGCGTTCGTCCCGCTGCTGCCGTTCCTGCGCCGGGTGCTCACCCGCCCGAACCTCCTGCTCGAGCTGCTGCTCATCCGCGTCACCTACGCCGCGTACTCCAAGGTCCGCCTCGCCGCGACCGGCGGCAGCAACGAGGCCGGCCGCGCCCGCGCCGAGGAGCACGGCCACCAGATCCTCGACCTGGAGCGCGTGCTCCACATGGACATCGAGCACGCCGTCAACCACGCCGTGGTGAAGATCGACTGGCTGCGGCAGTTCTTCGACTTCTACTACACGTCGTTCCACTTCATCGTCCCGCTGACCGTCCTCGGCCTGCTCTACTGGCGGCGCGCCGTCGACTACCGCTGGGCCCGCTCCAGCCTCGGCTTCGCCACCCTCCTCGCCCTGATCGGCTTCTGGCTCTACCCGCTCGCCCCGCCGCGCCTGATGCCGGGTCTCGGCATCATCGACACGGTCCACGGCGTGCAGGACTTCTCCAAGCCGGACTACGGCACCCTCACCGCCCTCACCAACCAGTACGCGGCGATGCCCTCGCTGCACTTCGGCTGGTCCCTGTGGTGCGGACTGGTGATCGCGGTCATCGCGCCGAAGACGTGGATGAAGGCCGTGGGTCTTCTCCACCCCCTGTTCACGGCCGCCGCGATCGTGGCCACCGGCAATCACTGGGTGCTGGACGCGGCGGGCGGCGCTCTCGTCGTCGGCGCCGGCTTCGGGCTGACGTACCTGCTCCAGGGCCCGCGCGCCCGTACGGTCACGGCCGCCGCCGGGCTCAGCAGCGAGCCGTCGGTGCCGGAGAAGGCCCGTACTCCGAGCTGATCCGGTACTCGCCCGGCGCGGACACGGTGAGCCGCGTGAACTCGCCCTGGCGGCTCAGACAGCCGCCGTCGCTGCGCAGCCAGGGCGAGTACACCACCCGCACGGTCACCGCACCCGGCCGGGACACGCGGAGCACCAGGTCGGCACCGGAGGTCCGGACGACGGTCCCGGGCGCGGACACCAGCGGTACGGCGTCCCGGACCCGGAACACCCGCCAGTGCTCGTCCTGCCAGACGGGCACCAGCCAGTCGGGCCTCTCGTGCCGTATCAGCCGCGCCTCCTCCCGGGCGAACCCGTCGGGCAGGCCGTTCGGCAGCACGACGAAGGCGACCGCCCACCGGTCCAGCCACTGCCGGTAGGAGGCGGCGGAGAAGGACCCGTCGTAGAACAGCCGCGCCCGCTCCACGTCGAGCTGCCGGTTCCAGCCCCGGGCGAGATGGACGTACGGCGCGAGCCCGGCGGCCTCCCGGTGATTGCGCGCGGGCACCACCTCGACCCGGGAGCGGCCGGCGCCGAGCCCGTCGAGCGCCCGGACCACGCCACGGGTCTCCGCCGCCCAGGCCGGAACGGTCGTCGAGACCGCCAGATCGTCGGCGGTCTTCTTGCCCAGCCAGCCCACGGAGAACACGAGCGCGGCGACGAGCAGAGCGCGCCGCAGGGCGCGCAGGCGCGGTTGCGCGAGCAGCGCGGCCAGCAGCACCACGGGCGCGGCGTACTCGGCGAACCGCTCCACGTTCGTGCCGACCGGAGAGGGGACGAGATACGCGAGCACGGTGCCCACGGCGTAGACGACCCCGCTCCAGCGGGCCACCCGCCACGCCGGCGGGACGAGCACGGCGACAGCGAGCCCGAGGGCGACCGGCGGCCATACGCGCGGCGCGGGCATGAGCTGTTCACCGGTGAAGGGGAAGAACACACTGGTCGCCCCGACGACGAGGGCGGGCGGCAGAAGCAGGGCCACGGCGGGCCCCCGCCGCCCGGCCGGCAGGAGCCCCGCCCCGACGACGGCGAGGAACAGCCCGGCGACCGGGGACGCCATGGTGGCGAGGGCGGCATGGCCACCGGCAAGGAAGAGACGTTTCCGCCGGGTGAGGAGAACACAGGCCGCGAGTCCGAAGGCCACCCCGAGGGCGAAGGTGGTCCGCCCGGAGGCGACGTTGCACCACAGGGCGAGGGAGGCGAGCAGGGCAGGGGCGAGGGGTCTTCGCAGACCGGTGCGCCGGATGAGGAGGGCCGCGAGCCAGGAGGCGGCGATCCCGGAGACGACGGTGAGGGCCCGCACCCCCACGGCGGCCATGAGATACGGCGAAACGAGGCTGTAGTTGGCGGTGTGCATCCCGCCGTACCAGAAGAGGTTGTACGCGGAACCCCCGTGCCGGGAGGCGAAGTCGGCCCACGCGTCCTGAGCGGCGAGGTCCCCGCCACCGGTGGCGAGGCAGCCCCACCACAGCGCGTACAGGGGAAGGAAGGGGAGCGTGGCGAGGAGAGGGACGCGATGGCGCCGGTAGAAGGCCCGGAGGGGTCGCCTCCGCTCGAGGGCCGTGTCCGCGTGCTGAATCGGGGTGAGGTCGGCAAGGGGCACGATGTCGTAGACGTGGAACGGGGCGGGAGCGTTTACTGCGGCGCGCGGGGTGGCGTGGGCGTACGTGGTGAAGTGGCCGTGGGGGCCGCTCGCTTCCTGGCCGGTGTCGTGCCTCCGTGAGCCGCGTCAAGGGCGCTGCACTCCGCGTCGCCTGCGGCGATGGGCCTGCGGCCCACCCTTGACCCGGCTCACTCCAGCACGGGGGAGAAGCGAGCGGGCGGCCCGGAGGAACGGGTGGCCGGGCACGCGGCCCCTCACGCCGGCTCAGCGGCCCGCCCCGGGGGCCCCGGGACCCCCTTCGAAAGTCGTGAACACTTCGGCCCGAAGTGTTCACGACTTTCGGCACCGTCCCCTCACTCGCGAGCGTCCACCGCACACTCGAACCACACGGTCTTCCCGCCACGGGCCCCGGGATCGACACCCCACTTGTCGCTCACCGCACCGAGCAGCGCGAGTCCTCTCCCATGCTCCGCGTCGAACGCCAACCCGACCGGAACACACGGAAGTTCATCGCATCCGTCCGTTACTTCCACCCTCACCCCGGTCGACTGCCGCAGCAACAGCAGGGCGCAGCGCCGGTCCGGAACGTGGCGTACGACGTTGGCGAGCAACTCGGTCACGCCCAGTTCCACGGCGTCGGACAGCTCGACCATCTCCCACTCGCGCAGGAACGACCGCACGATGTGCCGGACATGGAGTGCGGAGTGCTCCCCGACCGTGAGACGCATGGCGTACCGGGTGCTGCGGGGTGCGAGGAGAGCGGGGGAAATGTATTCGTTCACACCGCAAGACTGACCTCGGGTGACTACGCTCGGCAATGGAACGAATACAACCGGTTCCGTCGTGGACCGCGTTGAGTGAAAGGGGACCGTGCCGTGACGCATGTCAACGTCCTCGACCCGGGCGCTTCACCGTTGGATTACTACGGCTTCGAGCTGCGGCGCCATCGGGAGACCGCGGGCCTGACGCAGCGGCAGCTCGGGGGCATCGTCAACTACACGGGCTCGCTGGTCGGCCAGATCGAGACGGCGAGGAAGCTGCCGACGGCGGAGTTCAGCGAGCGGGTGGACGCGGCGCTGGGGACGGGAGGGCTGCTGTCCCGCCTCGTCACACTGGTGATGCGGAGCCAACTCCCGGCCTGGTTCCAGCAGGTGGCCGAGCTGGAGTCGCGGGCCAAGGCGATCCGTGTCTTCCAGCCGCAACTCGTGCATGGCCTCTTGCAGACGGAGGCGTACGCACGCGCCGTACTGAGCGCCATGGGCGACCATGATCTGGACAACCGCACCTCGGCGCGGCTTGCGCGGCAGCGCATCTTCGACAGGGAGAAGCCTCCGGTTCTCTGGGCAATTTTACCGAGGCCGTACTCCACCAGCAGGTGGGCGATAAGGAAGTCATGCGGCAGCAACTGATGGGGCTGTTGTCTCATGAGAGGAACCCGAGTGTGAACGTCCAGGTGCTGCCGTTCGAGACGGGTGTACATGCCGGGTTGATGGGCTCTTTCGACATCTTCCGCTTCGCGGGCGATCCCGCCATCGTCTACAGCGAGGACTACGAGACGGGGCATCCGACGGCCAATCCTGACGCGGTTGAGTCCCGATCGCTCCGTTACGATCACTTGCAGGCCGCAGCCCTGTCCGTCAAGGACTCGGCGGCGCTGATCCGGCGCGTGATGGAGGAACGCTATGGGGAGCAACTCGCATCTGACAGGGATCACATGGCGTAAGTCGAGCTACAGCGGCGACACGGGGGGATCGTGCGTGGAGGTCGCCGGCATACCCGGCTCCGGTCTCGCGGTCCGAGACTCCAAGGACCCAGCGGGTCCGATTCTCGCCCTCGGCTCCGCTGCCTTCGCCGCCTTTCTGACCTGGACGGCGAACGCAACCGCTGAACGGCAGTGATGCATCACTTCTCGCGTTCCTGGACCGCGCTGCTCGCAGCCGTCGCCGACATCCCCCACGAGGACTTCGAGCGGCCGTCCGGCTGCAGGGGCTGGCTCGTGCGAGACCTGGTGTGCCACCTGGTCATCGACGCCCAGGACGTCCTGATCACGCTGGTCACGCCCGCCGACGCCGAACCCACCGCGGACGCGGTCACCTACTGGAACCTCGTCGAACCCCCGACCGGCGAGGACCCGTTGGACGCGTTGATCCCCCGGCTGGCCGCCGCGTACGGCGATCCGGGACTGCTCACGTTCCACCTGGACGACGTCGGTTCCGCAGCGGGCCGGGCCGCCGAACTCGCCGATCCCGCCGCCCGCGTCAGGACCCAGGGCAAGGTCCTGACCGTCGGCGACTACCTCTCCGCGTACGTCCTCGAATGGACGCTGCACCACCTCGACCTGATCGCCCACCTGCCCTCGGCCGCCGAGCCGCCCGCCGAAACCCTCGCGGCGGCACGCACGGCCCTGGAGAGGATCGCCGGAACCGCGTTCCCCAGCGAACTCTCCGACACGGACGCGCTGTTGGTAGGGACGGGACGCCGGGGGCCGACCGGCGCGGAACGGTCCGCGCTCGGCGATCTCGCCGAACGTCTCCCGCTCGTCCTCGGCTGAGCCGGACCGGAGGCCGCCGGCCCGCGGAAGACGAAGGCGGCGGCCCCGGGGATCGTGGGGTCGCCGCCTTCGGTACGGGGGCTGTCAGTACCAGCCGTTGGACTGCCAGAAGCTCCAGGCGTCGCAGGCACTGCCGTAGCGGTCCTTCATGTAGTCCAGGCCCCACGCGATCTGGGTGGCGGGGTTGGTCCTCCAGTCGGAGCCGGCCGAAGCCATCTTGGACGCGGGCAGCGCCTGGACCAGGCCGTACGCGCCGCTGGAGGCGTTGGTGGCGGTGGGGTTCCAGTTGCTCTCGTGCTGGACGATCTTCGAGAAGCACTGGTACTCGGCCGAGTTTCCGATCATCTTCTGCGCAGTCGCCTGGGCCGAGCCGGCGCCCGTGGCCGCGGCCTGGGCGGGCGCGGCGGCGATCAGGGTGCCGCAGGTGGCGGCCGCGAGGGCGGCGCCGGCGAGGGCCTTCTTCGGGGAGGCGACGGTGCGGAGGACGGAAGCGGCGGACACAGGCGGCCTTTCGGTCGGAAGCAGGATGGTCGCCGTACGCCCCCGGCGGGGGCATGCATCGGCGCCGCGACCCGTGAGGGCACTCGGCGCCTGGCGACCGCTCCACCGAAACAAAAATCGGGATCGTCCGCAAAGGTCCCTTTTACTACGCGTGGTCGCATGTGCGGTGCGATGCGAGCGCTCGGGGAGGGGGCGATGGGCCCGGTGGCGGGGATCGCCGCCCGGGGCGTGCCTACGGTCCCGCTTCGTATGTGACCGGGGTCATGTGGGGTGCTTCACCCTCTCGGTCACAGGCCGCGGACGCGTGCTCACCGAGGGGCGTCGGCGAATGTGACCGGCGCCTCGAAGGCCGCCCTGCGGGTGGGCGGGTTCGCTCGCCGTGCGGTGGGCCGAAAGTTCTTGACTTGGTTCCGAATTGACGCGGTGACGATGCGAGCCGGCACAGGTGCGGTCAACCGTTCACGCGGGGCGGCGTGCGGCGGCGGGGAGGGGTGCGAGTGCGCAGGGGCTGGCGGTGTTGACGGAACGCGATCGAAAAGTTTCGTCAGCGGGGTGCGGGGGGTGTCGGGGCCGTCAGGTCCACCAGGCGGCACGCCGTCTCGACGTCGGCCCTGACCTGGGCGATGGAGGCACGGCCCGAGAGCCAGCTGATCAGGGCCGAGTGCCAGGTGTGCTCGATGACGCGGACCGCCGAGAGCTGGTCCGGCGTGGGGTCGGTGAGCTCCATGGCGTCGAGGATGATCAGCGTCGTCTGACGGGAGACCTGGTCCACCTCCCCGCTCACGCTGCGGTCCGCGAAGGACAGGGCGCGCACCATCGCGTCGGCCAGCTGCGGCTCGCGCTGGAGTGCGCGGAAGACCCGCATCAGGGTCTCCGCCACCCGCTCGGCCGCGGTCCCGCCGGCCGGCGGCTTCCTCCGCAGGGTGCCGTGCATGTGCTCCAGCTGGTCCTGCATGGTGGCGACCAGCAGATGGATCTTGGACGGGAAGTAGCGGTACAGCGTGCCGAGGGCCACCTGCGAGGACTCCGCGACCTCCCGCATCTGCACCGCGTCGAAGCCGCCCCGGCCGGCCAGCTGGGCGCACGCGTGCAGGATGCGGCGCCGGCGCGCCTCCTGCCGCTCGGTGAGCGAGCCGGCCGGGGGGGTCCGCGTGGCGCCGGCGTCCGTCTTCGTCGCCTTGTCCGCCTTGGCTGCCCGCACTGCGCTGGCCGCCTCGGTCGCCCTGTCTCTGTTGGCCTCCGCGGGCATGGGTCCCGTCCGTGACAGTCGGTGAGGGTGGATGATCAGACAGCATGGCACGCCGTCCCCGTGGCGTGAATCACCTGATCAACTGCTCACAGTGCAGCTACCTGCCGGTAGATTCGGATCCTCCGAACGATCAACTCTGAAACTTGTTCTAGATTAGCGTCCCGGCGTAGTCTCGCGGGACAGTGCAGGCAGAAGGGGGCCCAGAGTGACCGCTGAGGCCAGTCAGGCCGGGCCCCCGGAGGGTCCCGCATCCGACGGCTTGCGACCGCTCCGCATCGCACTCCTCACCTATAAGGGGAACCCGTTCTGCGGCGGGCAGGGCGTCTACGTACGCCACCTCTCCCGCGAGCTCGCCCGCCTCGGCCACCGCGTCGAGGTCATCGGTGCCCAGCCCTACCCCGTGCTCGACGAGGGTCACGGGGGACTGAGCCTGACCGAACTGCCCAGCCTCGACCTCTACCGCCAGCCGGACCCCTTCCGCACGCCGAAGCGCGGCGAGTACCGCGACTGGGTCGACGCGCTGGAGGTCGGCACGATGTGGACGGGCGGTTTCCCCGAGCCGCTGACGTTCTCCCTGCGCGCCCGGCGCCATCTGCGCGCCCGGCGCGGCGACTTCGACGTCGTCCACGACAACCAGACGCTCGGCTACGGCCTCCTCGGCGACCTCGGCGCCCCCCTGGTGACCACCATCCACCACCCCATCACCGTCGACCGGCGGCTGGAACTGGACGCCGCCGAGACATGGAAGCGGCGGTACTCGGTGCGCCGCTGGTACGCCTTCACCCGGATGCAGAAGCGGGTGGCGCGCCGCCTGCCGTCCGTGCTCACCGTCTCCGGCAGCTCCCGCCAGGAGATCGTCGACGACCTCGGCGTACGGCAGGACCGTGTCCACGTCGTCCACATCGGCGCCGACACGGGCCTGTTCAAGCCCGACCCGTCGGTGCCGGTGGTACCGGGGCGGATCGTCACCACCTCCAGCGCCGACGTGCCGCTGAAGGGACTGGTCTTCCTCGTCGAGGCGCTGGCGAAGGTGCGGGCCGGGCACCCCGGGGCGCACCTCGTCGTCGTCGGCAAACGGCCCGAGAAGGGGCCCGTCGCGCAGGCGGTGAAGCGCCACGGCCTCCAGGGCGCCGTCGAGTTCGTCAAGGGCATCTCGGACGCCGAACTGGTCGACCTCGTGCGGTCGGCGCAGATCGCGTGCGTGCCGTCGCTGTACGAGGGCTTCTCCCTGCCCGCCGCCGAGGCCATGGCCACGGGCACCCCGCTGGTCGCCACGACCGGCGGCGCCATCCCCGAGGTCGCCGGCCCCGACGGGGAGACGTGCCTGGCCGTACCGCCCGGCGACGCGGAGGCGCTGGCCGCCGCGCTGGGCAGGCTGTTCGAGGACCCGCTGCTGCGCGCCCGGCTCGGGGCGGCCGGCCGGGAGCGGGTACTGCGCCACTTCACCTGGGCGCGCGCGGCACAGGGCACGGTGGCCCGCTACCGCGAGGCGATGGACCGCGCGGGCCGGGAGACCGGCGCCGCCCGCCCGGCCGCCACGGCCCCGCGCCGCCCGGCCACCGGGAACGCCGCCCCCGAGACTCCCGCGGACACGCCCGCCGTGCCCGCGCGCGCAGCCGACACCTCCGACCGCGAAAGCAGGGCCACGTGCTGACCGTCGACTTCTCCCGGTTCCCGCTCGCCCCGGGCGACCGCGTCCTGGACCTCGGCTGCGGCGCCGGCCGGCACGCCTTCGAGTGCTACCGGCGCGGCGCCCGGGTCGTGGCCCTGGACCGCAACGGAGAGGAGATCCGCGAGGTCGCCAAGTGGTTCGCCGCGATGAGGGAGGCCGGCGAGGCGCCCGCGGGGGCCACCGCCACCGCCCTGGAGGGCGACGCCCTCGCCCTGCCCTTCCCCGACGAGTCCTTCGACGTCGTGATCGTCTCCGAGGTGATGGAGCACATCCCGGACGACAAGGGCGTGCTCGCCGAGATGGTCCGCGTCCTCAGGCCCGGCGGCCGGATCGCGGTCACCGTTCCGCGCTACGGGCCGGAGAAGGTGTGCTGGACCCTCTCCGACGCCTACCACGAGGTCGAGGGCGGCCACATCCGCATCTACCGGGCGGAGGAACTGCTGGCCAGGATCCGCGAGGCCGGCCTCAAGCCGTACGGCACGCACCACGCGCACGCGCTGCACTCGCCGTACTGGTGGCTGAAGTGCGCCTTCGGCGTGGACAACGACAAGGCGCTGCCGGTACGGGCGTACCACAAGCTGCTGGTCTGGGACATCATGAAGAAACCGCTGGCCACCCGGGTCGCCGAGCGGGCGCTGAACCCGCTGATCGGCAAGAGCTTCGTGGCGTACGCGACCAAGCCGCACCTGCCGCGTGCCGGGGCGGAGGCGGACGCCGCGTGACGACCTCCCGGACCCCTTGGACGGAGCACCTCGTCCTGCCGGGGGTGCTCACCGCCGGGCAGGCCGCCGAGACCGTCGCCGGCGTCCTCGCCGTGCAGCGGGAGGACGGGGCGATCCCGTGGTTCCGGGGACACCACCTCGACCCGTGGGACCACGTCGAGGCCGCGATGGCGCTGGACGCGGCCGGCGAGCACGAGGCCGCCGAACGGGCCTACCTGTGGCTGGCCCGGCACCAGCTGGCGGACGGCTCCTGGTACGCGGCCTACGCCGACGGCGACCCGGGCGAGGTCACCGACCGGGGCCGGGAGACCAACTTCGTCGCCTACGTCGCGGTCGGGGTGTGGCACCACTACCTCTCCACCGGCGACGACACCTTCCTGGACCGCATGTGGCCCTGTGTCCACGCGGCGGTGGAGTTCGTGCTGCGGCTGCAGCAGCCCGGCGGGCAGATCGGCTGGCGGCGCGACGACGACGGCACGGCCGCCGCGGACGCCCTGCTGACCGGCTCCTCCTCCGTCCACCACGCGCTGCGCTGCGCGCTCGCCGTCGCCGAACAGCGCGAAGAGCCCCAACCCGACTGGGAGTTGGCGGCAGGCGCGCTGCGTCACGCGATACGGCACCATCCCGAGCGGTTCCTGGACAAGGACCGCTACTCGATGGACTGGTACTACCCGGTGCTCGGCGGCGCGCTGACCGGCGTCGAGGCCAAGGCCCGCATCGAGGAGGGCTGGGACCGCTTCGTCGTGCCCGGGCTCGGGGTGCGCTGTGTGGTGCCCAACCCGTGGGTGACCGGCGGGGAGTCGGCCGAACTCGCCCTGGCGCTGTGGGCGATGGGCGAGTCCGACCGTGCGCTCGACGTGCTCCAGTCGATCCAGCACCTGCGCGACCCGGAGACCGGCCTGTACTGGACGGGCTATGTCTTCGACGACGATGCGATCTGGCCGCGCGAGCTGACCACCTGGACCGCCGGCTCACTGCTGCTGGCGGTCGCCGCCCTCGGCGGCCACGAGGCCACCTGCGCGGTCTTCGGCGGCGACCACCTGCCCAGAGGGCTCGACCCGGACTGCTGCGAGCCCGCCTGAGCGGGCGCGGACGGGACCCGGCGCCGGTGGGGCGCCGGGTCGGGACCGCGTCGGAACCGGGTCAGTGCCTGCGCAGGCGGCCCGCGATGGCGTGGCCGACGAACAGGTAGACGACCGCGGCCAGTCCGTACCCGGCGACCACGCGCGCCCACGCCTCGTCGAAGGTGAACAGGTCACGCGACCAGCCGGCCAGCCAGTTGGCGGCGTCATGGACGAACTGGACCAGGTCGTTGGCCCGGTTGGCGTCCAGCAGATACATCAGAATCCACAGTCCGAGGATGACGGCCATGATGTCCGCGATCACCGCGACGACCGTCCCCGCAGAGGTGGAACCAGTGCGATATCGAGGGGACATGCTTTCCGACTGGCCCCGAATACCCGTTTGAAACCTGGGCGGGCGCCGGGCGTACGACGACGGCCCCCGCCCGCGAGGGGCGAGGGCCGCGACGAGGAGGGGCGGGAGATCAGCCGCGCTGGATGCCGGAGGTGTCCTGGAGGACACCGCGACGGCCGTCCTGCGTCTGGGCGATCAGCACCGGGCCGCGCTGCTCGACCGCCAGGTACCAGGTACCGGGGGCCAGTTCGGCGATCGGCGTGGGCGAGCCGTCCTCCGGGAACAGCGGCCGGGGCACCGGCACCGCGAACCAGAACGGCGAGAAGTCACCGGCGGGCGCCGGGGCGGGCTGCCCCTGCTGCGGCTGCTGCGGCTGGCCCGGGTAGGGCTGCTGCCCCGGCTGACCGGGGTGGCCCGGCTGCGGCTGACCGCCGAAGGACGCCTGCTGCGCCCCCGGGTAGCCGTAACCGCCGGGCGGCTGGGCGCCGTAGGGCTGCGGGGCGGCGGGGCGGGCGGCCGGGAGGAGGGAACCCTTCAGGGCGGGCACCAGGGGCGTGGCGACGGCGGCCGCGGCCATGACGAGCGTGGCGACGAGGGCCAGGATCAGACCGGTGCCGGCGTCGGGGCCGTCGCCGCCGCCCTCGAAGTTGTCGGCACCGCCGGCCACGTCGAAGATGTTGCCGAGCGCGCACCAGGCGGCGAACACCGTGAACGCGATGCCGAACTGGCCGAGGTCGAGCCCCGCGACCTTCGGCGGCTGCGGCAGCGCGCGGGCGGCGACGACGAGCGCGGCGCCGATGAGGCCCGCCAGCACGACCCCGAGCACGACCGGACCGCTGCCCCACAGGCTGGGCAGGTCGAAGCTGTCGGGTGCGCCGTCGACGGAGTAGAGGTCCAGGAACGACGCGATGAACAGCAACACCGCTGCTCCGATCACCACGCCGTCGCCTCGAGTGAGGGAGCGGATATTCACTTCAGGTCCTTCGTAGGTCGTCTCGTCGTCGGAAGAGGCGTCGCTGTCACCTGTCGCCCGAAGGCCCCGTGTGAAGCGCGGGGGTGGCCCCTCATCGTAGGGACGACATTATCGTCCGCACGATCGGGCTGTCCGCCGGGACCGGCGGGCCGGACATCACCCGCGCAGGAAACTCACGATTCCGTCGGAAATTCCTCGCGCCGCCTTCTGCCGCCAGGCACCGCTGGTCAGCAGTGCCGCGTCCTTGCTATCGCGCATGTTGCCGCACTCGATGAACACCTTGGGAACCGTTGACAGATTGAGACCGCCCAGGTCCTCACGTGTGACGAGACCGGTACCGCCGCCGGCGTAGTTGGAGGGCGCGCTGCCGGTGACGCGCACGAAGCTGCCCGCGATGCGCTCGCCGAGCTCGCGGGAGGGCTCGACGATGGCCCGGGTGTCGGCGGCACCGGCCCGGACGGAGCCGGGCAGGATCACGTGGAAGCCGCGGTTGCCGGCGCCCGAACCGTCCGCGTGGAGCGAGACGACGGCGTCGGCCTTCGCCCCGTTGCCGATCCGGGCCCGCTCGTCCACGCACGGCCCGAACGGCCGGTCGTCGTCCTGGGTCAGCCGCACGGTGGCGCCCTGCTCCTGGAGGAGCGCGCGCATCCGGTGGGCGAGGTCCAGGGTGAACTCGGCCTCGGTGTAACCGTCGTTGGTGGAGGTGCCGGTGGTGTCGCACTCCTTGCGGTTCGTCCCGATGTCCACCTGGCGGTTGATCTCGGAGACGTGCCGGAAGTTGCCCGGGTTGTGCCCCGGATCGATGACGACGACCTTGCCCCTGAGCGGCCCGGACGCGGCGGGGGCCGAGGCGGAGGGGGACTTCGTCGTGGGGGAGGCGCCGGGCTCGCCGCCGCCGGAGTCGCCGGTCGGTGACGCCGCGGCCGAGGACGGCGCCCGCGAGGCGGCCGACGCGGAGGGCGGGGAGGACACCGACGGGGACGCGTCCGCCGCCCCCTCGTCGTCCCCCGGCCCGCCCACGGACGCGTACACCGCCCACCCGAGCAACGCCCCCGGCACCAGCGCCGCGAGCGCCACGGTCAGGGGCCCGCGCCGGGAACGCCGGGACTGGGGCGGATCGAAACCAGGACCTGTGTACGACACACAGCCACCCTAGCGCCGCGCCGGCCGGGGTTCGCCCCGGCCGGCGCGGCACCAGCGGTGGCTCAGACGCCCGCGCCGGTCCGGCGCAGTACGCGCAGCGAACCGGTGGCCGAGACCTCGGTGAACGCGCCGGACTCCAGGGCCCGGAGGTAGACGCGGTACGGGGCCTGGCCGGTGAACTCGTCGGCCGGGTCGGGGAAGACGTCGTGGATGACGAGGAGGCCGCCCTCGGCGACGTGCGGGCCCCAGCCCTCGTAGTCGGCGCCGGCGTGCTCGTCGGTGTGACCGCCGTCGACGAAGACGAGGGACAGGGGGGTGTTCCACAGGGCCGCGATCCGCGGGGAGCCGCCGACCAGGGCGACCACGTGCTCCTCCAGGCCCGCCTTGTGCAGGGTGCGGCGGAAGGTGGGCAGGGTGTCCATCAGGCCGAGTTCGGGGTCGACCGTCTCCGGGTCGTGGTAGTCCCAGCCGGGCTGCTGCTCCTCGCTGCCGCGGTGGTGGTCCACGGTGAGGGCGGTGACCCCGGCCGCGCGGGCCGCGTCGGCCAGCAGGATCGTGGAGCGGCCGCAGTAGGTGCCGACCTCCAGGAGCGGCAGCCCCAGCCGGGCCGCCCCGGTGGCCGCCGCGTACAGGGCGAGGCCCTCGTCCACGGGCATGAAGCCCTTCGCCGCCTCGAACGCGGCCAGGATTCCGGGCCCGGGTGTCATCGCCATGGGGCTTGCCTCTCCCGAGGTCGTACGGGTGTGCACGGACCCATGCTGCCGTACCCCCGGCCGGCCCGGCCGACAGGGGGTACCGGCGGGTAACCGGGTCAGGCGGGGACCGTCTCGCCCGGCAGGGACAGGTCCAGGTCGACCGGCCGTCCGTCGCCCGCGTGGGCCGCCGGGGCGGTGAGCGGGGCATGGCCGCCGGCGCGGGCGGCGAGGACGTACGGGCCCCGCGCGGGGACGGCGAGGGCGTAGCGGCCGTCGTCGGCGGAGACGGTGGCGCCCGCCCGGCGGCCGTGGCGGTCGGTCAGCGTGATCTCGGCGCGGGCGACCGGGCGGCCGGCCGCGTCCAGGACCCGGCCGCGGAAGCCGTGCGGGGCCGTCTCCGCGCGCTCCGGGCGGACGTCCTCCCCACTGCTCGCCCGCAGCCGCGCCGAGGGACGCCCGCCGGGCAGGAACAGGGCCAGCGCCAGGCCCACGGCCACCGCGGCCGTCGCGATCAGGAAGGAGATCCGGAAACCGTGCAGGGTCGGGACGGCCACCCCGCCCACGGTGTCCGCCGTGTCGGCCAGCACCATCCCGATGACGGCGCTCGACACCGACGTGCCGATGGAGCGCATCAGGGTGTTGAGGCCGTTCGCCGCGCCGGTCTCCGAGGCCGGGACCGCGTTGGTGATCAGCGCGGGCAGGGAGGAGTAGGCGAGGCCGATGCCCGCGCCGATGACCACCGAGGTGACGACGGTCTGCCAGGCGGCGTCCATCAGGCCGAGGCCGCCGACGTAGCCGGCCGCGATGATCAGCAGACCGAGGACGAGGGTGCTCTTCGGGCCGTACCGGGCGGACAGGCGGGCGTAGACGGGGGCGGTGAACATCATCGTCAGGCCCAGCGGCGCCACGCACAGGCCCGCGACGACCATCGACCGGCCGAGCCCGTGGCCGGTGCCGGCCGGCAGCTGGAGCAGCTGGGGGAGGACCAGGGAGACGACGAAGAAGGAGACCCCGATCATGATCGACGCGAGGTTGGTGAGCAGGACCTGGCGGCGGGCGGTGGTGCGCAGGTCCACCAGGGGCGCGGACAGGCGCAGTTCCATCACGCCCCACAGGAGGAGGACCACGGCCGCGGCGCCGAACAGGGTGAGCGTGGTGCCGGAGGTCCAGCCCCAGTCGCCGCCCTTGGAGAGGGGGAGCAGGAACAGCAGGAGCCCGGCGGACAGGCCCAGCGCTCCCGGCAGGTCGAAGGTGCCCCCGGCGCGGGCCGGGGACTCCGGTACGACGAGCAGGGTGAGCGCGATCGCGAGGACGCCGAGGCCGGCGGCGCCGAAGTAGAGGGCGTGCCAGTCGGAGTGCTGGGCGACCAGCGCGGCGGCGGGCAGCGCGAGCCCGCCGCCGACGCCTATGGAGGAGCTCATCAGGGCCATCGCGGAACCGAGCCGCTCGCGGGGCAGCAGGTCGCGCATCAGGCCGATGCCGAGCGGGATGGCGCCCATCGCGAAGCCCTGGAGCGTACGGCCGGCGATCATCACCAGCAGATCACTGGTGAACGCGCTGACCAGGGCGCCGACCACCATCACCGCGAGGCTGGTGACCAGCATGCGCCGCTTGCCGTACAGATCGCCGAGGCGGCCCATGATCGGGGTGGCCACCGCGCCGGACAGCAGGGTCGAGGTCAGCACCCAGGTGGCGTCGGCGGGCGCCGTGTCCAGCAGACGCGGCAGATCCTTGATGACCGGGACCAGCAGGGTCTGCATCACCGCGACGACGATGCCCGCGAAGGCGAGCACCGGGACCACGGGCCCGCCCGCTCTGCCGGAGGGACGGTCGGTTGTCGTCTGCGTCATGAAGGATGCCTCCAGGGGCGGCCGCGGCAGGGAATACGTGCAGAACGAACCCCGTACACCGAGGCAACTATTCCGATGGTTCGGCACCCTAACGAATTCTTGACCGTTCCTTTGGCATCGCCCCCCGCCTGGGACGGACCGCGCCTCCGGCGGCACCCGGGGAGGTCGGCGCGTAATCGACGCTGCGGGGGACACCGCACGGCTGAGAACATGGCGCACATGCTCGAAGCCACCGACGCCACGCGCACGCCTGTCCGCACCAAACGCCCCATGTGGCTGGTGGTGGCGCTCACCTGCGCCGGGCAGTTCCTCGTCGTGCTCGACATCTCCGTGGTGAACGTCGCGCTGCCGTCGATGCGCACCGACCTGGCGCTCGACGAGCAGGGCCTGCAGTGGGTGGTGAACGCGTACGCCATCGCCTTCGCCGGCTTCATGCTGCTCGGCGGGCGCGCGGGCGACCTCTACGGGCGCAAGCGCATGTTCCTCGTCGGACTCGGCCTGTTCACGCTGGCCTCGCTGGCCGGCGGGCTCGCCCAGGAGGGCTGGCAGCTGCTGCTGGCCCGGGCGGCGCAGGGACTCGGGGCGGCCGTCCTGTCGCCCGCCACGCTCACCATCCTCACCTCCGCGGTACCGGAGGGCGCGGCCCGCGCCCGGGCCATCGCCACCTGGACGGCCGTCGGGGCGGGCGGCGGCGCGGCCGGCGGGTTCGTCGGCGGGGTGCTGGTGGACGTGCTGTCGTGGCGGTGGGTGCTGCTGATCAACGTACCCGTCGGGGCGATCGTGCTGGCCGGGGCCATCCGCCGGCTGGTGGAGAGCCGGGCCGGCGACGGGCGGCGGCTCGACCTGCCGGGCGCGGTGCTGGTGACCGCCGGCCTCGCCACCCTGGCGTACGGCATATCGCAGACCGAGGCGGAGGGCTGGACGGCCGCCGCGGCCCTGGTGCCACTGTGCGCCGGACTCGCCCTCATCGCCCTGTTCCTGCTCGTCGAGGCGCGGGCCAAGGCCCCGCTGATGCCCCTCGGACTGCTGCGGCTGCGCTCGGTGGCGTCGGCGAACACGGCCATGTTCCTGACCGGCTCCGCACTGTTCTGCATGTGGTTCTTCATGACCCTGTACGTGCAGAACGTGCTCGGCTACACCCCGCTGGAGGCGGGACTGGCCCTGGTGCCCAGCTCGCTCGCCGTGATCTTCGGCTCCAAGTTCGCGCCCCGGCTGATGCGTACGGCAGGCCCGCGCACCGTGGCGGTGCTCGGCACGCTGATCGCCACGACCGGCTTCGGCTGGCAGTCGACGATGACCGCGGACGGCGGGTACGCGACCTCGGTCCTGTTCCCCGGCCTGCTGATGATGCTGGGCGCGGGCCTCGCCGGGACCCCGCTGGCCGCCCTGGCCACCTCCGGCGCGGCACCGGGGGAGGCCGGTCTGGTCTCCGGGCTGGTCAACACCTCCCGCACGATGGGCGGCTCACTGGGACTCGCGGTCATGTCGACCATCGCGGCGACCCACACGGCGGGCGCCCCCCGGACCCCGGAGACCCTGGCGGAGGGGTACTCGGTGGTGTTCGCCACGGGGGCGGTCGTGCTGGCCGCCGGGGCGGTGCTGATGTGGGTGTGGCTGCCCAGGCGGACGGCGACGGCGCACTGAGCGCTCGGCCGGCACCCGTCCGGCGCCGGGTCGTACGGGTCTTCCCGCGGCCCGCGGCCCCTCCATCGACGACGACCGGAGATCCATGCCCATCGACGCAGCCGAGGCGCTCGCCGCCCCGCCCCGCACCGGTGACATCTCCTGGACGGTCAAGGACGTCCTGCTCTACCACCTCGGCATCGGCGCGGGCCGGCCCGCCACCGACCCCGGTGAACTGCGCTACACCCTGGAGTCCCGGCTGCACGTGCTGCCGAGCTTCGCCACCGTCGCGGGCGCCGGACCGCCCGGTGTGACCGGCGCCCTGTCCATGCCCGGCGTCGACGTCGACCTGGCCCGGGTCCTGCACGGCGGGCAGTCGCTCACCGTGCACCGGCCGCTGCCGGCCGAGGGCACCGCCACCACCACGGACCGCATCGTCGCCGTGCACGACAAGGGCGGGGCGGCCGTGCTCGTCCTGCGCACCGACGCCGCCGACGCCGACGGGCCGCTGTGGACCGCCGAGGCGCGCATCCACGTACGCGGTGAGGGCGGCTGGGGCGGTGACCGGGGCCCGTCCGTGCGGCGCGAGGCGCCCGCCGGGCCGCCGGACCGGACCCTCGAGCGGCCCGTCCGGGAGGACCAGGCCCTGCTCTACCGGCTCTCCGGCGACTTCAACCCGCTGCACGCCGACCCCGGGTTCGCCGCGCTCGCCGGTTTCGAGCGGCCCGTCCTGCACGGGCTGTGCACCTACGGCATGACGCTCAAGGCGGTCGTCGACACCGAACTCGGCGGCGATGTCACCCGCGTCCGCGCCTACTCCGCCCGGTTCGCGGGAGTCGCCCATCCGGGCGAGACGCTGCGGATCCGGATGTGGCGCGGGGACGGCGCGGTGCGGGTGGTGGTGAGCGCCGTCGAGCGGGAGGACGCGCCGGTGCTCGCCGACACCACCGTCGAACACCGCTGAGACGGCGAGCGGTTCACCCGGGGGAAGACGCACGGTCCCGCCCGTCGGGCGACGGGCGGGACCGTGCGGGGGAGCGCCGCGGACTGACGGATCGTCAGACGGCGCACCCCGCGTGTTCGTTCTCCTGGACCGGCCTGCGGTGCCGGCCGCGCGGGGACGCCTCGGCGTCCTGCGTGGAAACCGGTCCCCGGTGCCTGCCGTGTCCGGCGGCGGCCCGCGCGTCCTCGGCGGACTGCGGCTCGTTCGTGCGGAACTCGTTCATCTGAAGGAATTCACCCCGTAAACATGATCTTTCCTACAACCGGGCGAGTCTAACCGGCACACCACGACCCGAATCCAGACGGCCACGCCGACCGCCGCTACTTCGTTACAAGCCGCCCCAGAGGCGCTTGCCGCAAGGGCACGGGGCGGGGAGCGGCGGGGGTGCCGGGGCCGCCCGGAGCCGTGGTCCCGGCGGCCGCCGCCGGCCGGCCGCCGGCCATCGGCCCGAAGGAGAACGGGAGTCCACCGCAAGCCGCCGGAGAGCCACCGGGGTCCGTGGTGTTCGTCGGATCCGCCGGCGGACGGACGCCCGGGCCCTCCGGCGGACGGACTCCCACGTCCCGCGGCCGGCTCTCCGGCAGGTGGACTCCCAGGCCCTCCGGCCGGCGCTCCTGCCCCGGTGCCCGCAGCCCGGCCACCCCGCACGGCACCGCCCGGGTGGCGTACGGCAGGCGCAGCACCCCGTCCGCCGTCCACAGCCCGGAACCCGTCAACCACCCCTCCGGCGCCGGGAAGTGGTGCACCTGACGTTCCGCGGGCCGCCACACCCCCACCCAGCTGCCGAGCGCGCCGTCGATGCGCAGCGCCACCGCGCACCCCTCCGGGGTCAGCATCTGCCCCGGCTGGATCGCGAACGGCGTGACCGCGCAGTCCGCCAGCCGCAGGCAGTCCGGGAAACGCACCGGCAGCGTGCTGCCCAGCACCCCCCAGCCCAGCCGGTCCCGTCCGGGCGAGGGCGCGTCCGAGCGGATCAGCAGCAGCCCGCTGTCCGGGTCGGCGAGCAGCACCCGGTCGTCGCTCTCGGCGGTGATCTGCAGCAACGGGGACATCTCGCCGCCGCGTTCCAGGTCCACCACGACCGCCTTGGTGCGCCCGCCGGTCTCCCGGTCCAGGGCCAGCATCCGCCCCTCGCGGTCCAGCCACACCCCGCCCGAGCAGCGGCCGGGCACCTCCGCGAGCCGCTCGGGCCCGAACGCGCCGCCCGCCACCCGCCACACCGCCGTCGAGCGCGGGCCCACGGCGAGGGCGTACGCCCGCTCCCCGCCCGGGGCGGGCGGCAGCAGCCGCAGCCGGGTGTCCCCGTCCGGGCGGTCGACCGTGCCCAGCGCCAGTTCGCCGGTGCCGGGGCCGGTGGGGTACAGCAGGGAGAAGGCGTGCCGCCCCTCCACCAGCCGGTGGATCAGCACCCGCCCGTCGCTCAGGGGCTGCACCTCGGTGCCGGGCTCCTCGGGCTGGTTGCCGGGCAGCGGAACCGCGTAGGGCTCGGGGCCGTCCAGGGTCCAGCGCTCCGGGAAGAAGGAGTCGCCGGCGAGGGCGAGGCGTGCGGCGTAGCAACCGTCCGCGGTGATGGCGCAGCCCGCCCGCCCGGCTCCGTCCTCGTGTTCCGTCGCAGGTTCGATGGCACAGACCGTCATCGTTCGGTCACCTCCGGTGACGAACGGTAGTTTTCGCGTGCGCGGGCGGCGGAGCTGTGGGCCCGCACTTCACACGTAAGGGTGCTCCAGGAACGATTCGCCTGAGGAAGCGGAGGGCCGTGTGCTCCAGGGAGGCGGTACTCGCGCACGAAACGGCCAGGTAGCCTTGCAGGCGTGCCCCGTCTGTCTGAAGTCATCGCCGCGCTGGAGGAACTGTGGCCCGCCGAGCGGGCCGAGTCCTGGGACGCGGTCGGCACCGTCGTGGGCGAACCCGGCCAGGAGGTCACGCGGGTCCTGTTCGCCGTCGACCCGGTCCAGGAGACCGTCGACGAGGCGGTGAAGCTGGACGCCGACCTGCTCGTCACCCACCACCCGCTCTACCTGCGCGGGACCACCACCGTCGCTGCCTCCACCTCCAAGGGCCGGGTGGTGCACACGCTCATCAAGAACGACATCGCGCTGCACGTCGCCCACACCAACGCCGACACCGCCGACCCGGGTGTCTCCGACGCCCTCGCCGGCGCCCTGGACCTCAGGGTCGTACGGCCCCTCGTCCCGGACCCCGCCGATCCCGCGGGCCGCCGGGGCCTGGGCCGCGTGTGCGAGCTCGACCACCCGCTGACCGTCCGCGACCTCGCCGCCCGCGCCGCCGAGCGCCTCCCGGCCACCGCGCAGGGCATCCGCGTCGCCGGCGACCCCGACGCGCTCGTGCGCACGGTCGCCGTCAGCGGGGGTTCCGGAGACAGCCTCTTCGACCACGTACGGGCCGCGGGCGTGGACGCCTTCCTCACCGCGGACCTGCGCCACCACCCGGCCTCCGAGTTCGTCGCGGACCGGGCCCACGGCCCCCTCGCGCTGCTCGACGCGGCGCACTGGGCCACCGAGTGGCCCTGGTGCGAGCTGGCCGCAGCCCAGCTCGACGCCCTCTCCGACCGCCACGGGTGGGGGCTTCGGGTGCACGTCTCGAAGACGGTCACCGACCCCTGGACCGCCCACGCGGCGTCCTCCCGCCCGTCGCCCGCCACCACCACCCCTCCAGGGAGCGCTTCGCGCGCCCCTTCCGAATCCGACCCATCTGGAGCCCCCAACTGAACGCCGCGTCCGCCGACCAGATCCGACTCCTCGACGTCCAGGACCTCGACGTCCGACTCCAGCAGCTCGCGCACAAGCGCAGGTCGCTGCCCGAGCACGCCGAGATCGAGTCGCTGGGCCGGGACCTCACCCAGCTGCGCGACCTGCTCGTCGCCGCGCAGACCGAGGAGAGCGACTGCGCCCGCGAGCAGACCAAGGCGGAGCAGGACGTCGACCAGGTGCGCCAGCGCGCCGTCCGCGACCAGAAGCGCCTCGACTCCGGTGCCGTCTCCTCGCCCAAGGACCTGGAGAACCTCCAGCGCGAGATCGCCTCCCTCGCCAAGCGGCAGGGCGCCCTCGAGGACGTCGTCCTGGAGGTCATGGAGCGCCGCGAGTCCGCGCAGGAGCGGGTCGCCGAACTGACCGAGCGGGTCGGCTCCGTGCAGGGGAGGATCGACGACGCGACCGCGCGCCGGGACGCGTCCGTCGAGGAGATCGACGGCGAGGTGGCCTCGGTGACCAAGGAGCGCGAGGTCGTCGCCGCCTCCGTGCCCGAGGCACTGCTGGGGCTGTACGACAAGCTGCGCGCACAGCAGGGCGGCATCGGCGCGGCGAAGCTGTACGCCCGCACCTGCCAGGGCTGCCGTCAGGAGCTCGCCATCACCGAGCTGAACGAGATCCGCTCCGCCGCCCCCGACACGGTGGTGCGCTGCGAGAACTGCCGCCGCATCCTGGTGCGTACGTCGGAGTCGGGACTGTAGGGGCCGGCGGCGATGCGGGAGTTCATCGTCGAGGCGGACGGCGGGTCGCGGGGCAACCCGGGGCCCGCGGGCTACGGGGCCGTGGTGAGCGACGCGGCCACGGGCGAGACGCTGGCGGAGGCGGCCGAGTACCTCGGCGTCGCCACGAACAACGTCGCCGAGTACCGGGGCCTGCTGGCCGGCCTGCGCGCCGCCCGTGAACTGGACCCCCAGGCCGCGGTCCACGTCCGGATGGACTCCAAGCTGGTCATCGAGCAGATGACGGGCCGCTGGAAGATCAAGCACCCCGCGATGAAGCCGCTCGCGGCGGAAGCGGCGCGAGTCTTCGCGCCGGGGCGGGTGACGTACGAGTGGATCCCGCGCGAGCGGAACAAGCACGCCGACCGCCTGGCCAACGAGGCGATGGACGCGGGCAAGCGGGGCGAGGCCTGGTCGCCCGCGGCCTCGCGGGCCGCCCTGGACACCCCGGCGGCGCGTCCCGCGACGCCCGGCCCCTCAGGTCCGTCCGGGGCCGCGGGTGCCGGGGCCGACGCCGGGGTGCGGGCCGCCGGGACCGACGTCGTCTCCGAGGGCGCCGACGCTGCCGCGGGCGCCGGTGCCGATGTGCGGGCCGCGCAGGCCGTGGCCACCCCCCGGGCCGGGTGGGCGCCCGCCGACATGGGGCCCCCGGCCACGTTCGTCCTGCTCCGGCACGGTGAGACCCCGCTGACTCCGCAGAAACGCTTCTCGGGCAGCGGAGGCAGCGACCCCTCGCTCTCCGAAACCGGCCGGGAGCAGGCCGAGCGGACCGCCGCCGCGCTCGCCCGGCGCGGCACCGTCCAGGCGGTCGTCGCCTCCCCCCTCGCCCGCACCCGCGAGACCGCCGGCATCGTCGCCGCCCGCCTCGGTCTCGACGTGAGCGTGGAGGACGGCCTGCGCGAGACCGACTTCGGCGCCTGGGAGGGCCTCACCTTCGGCGAGGTCCGCGAACGCCACCCCGAGGACCTGAACGCCTGGCTGTCCTCCCCGGACGCCGAACCCACCGGCGGCGGCGAGAGCTTCGCGGCCACCGCCACCCGCATCGCCGCGACCCGCGACAAGCTGATCGCCGCGCACGCCGGCCGCACGGTCCTGCTCGTCACCCACGTGACACCGATCAAGACCCTGATGCGCCTCGCCCTGGGCGCCCCGCCCGAGGCCCTGTTTCGCATGGAACTCTCGGCGGCCTCACTGTCCGCCGTGGCGTACTACGCCGACGGCAACGCCAGCGTCCGCCTGTTCAACGACACCTCGCACCTGCGCTGAGCCCGGCCGCCGCACGCGCCAGCCGCTCGACCCGGTCCCAGTCCCGGGCGGCCACCGCGTCCGCCGGAAGCATCCAACTGCCGCCCACACACGCCACGTTGGGCAGTGCGAGATAATCCGGCGCGGAATCGGGCCCGATGCCTCCGGTCGGGCAGAAACGGGCCTGCGGCAGCGGCCCGGCGAGCGACTTCAGGTACGCGGTCCCGCCCGCGGCCCGCGCCGGGAAGAACTTCATCTCCCGCACCCCGCGCTCCAGCAGCGCCACCACCTCCGAGGCGGTCGACACCCCCGGCAGGAACGGCACCCCGGACGCCCGCATCGCGTCCAGCAGCACGTCCGTCCACCCCGGGCTGACCAGGAACCGCGCCCCGGCATCCACCGCCTCGCCCACCTGCCCGGGCGTGATCACCGTCCCGGCCCCGACCACGGCGTCCGGCACCGCACCGGCGACCGCCCGGATGGCGTCGAGGGCGGCGGGCGTCCGCAGGGTCACCTCGATCGCGGGCAGCCCCCCGGCCACCAGCGCACGCGCCAGCGGTACGGCGTCGGCGGCGTCCTCGACGACGACGACGGGCACGACGGGGGCGAGATCGAGGACCGAGGAGGGCAGCGCAGAACTCATGGCGTCATCCTGCCCACCCGGTGCGCGGTGCGCAAAGGGCGTTGCGCATGCTGCAACCCGCGCGCTGTCCGGGATTCAGTGCACCTCGGTCACCAGCACGTCCAGCGCCCACGCCGTCCCCGGCTTCGCCGGTGCCGTCGCCTCCACCTCGTACCCGAGATCCCGCAGCGCCTCCACCAGCCCGGCGGGGTCCTCCGGTGCCGTCCCGGCCGTCAGCAGACTCCGCACGATCCGTCCCTTGGTCGCCTTGTTGAAGTGGCTGACCACCTTCCGGGTGGGCGCGTGCAGCACCCGTACGGTCGCCGTCCGCCCGGCCACCTCGCCCTTCGGCTTCCAGGCCGCCGCGTACGCCGCCGACCGCAGGTCGAGGACCAGCCCGCCCCCGGCCGCCTCCGGCAGCACCTCGGCCATCGGCGCCCGCCAGTGTCCGCTCAGCGCGCCCAGTCCGGGCAGTCTCACGCCCATCGAGCAGCGGTAGGAGGGGATCCGGTCGGTGACCCGGACCGCGCCCCACAGTCCGGAGAACACCAGGAGGGACCCGGCGGCCCGCCGCTTCGCCGCCGTGCCGAGGGACGCCAGGTCCAGGGCGTCGTACAGCACGCCGGTGTAGATCTCCCTGGCGGGCCGGGCCCCGGCGGTCCGCAGTTCCGTGTTCTTCGCGACCTCGCCCCGCAGTCCCTCGCTCAGTCCGAGCACCTCGCGCGCCTTGTCCTCGTCGCCGGTGCACAGGTCCACCAGTTCGGCGAGGACGGCCTCGCGGGCGGCGGCCAGCCCCGGCAGCGACAGCGACTCGGGCTTCAGCGGGGCGCCGCGGCCGGAAGCGGCCTTGCCTTCGGACGGCGGCAGCAGGACAAGCACACGTACTCCTTCAATAGAGCTCCGGGTCAGGGTACGGCGCGCGTCAGCCGGTCCAGTTCGGCGCCGTAGAGCACCGCCGGGTCGAAACCCATGCCCGCGAAGTGGCCCGCCAGTTCCAGGGACAGCACGCCGTGCAGCCGGGACCGGAAGGACAGCGCGCGGCCCAGGGCCGCCGGATCGGCCGGATGGTCGCCCGCCCACTGCCGGTGCCGCGCGAGATGGGCCCCGGGGGGCGGTGCCGTCGTGACTGCCGTGGCCGTCGTGGCTGTCCGCACGGGCCCCGGCGCGCCGAGCCGCGTCGAGCAGGATCCCCATGATCTCGCGCGCGATCGTGGTGACGTCGTCGGGCGCGTGGTAGCCGGGGACCGGTGTGCCGTAGACGAGGAAGTAGCGCTGGGGGTCGTCGAGCGCCCACGCGCGCAGCGCGGCCCCGAGCCCGGCCAGGTCCGCGTCGCCGGACGCGGGGGCGCGCAGCGCGTCGGCCAGGCTGCGGTAGGCGTCCCGGACCAGTTCGGTGATCAGGTCGTCGCGGCCGGCGAAGTAGCGGTACAGCGCGGGTCCGCTCATGCCCATCCGCTTGGCGATGGCGTTCAGCGACAGCCCGGGCACCCCCGCCGTGGCGATCTGCTCCCGGGCGTGCTCCTTGATCTCCGCGCGCACCTGGGTGCGGTACCGCTCGCGGGGTGTCCGCCCGTCCTCGCCCGCCACGCGCCGTGCCCTTCCGCCGTCGACCGGTTGTCCGGTGAGACGCTATGACCGGAGGAAGGGGCTGCAACGGGCCGGTCGGGTGCGCGCGTCGGCCACCGCCCCGGCGAGCGCGCGTACGAGCCCGTCGGAGTCGTCCGCGTGGAAGCGGACCACGCGGACCTCGCGGCGACCGCCGCAGAAGGTGACGTGGGCGACCGGCTCGGTCAGCTCCACCGTGACGGTCGTCTGCGAGCCGACGGCGACATCGAGCTCGCCGTCGGCCCTCTCGTGCGTCATCCGCAGCTCCCGCCGGACCGAGGCGATCCGCTCCAGCGGTATCCGCAGATCGACGTGCACGGCCCGGCGGACCCGCAGCACGCCCGGGTCCAGGACATGGGGGCGCACGACGGACGAGGCGTGCAGCGCGACGACGAAGACCACGGTGTACACGTCCAGGACGAGCACCACCGCGTGCACCGTCGGCCAGTCGCTCAGCAGCACCGACATCGCGACCGTCTCGACCGCGCACACGAACGCGAACCCGAACATCATGGCCGCCTGCCCGCCCGCGTACCCGAACGCCGTCCCACCGCCGGTGCCGTGTGGACGCCGCGCCACCCACAGCCCCAGGCTCACCATCAGCCGCAGCTCGTACCCCACCAGGCGCCGCGCGGCCCGCGCGAACCCCCTCACGACCGCCGCCCTTCCGTGAGGATCCGCATCGTCCGGCGGATCACCTCCGCCTGGGCCGGGGCGAAATCGGCGTAGAAGGCGCGCAGGAAGCCGTCGCCCTCCTCGACGGCACCGTCCGCCCCCTCCGGCACCAGCCCGGCGGGCACGCAGGCGGCGAGGGCGCGGGCCGCCTCCGCCACCCGCGGGTCGTCCGGATCGGCGTCGGCGAGCGAGTCGAGCAGCCCGTACACGGTCAGCGCCCGCTCCACCCCGCCGGGCGCGGTCATGACACCACTCAGCAGCCCCGCCAGCCGCTCCCGTTCCTCCGGCGACGCCGCGGTCTCGACCAGCGCCAGCATCTCGCGGTCCCTGGCGGCCATGGGGGAGTCGGTGAGATGCGCCATCTCCCGGAACAACGCGCCCAGTCCGGCCGACACCGGCCCCCCGGCGGCCAGCGCGCCCTCCGACTCCAGTAACGCCCGCAGCCGCGCCCGCCGGTCCCGGATCGCCTCCTCCTGCCGCGCCAGATCCTCGTCCAGCTCCGTCAGCACCTCGACGAGGTCCTTCCCCGCGTCGTCCGCGAGCACGTCCCGCACCTCGGCGAGCCCCAGCCCCAGCTCGGTCAGCCGCCGGACCCGCGCCAGGACTACGGCGTGCCGCAACGTGTAGTCCCGGTACCCGTTGCCCAGCCGCTCCGGTTCCGGCAACAGCCCCAGATGGTGGTAGTGCCGCACCGCCCGCGTGGTGACGCCGACGACGCCGGCGAGTTCTCCGATCCGCATGCCACCAGTAGAAACGTTGACGCCGCGACAGGGTCAAGCGAGCGACTGAGGCTCTACCGCGGTGCGGACCCCTGGATGCCCTGCGACGGTGTCGCCATGGTCCTGGAGGTGACGTCCACGAAGCCGAACGCCGACCGCGAGGCCAAGCGTCGCTGCCACGCCCGCGGCGCCATCCCCCTCCACCTCCTCGTCGATCGCGAAGCCTCCTCGGTCACGCTGTTCAGCGACCCGGTGGAGGACGTCTACCGGGAGCACTGCACCCGCCCCCTGGGCAAGCCCTTGGCACTCCCCGCCCCCTTCTCCTTCGACCTGGACACCGGCGACTTCCTCCGATCCCCTGTGGGCGGGGGTGCGAGGTGACGGACGCACGGGAGCGGGCGCGCCGGACCAGGGCGCGGCCCGGGCGCCGCGGTCCCCCGCCGGCCACCGCACCGAAGCCCCGCTCACGCCCGGTACCATGGTCGACACGGCAGACGAGCCGGGCGGGCGGCCGCGTGGAGTCCCTCACGGGACTTCCCGAGGAACGTCCGGGCTCCACAGGGCAGGGTGATGGCTAACGGCCACCCGGGGTGACCCGCGGGACAGTGCCACAGAAAGCAGACCGCCGAGGGCTCCGGCCCCCGGTAAGGGTGAAACGGTGGTGTAAGAGACCACCAGCGCCTGAGGCGACTCAGGCGGCTAGGTAAACCCCACCCGGAGCAAGGTCAAGAGGAGGCGCCTCCTCGGAAGGGAAGGCGTCTCTGCGCGGACGTTCGAGGGCTGCCCGCCCGAGTCCGCGGGTAGACCGCACGAGGCCGGCGGCAACGCCGGCCCTAGATGGATGGCCGTCGCCCGGGGCTCCGCGAGGAACCCCGGGAACAGAACCCGGCGTACAGCCCGACTCGTCTGTCGCTCTTCATTTCAGCAGGTCAGGGCCCTTGTTCTCGCGCTGGGCAAACTGCCGGGCCGAACCCGCGCCGTGGGGCACGGTCCAAGCGGTGCCCCGGGGGGCTGGGCTTTCGGCCAGGAGAACCGTCTCCACCAGAGGCTCCGCACGCCTACGTGCCCGTCCGGCGCCGACGTGCCCGGCTCCGCCCTTTGCTTCGTCGCCACCCGCTCGGAAGAACGGCGGTACGCTCCCGGCGCGCGGTGGCGACGCCCGAACGCCGGGCGACGCCGTCGCTGCGGCCGTTGCGCGCCACCTTTCAGCGGGTCACGGCCGGCCGGAACTCGTCGCGCTGAGCCGGAGTACTTCGCCAAGTCGCGCTGTCCCGGCTCTCCGTGAACTCGATATTCTCGGCGCATGCGGATTCTTGTGACCGGCGGGGCCGGGTTCATCGGGTCGGAGTTCGTCCGGAGTCTGCTCCTGACTTCCGATGCGGTCAGTTCCCATCAGGACCTCGGAATCACCGTCCTGGACAAACTCACTTACGCGGGCACGACCGCCGGACTGGACCCGGTGTCCGGGCATCCCGGTTATTCCTTCGTCCGTGGCGACATCTGTGACGCCGACCTGGTCGAAAAGGTGATGGCAGGGCACGACGCGGTGGTGCATTTCGCCGCCGAATCGCATGTCGACCGGTCCATCGAGAGTTCCGGCCCCTTCGTGACCACGAACGTCCTGGGCACCCAGGTCCTGCTGGACGCGGCCCTGCGGCAGGGCGTGCGGCGCTTCGTCCACGTCTCCACCGACGAGGTGTACGGATCGATTCCGGCCGGGTCCTGGTCGGAGGAGAGCCCGTTGGCCCCGAACTCGCCGTACGCGGCGTCCAAGGCCGGCTCCGATCTGCTGGCCCTCGCTTGTCATCGTACGCACGGGCTGGACGTCGTGGTGACACGTTGTTCCAACAACTACGGCCCCTACCAGTTTCCCGAGAAAGTGATTCCGCTCTTCGTCACACAGTTGCTGGACGGCGAGAAGGTGCCGCTGTACGGAGACGGACACAACGTGCGCGAATGGGTACACGTGTCCGACCACTGCCGGGGAATTCAGCTCGCGCTCCGGCACGGCCGGGCCGGTGAGATCTACCATTTCGGCGGTGGTACCGAGCTGACGAACAAGGAACTCACCGGCCTCCTGCTCGAAGCGACCGGCAACGACTGGGACATGGTCGAGCAGGTGACGGACCGCAAGGGGCACGACGCGAGGTACTCCCTGGACTTCGGCAAGGCCGTCGCGGAACTCGGGTACGGGCCGCGGGTGGAGTTCGCCGAGGGGCTCGCGAGCACGGTCGCCTGGTACCGGGACAACCGCTCCTGGTGGACACCGCTCAAGGAAGGCCGGCAGCGGTGACACCGTCCCCGGAGCGGGCCACCCGCCCCCGGGCGAGTCGTCGTGACCGGTTTTCGCCGTCCGGGAAAGGCGGATGCGACCGGCTGGAGAATCGACTACGGTTGGTGGCGTGTGAGATACGGCATTGACCCTCTGTGACGCGGCGCTGGGCGCGAAGCCCCAAGCGGCCCTTGGCTGAAGCCCTCCGGCGAGACGTACCGCCGGGCGCGGCTTCCGGGTTGTGCTGCTCGTATGCCCGTCCGTTGTCGCCGACGGTGTTCACCCTCCTCCCTTCCGGCCCCGGCCTGGCCCTGCCTCGTCCTGCCCTGTCCGTCCCTTCGACGGATCGGACGGGCTCCACGCGTACCCCGGACATCTCCGGGGGCCCGCGCAGAGGTCAGGTGAACGATCACGCGACCGGTGGGAACCGTCATCCCCAGGAGGGCCCGCAGCGCACCCGTGCCGGGCTCCACCGGCGGTCCCCGCCCGAGAAAGGACTCATATGACTCACCCCGAAGGTTCCGCCGCACGTCAGCAGCGGGCGGATGCCCTGATGGACGAACACCTCGTGCCGGACCCCGACAGCTTCGACGGTGAGCAGTACGACCGCGAGGAGCGGGCCGCGCTGCGCCGGGTCGCCGGACTGTCCACCGAACTCGCCGACGTCACCGAGGTCGAATACCGCAAACTGCGCCTGGAGCGCGTCGTGCTCGTCGGAGTCTGGACGTCCGGCAGCGCCGACGACGCCGAGGCCTCACTCGCCGAACTGGCCGCGCTGGCGGAAACGGCGGGCGCCCTGGTGTGCGACGGGGTCATCCAGCGGCGGCAGAAGCCCGACCCGGCGACCTACATCGGATCGGGCAAGGCCGAGGAGCTGCGGGAGATCGTCGAGGAGGCCGGCGCCGACACGGTCGTCTGCGACGGCGAACTCAGCCCGGGCCAGCTGGTCCACCTGGAGGACGTCGTACGCGTCAAGGTCGTGGACCGTACCGCGCTGATCCTGGACATCTTCGCGCAGCACGCGAAGTCCCGGGAGGGCAAGGCCCAGGTGGCGCTGGCCCAGATGCAGTACATGCTGCCCAGGCTGCGCGGCTGGGGCCAGTCGATGTCCCGGCAGATGGGCGGCGGTGGCGGGGGCGGCATGGCGACCCGCGGACCCGGCGAGACGAAGATCGAGACCGACCGGCGGCAGATCCACGAACGGATGGCCAAACTCCGCCGTGAGATCGCCCAGTTGAAGATCGGACGGGACGTCAAGCGCGAGGAGCGGCGGCGCAACAGGGTGCTGTCGGTCGCGCTCGCGGGGTACACCAACGCCGGCAAGTCCTCCCTGCTGAACCGGCTCACCGGCGCCGGAGTGCTGGTGGAGAACGCGCTGTTCGCCACCCTGGACACCACGGTGCGCCGCGCGGAGACCCCGAGCGGCCGTCCCTACACCATCGCCGACACCGTCGGCTTCGTACGGCACCTTCCGCACCACCTCGTCGAGGCGTTCCGCTCGACCATCGAGGAGGTGGCGGACGCGCACCTGGTGCTGCACGTGGTGGACGGCTCGCACCCGGAACCGGAGGCGCAGCTCGCCTCCGTCCGGGAGGTCCTGGCGGAGGTCGGCGCGGGCGAGATCAGGGAGGTCGTGGTCGTCAACAAGGCGGACGCCGCCGACCCGGACGTGCTGTCCCGGCTGCTGGCCGCGGAACCGGGCTCGATCGCGGTCTCCGCGCGCACCGGAGACGGTATCGAGGCACTGCGGGACTTCATCGACGTCCTGCTGCCGCGTCCCGAGGTGGAGATCGAGGCCATGGTGCCCTACACCCAGGGCGGCCTGGTGTCCCGGGCCCACGAGGAGGGCGAGGTGCTGTCCGCCGAGCACACCGAGCAGGGCACCCTGCTGAAGGCGAGGGTGGGGCCGGAGCTGGCGTCCGCTCTGCGGGCCTACCCCCAGCCGTGACCCGGGCAGGAGGGCCGCGGGACGGACCGGTCCTCCCGCCCGGGTCCGGCCGGACCGATTGCCGGTGCAGCTTCGTACCGCCTACGATGGCCGTATGGGTTCCCTGTGACCGGTACATGTGGTCCGCGAGGGTGTGGGACGTCGAGCCCGGCCCCGTCGCCGCACCCGGCCGTGCACGCCTGAGAAGACGGACGCGCTGCGATTCCCTCGGCATGCGCCGTTTCCGCCGGACGGACCCGCTCCTGACGGTGCGGGTCCCCGGCGGACTGCGTTTTCCAGCGGTCTGCTGTGTGCGCGGCGACATCACTCAACCCAGATCAGGAGGACTCCTGCGTGTCGACAGCGCAACTCGCTCTGCATGACATCACCAAGCGTTACCAGGACCACGTCGTACTCGACCGGATCGGCTTCACCGTCAAGCCGGGCGAGAAGGTCGGTGTCATCGGGGACAACGGCTCCGGCAAGTCCACGCTGATCAAGCTCATCGCCGGGCAGGAACAGCCGGACAACGGTGCGCTGACGGTGGTCGCGCCCGGCGGCGTCGGCTATCTGGCCCAGACACTGGAGCTGCCGCCGGACGCCACGGTCCAGGACGCCGTCGATCTGGCCCTGGCCGACCTGCGGGAGCTGGAGGAGGGCATGCGCCGGACCGAGGCCGAGCTGGCCGAACGGCCCTACCAGGCGGGCCAGGACCCCGAACTCGCCGGCCTCCTGGAGCGTTACGCCGCGCTGGTCGACCAGTACCAGGCCCGCGGGGGCTACGAGGCCGACTCCCGGGTGGAGATCGCGCTGCACGGGCTCGGGCTGCCCGGGCTGGAACGCGGCCGGCGGCTGGGCACCCTCTCCGGCGGCGAGCGCTCGCGCCTCGCCCTGGCGGCGACGCTGGCCTCGGAACCCGAACTGCTGCTGCTGGACGAGCCGACCAACGACCTGGACGACCGGGCCGTGGGCTGGCTGGAGGAACACCTGCGCAAGCACAAGGGCACCGTCGTCGCGGTCACCCACGACCGGCTCTTCCTCGACCGGCTCACCACCACGATCCTGGAGGTCGACTCCGGCAAGGTGATGCGCTACGGCAACGGCTACGAGGGCTACCTGACGGCCAAGGCGGCGGAACGGCAGCGCCGGCTGCTGGAGTACGAGCAGTGGCGCGCCGAACTGGACCGCAGCCGCGAACTGATCACGTCCAACGTGGCGCGCCTGGACGCCATCCCGCGCAAGCTGCCCTTCGCCGTCTTCGGCGCCGGACAGTTCCGGATGCGCGGGCGGGGCCACGGGGCGATGGTGCGGATCCGCAACGCCAAGGAACGCGTCGAGCGGCTGACCGAGAACCCGGTCGCGCCGCCGCCCGAGCCGCTCACCTTCACCGCCGAGATCACCACGGAGGCCGCGCAGCCTCAGGAGACGGTGGCCGAACTCACCGGCATCCGGGTCGCCGACCGGCTCGGCATCGACTCCCTGCGCCTCGGGCCCGGTGAGCGGCTGCTGATCACCGGCCCCAACGGGGCGGGCAAGACGACGCTGCTGCGGGTGCTCTCCGGGGAGCTGGCACCCGACAGCGGATCGGTGCGGGTGTCGGGCCGGGTGGGACACCTGCGGCAGGAACAGGCGCCGTGGCAGAAGGGGATGACGGTGCTTCAGGCGTTCAGCAGCGGACGGGTCGGCGACGTCGACGAGCACGCCGAGTCGCTGCTCTCCCTCGGGCTGTTCAGTCCGGACGACCTCCGGCAGCGTGTGCAGGACCTGTCGTACGGGCAGCGGCGCCGCATCGAACTCGCCCGGCTGGTGACCGAGCCGGTCGACCTGCTGCTGCTGGACGAACCGACCAACCATCTCTCGCCCGCGCTCGTCGAGGAGCTGGAGGAGGCGCTGACCGGCTATCAGGGCACGGTCGTCGTCGTCACCCACGACCGGCGCATGCGGTCCCGCTTCACCGGCGCCCATCTGACGCTGCGGGACGGACACGTCGCCGAGTTCACCGCCGCCTGATCGCCGAAGCGGTGGGGGAGGGACGGGTACCTGGGGGTCCGTCCCTCCGGACGGTCAGAGGCGGACCGGCAGGCTCTTCAGGCGCCAGGCGCCCGGGAAGGGCTGCCGTTCCAGCGCGGACGGCGGTACGGCGAGGGCGAGGCCGGGGAAGCGGTCGAACAGGGTGTCGAGGGCGACCGCGGTCTCCTGGTGAGCCAGGGCGGCGCCCAGGCAGTAGTGCGGGCCGAAGCCGAACCCGACGTGTGCCTCGTGCGGTGCGCGGTGGCCCCGGGTGATGTCGAACCGCTCGGGGTCGGGGAACCGGTCCGGATCGTGTCCGGCGGCGCCGATCACCGCCACCACCTGCTCGCCCTTGCGTACGGCGATGCCGCCGACCTCGAGGTCCTCGGTCGCGTAGCGCGGCTGGGTGACCTGGACGGGCGTGCACCAGCGCATCAACTCGTCGACCGCCGGGGACAGCAGCCGTCGGTCGGAGCGCAGCAGGGCGAGCTGGTCGGAGTGGGTGAGCAGCGCCGCGACCCCGTTGCCGATGAGGTGGGCGGTGGTCTCGTTCCCGGCCGTGACGAAGGTCAGGACGAGCGTGGCGATCTCCTCGTCGGTGAGCGGCTCCCCCTGCTCGTCCTCGGCCTGCACCAGACCGGTGAGGAGATCGCCGGCGGGCGTGGCCCGGCGCTCTTCGATGACCAGGTGGAGATGGTCGACCATGCCCCGTACCGCGGGCCCGATCACTGCCGGGTCCATGGTGTAGAAGGCGGAACCCCACGTGTGCCATTGTTCCCGCGCTTCTTCCGGGATACCGACGATCTCGCAGATGACGTCGATGGACAGCGGATAGGAGAAGTCCTCGAGGAGGTCGACCACACCGTCCCGCGCCCGGCCGGGGAGCGCCGCCAGCAACCGGTGCGCCAGCTCCGTCACCCGTGGCCGCAGGTCATTGACCCGCCGCACGGTAAACGCCCGCGAGGACAGCCGGCGCAACCGCAGATGGCCGGGACCGTCCTGGGACAGGATGCTGCCCACCAGGTACCGCACGTACGCGTCGGGGATGCCGTCGTCGCCCAGGGCCTGCTCGTACGCATGGGGCAGGTTCATCTCCGGAACGTTCGCGGGGTTGTTCACCAGCCGGGGGTCGGTCAGCACCGCCTTGACGTCGGAGTACCGGGTCGCGAGCCACTGGACGGCGCCCCACGGGTACGCGGCCCGCACCAGCGGTGCCCGGGTCCTGATCCTGGCGTAGGTGCCGAACGGATCGCGCAGCACCTCGGGATCCATCAGGTTCAGCGCTGTCATCGTCACTGCCCTCCTCTGAACTGCCGTCGCCACAGTGTCGGCCGGGACAGCGGTGCCGAGAAAGGAAAGCGGGACTGACTGTGTCACCTCCGGGTTGCCGGAGAAATATCCCGAAACCAGGATGGGCGCGCCTGATCTCGGCCGACGATTCGGCACCGTTTCCAGCGAAAGGAACAAGAATCGATGCAGTCGCGCGTCGAGCGTCTACCCTCATTGACCGGGCTGCGCTGGTTCGCGGCGCTTTCCGTATTCGTCTGCCATATCGCCCAGCAGGGCATTTTCAGCGACCCGGACGTGGCGTCGGCCCTGGGGCACCTCACTTCGCTCGGCTCGCTCGCGGTCTCCCTGTTCTTCGTGCTGAGTGGCTATGTGCTGACTTGGTCGGCCCGGGACGGCGACTCCGTCAGGGGTTTCTGGCAGCGTAGGTTCGCCAAGATCTATCCGCTGCATTTCGTCACCTTCTGTATTGCGGGCGTCATTATCTTCAGCCTCTCCGAGCCGGTGCTGCCGGGGGGTTCGACGTGGGACGGCATGGTGCCCAACCTGCTGCTGGTGCATTCCTGGCTGCCGGACGCGTCGATCGTCTCGGGATTCAATACCCCGAGTTGGTCGCTCTCCTGTGAAATGGCCTTCTATTTGTCGTTTCCGTTGTGGTACCGGCTGCTGCGCCGGGTACCTGCGCGCCAGTTGTGGTGGTACGCGGCCGGGCTGGCGGTGGCCGTGGCGTGCATGCCGTTCGCGGCCCGGCTGCTGCCGGACAGCGCCGAGGTCGTTCCCGGGATGCCGCTGCGGGAGATGTGGTTCACGTACTGGTTCCCGCCCGTGCGGATGCTGGAGTTCGTCCTCGGCATCGTCCTGGCGCTGATCCGGCGCCAGGGGACGTGGCGGGGGCCCGGAACGGGCACGGCCGCGCTGCTGCTCGGCGGCGCGTTCGCGCTCAACCAGGTGGTGCCGCCGATGTTCACCCTCACCGCCACCACCGTCATCCCCATCGCCCTGCTGATCGCCGCCGCGGCGGACGGTGACCTGCGCGGGCGCCGTACGGGACTGCGCACGGCCGTGCTGGTCAGGCTGGGCGAGTGGTCGTACGCCTTCTACCTGATCCACTTCCTGATCATCCGCTACGGGCACCGGCTGCTGGGCGGCGACCAGGGGTACGCCCGGCAGTGGGACACCCTCGCGGCGCTCGGCATCACCGTGGCGGCGCTGGGGGTCACGATCGCCGCGAGCGCACTCCTGCACATCTTCGTCGAGCGGCCCTGCATGACCCTGTTGCGCGGCCGTCGCTCTCCGGAGGAGCCGGCTCCGGCATCCGGGGCCCGCTCGCACCAGGCTCCGCTGGAAAGGGCGTGACACGTGGCCGACCAGACCGCTCTCAGTCCGGCACTGCTGGAATACGCCAGGAGCGTCTCGCTGCGCGACGACGCCGTGCTGCGGGAACTGCGGGAGCTGACGGCGGACCTGCCGGGCGGACGCGCCATGCAGGTCATGCCGGAGGAGGCCCAGCTCCTCGCCCTGCTGATCCGGCTCACGGGCGCCACTCGGATACTCGAGATCGGCACGTTCACCGGGTACAGCACGCTGTGCATGGCCCGGGCACTGCCGCCCGGCGGCCGGATCGTCACCTGTGACATCACCGAGCGGTGGCCCGGCGTCGGCGCCCCGTTCTGGAAGCGGGCGGGCGTCGCCGACCGCATCGACCTTCGCATCGGCGACGCCGTTCGGACCCTGGCCGACCTGCGCGAACACGAAGGCGACGGAATCTTCGACCTGGTGTTCGTCGACGCGGACAAGGCCGGATACCCGCACTACTGTGAGGAGGCGCTCGCACTGGTCCGCCCCGGCGGGCTGCTGGCCGTCGACAACACCCTGTTCCTCGGCCGGGTGGCGGACCCGCGGGCCGACGATCCCGACACCCTCGCCGTACGCGAACTCAACGAGCGGCTGCTCCACGACGAGCGGGTGGACCTCGCCCTGCTGACCATGGCCGACGGCATCACCCTGGCACGCCGCCGGGAGTGACCGACGCGCCAGGGGAACGGGGAGCCGTGACGCCGTGAGTGCCCACCGCCCAAAGGCGGTGGGCACCACTCTTCGCGTGCGGCCGTTCCCTCAGCGGAACCGGTTGATGGCCGTGAGGTGGCGTTCACGCAGTTCGTGGTCGCGTACGCCGAGCCCTTGCCGGGGGGCCAGGCACAGGACGCCGACCTTGCCCTGGTGGACGTTGCGGTGCACCTCGGAGACCGCCAGTGCGGTGTCCTCCAGGGGATGGGTGCGGGACAGCGTCGGATGGATGAGGCCCTTGGCGATGAGCCGGTTGGCCTCCCACGCCTCGCGGTAGTTGGCGAAGTGGGTGCCGACGATCCGCTTCAGCGACATCCACAGATAGCGGTTGTCGTACTGGTGCTCGAAGCCTGAGGTGGACGCACAGGTCACGATGGTGCCGCCCTTGCGCGTGACGTACACGGAGGCGCCGAAGGTCTCGCGGCCGGGGTGCTCGAAGACGATGTCGACGTCCTCGCCCCCGGTCAGCTCACGGATGCGCTTGCCGAACCGTTTCCACTCCTTGGGGTCCTGCGTGTGTTCGTCCTTCCAGAAGCGGTAGTCCTCGGCGCTGCGGTCGATGACCAGCTCGGCGCCCATCCGCCGGCAGATCTCGGCCTTCCGGGGGGAGGAGACGACACAGACGGGGGTCGCCCCGCCGGCGAGCGCCAACTGGGTGGCGTAACTGCCGAGTCCGCCGCTCGCGCCCCAGATCAGCACGTTGTCGCCCTGCTTCATGGCGGCGCCGTTGCGGGAGACCAGCTGCCGGTAGGCGGTGGAGTTCACGAGACCGGGAGCCGCGGCCTCCTCCCAGGAGAGATGGCCGGGCTTGGGCATCAGCTGGTTGGACTTCACCAGCGCGATCTCCGCCAGCCCGCCGAAGTTCGTCTCGAACCCCCAGATCCGCTGCTCCGGGTCGAGCAGGGTGTCGCCGTGGCCGTCGGGGCTCTCCAGCTCGACCGACAGGCAGTGCGCGACGACCTCGTCACCGGGCCGCCAGGCGTGCACTCCCGGCCCGGTGCGCAGCACCACACCGGCCAGGTCCGAGCCGAGCACGTGGTAGGGCAGGTCGTGGCGCGCGGCCAGAGGCGAGGTGCGGCCGTACCGTTCGAGGAAACCGAAGGTGGGCAGCGGCTCGAAGATCGACGACCAGACGGTGTTGTAGTTGACCGAACTGGCCATCACCGCCACCAGTGCCTCACCCGGCCCGAGCCGGGGCAGCGGCACCTCGTCCACGTGCAGGGACTTGCGCGGATCCTTGGCCGCGCTGCTCATGCCGTCGAACATGCCGACGTCCTCCTTGCGGACGGTCACGGCCCGGTAGGACTCGGGCAGCCGCAGCGCGGCGATGTCGGCGGCGGTTCGGCCGGGCGCGGTGATCGTGGCGAGCAGGTCGGTCATGGCGGGGTTCACGGGCATCACGGGTGCGCTCCGTTCGGTCGGTTTGCGAAGAATGCGGCCGGGTCTGTGGTCAGACCACCGCCGCCCGGTGTTCCTGCTGTTCGGCGTGTCCGGCGTGTTCGGCGTGTTCGGCGGTGAGGCGTTCCAGGATCGGGACGATTCCGGCGGGTGTGGGGTCGGCGAGCATCTCCGCGCGCAGCCGGCGCGCGCCCGCCCGGATCGAGGGGTCCTCCACCGCCGTACGCACCGCCGCGGTCAGCATGTCCGCGGTGAGGTCCGCCGGGGGCAGGTGGAAACCGGCCGACAGACGCTGCAACTGCTGTGCCTTGAGCGGCGCGTCCCACAGGGACGGCACCAGCAACTGCGGCACACCGTGCAGCAGGGCCGTGGACCAGGTGCCCGCCCCACCGTGGTGGATGATCGCGGCGCAGCTGGGCAGCAGCGCGTCGAGCGGGACGAAGTCCACCGGCACGATGTTGTCGGGGAGGTGGCCCAACCGCTCGCGCTGGGAGTGGTCGAGGGTGGCCACCACCTCCATGTCGAGCCGGCCCAGCGACTCCAGCAGCGTCGGGAAGGAGACCGCGTCGCGGCCGTAGGTCTCGCGGGCCGAGGTGCCGAGGGTGAGGCAGATCCGGGGACGCTCGGGCGTGCGCAGGAGCCAGGGCTCGATCACCGAGCGCCCGTTGTAGGGGACGTACCGCATGGGCACGGTGGTCTGCCCCACGTCCAGCCGGGTGCTCCGCGGACCCGGGTCGATCACCCAGTGGCCGAGCACGTCCCGTTCGTCGTACGCGCACCCGTACCGCTCCAGGGTCCAGCCGAGCCACTCCGCGATGGGGTCCTCGCGCAGCTCCGGCGGGACCTCGTGGAGCGCTTCGAGGAAGCGTCTGCGGGAACGCCCGATCGCGTCGGGGCCCCACAGGATGCGGGCGTGCGCGGCGCCGCAGGCACGGGCGGCGACCGGGCCCGCGTACGTCCAGGGTTCCCACACGACCAGGTCGGGGCGCCAGCCGCGGGCGAAGTCGACGACCTCGTCCATGGTCGCCGCACCGTTGAAGGGAGCGAAGCAGAAAGCCGACATCAGCGTCTGCTGGCCCAGCAGGTACTCCCAGCCGGCCTCCTGGGCCGGGCCGTCCTCGGTGAACTCCAGGCCCTTGTTGTAGGGCACCAGATCGCTGCCCATCTCGGCCAGCAGCTCGACGGCGGGCCGGTCGTCGCCGACGGGGACGGCGGTCAGACCGGCGGAGGTGATGACGTCGGTGAGCGAGGGCGGACTGGCCACCCGCACCTCGTGCCCGGCCGCACGCAACGCCCAGGCCAGCGGCACGAGACTGTAGAAGTGCGTGTTGTGCGCGAGCGAGGTCAGCAGGACTCGCATCGGGGCTCCGATCGTGCGAGGGCGGACGGTGGCGTGGGGCTCAGTGCGCGGTGACGGGGAAGCGGGCGTAGGACCGTACGACCGGCGAGCGGGGGCGCATCAGGACCGGGCCCGCGGCCTTCAGGCCGGGCAGCGCGCCGGCCAGGGCCGACACGGCGGTCGTGGCGGCCAGCCGTACGACGGGCAGCGCGAGGCCGAGGTACGGCCCGGTGCGGGACACGTCCCGAGGAGCGTCCGGAGCGGCCGGGGCCACCATCACCACCTGGTCGTCGGCGCGGATGCGACGGCCCCCCAGGCGGACGTCCTCGTGGGCGACCCGGCGCTCCAGGCGGGCGGGCGGCCGCACGAGCAGCGTGCGGTCGACAGCAGCCGACGCCGCCGGGGCGTGGCGGGCGTTCGCCCAGTCCCCGGAGCCGCTCAGCAGCGCCCGCACGGTGTTCGCGACGGCCGTCGCGGCGGGTTCCGGCGCGCCGACCGCGAGGACGAGACCGATGCGTTCGACGTCCCGGGGTGCGACGCCCCGGCCCAGCAGCGCTGCGATGAGGCCGGCCGGCCGGTCCGCGCCCGTGGCGGCCTCGCGGGCGACGAGTTCGCGGACCAGCGCGGCCACCTCCCGGACCGCCGCGGCGGAGTCCCGTGCCACGGCCAGCGTCTGCGGTGTGAACCGGGCGTCCAGTTGGGGCCCGCACCGGGTGAGGAGACGGACCGCCTCCGCCCGCTCCCCCTCTCCGGCGCCCAGCAGCCGCAGGACCAACGCCCCGACGTACGGCCGGACGACATCGCCGACGAGATCGAACGCGGCGCCGTCGGCGGGCGGGCGGGCAAGGACCGGAGCATCCGCTTCGGCCCGCTCGACGCCGAGCGGGGCGGTGTCGCTCAGTACCGGGGCGGCCAGGGCGTGCAGGCGGGCGAGCTCCGGGCGTTCGTACTCGGGGAACTCGGCGGCGATCGGCAGCAGGCCGGCGTCCGGGCGGTGTCCCGCGCGGTCGAGTGTGCCGAAGCGGGGATCGCTCAGCACCCGGCCCGTCACGGCGGGGTCCGCCGTGACCCAGGCGCCGAGCAGGTCGCTGCGGAACCACGTGCCGTGCGCGCGGATCCGCTCCTCCCAGGGGGCGCTGTCGTCGTCGGTGGCGCGCAGGATCATCGCGTACGGGTCGCCCTGGTTGCCCGCGAACCAGATTCCCGCACGGGTCAGTTGCAGCCGACGGCCGAATTCGCGGATCTCGTCGTCCGGCCGGGCGGCCGGGACCTCGACGGTGGTGGTGGCGGACATGGCTCCTCCTTCTCCGGTTCGGTGCCGGACGCCGTTCAGCGGCACGTTCCGATGAACAGGCCGGGGCGGCCGATGTCGCTGCGATCCAGGTACCGCACCTCGCAGCCGGCGTTCTTGAAGGCCCGCTCGTACGCCGACCGCTGGAACAGGGTGATCCGGTGGCTCTCGGAGAGGACGCGGACGCCGTCCACCGGGTGCGCGAGCAGGTAGCGCACCTCGATCCGGGTGGCGTCGCCCTCCCGCACGGAGTGCGACATCCGGCATATCGTGTGCTCACCGGTCTCGGTGAGACTCGCCCCGATGTGACCGGGCGTGAACGACTCGGGAAACCACCAGGGTTCGACGAGGATCACGCCGCCCGGGCCGAGGTGCTGGGCGAAACGCTCCAGCGTGGCGTCGAGTTCGCCGGTGTCACGCAGGTGACCGATGGAACTGAACATGCAGACCACGGCGTCGAACCGCCGGCCGAGCCCGAACGTGCGCATGTCGCCCTGGTGCAGCGGCACGTCAGGGTTGCGGCGCGCCGCCAGGGCGAGCATGTCGGGGGAGAGCTCGAGGCCCTCCACGTGGTCGAAGAGACCGGCGAGGTGACGCAGGTGCTGACCGGTCCCGCAGGCAACGTCGAGCAGCGACCCGGCGTCCGCGCGCTCGGCCCGCACCAGGGCGGCGATCTCCTCCGCCTCGCGCCGGTAGTCCTTGCCCTTCCCCTCGTGCACCAGGTCGTAGACGGCCGCGATCTCATCGGTGTACATCAGCGTCCTCCGGGACGGATTCGGTGGGTCTGTCGTGGTTGTCGCGGGCGGTGGACGCCAGCCAGTCGTGGACCGCCGAGGCCGTGTCCGCCGCGTGGTCGGTGAGCATGGTGAAGTGGTTGCCGGGCACGTCGGTGACGCTCGTGGCCCCCGGTACCCGGGACCGCCAGCCGTCCGGGCCGTCGTCGCCGGTCCACTCGCGCAGCGGCTCGGAGGCCCGCACCAGCAGCACGGGCGCGCGCAGCGCGGTGAGGCGGCTGCCGAGCAGCAGCCGGTGGTACCCGGCCATGGCGGTCAGCCGGTGCTCCGCGAGCGGCACCGGGCTGCGCTCCAGCGACCAGCGCAGCAGGTCGTCCCGCCATACGCCCATCGCGCCGGGGTCGTCCGGGAAGTACATGTCCATCAGGACGACCGCTGCCGGACCGCTGCCGCGCGACTCCAGGTGCGCGGCGAGGGCGTGCGCGACGTTCGCGCCGGCGGAGTGGCCCGCGAGGGCGAACGGCTCGCCCCCGCAGTGCTCCAGCAGCGCGTCGGCCCGGTCGGCGAGCAGCGCGTCCAGCGATGCGGGCAGCGGCTCGGCCGGATCGGCGAAGCCGGGCAGCGGCAGGACGGTCACGTCCCGGCGGCCGCGCAGGGCGTCCGCGAAACGCGCGTACTCCCGGGGGTTCGACGTGGCGGCCGTGCCGGCGCAGCAGTACAGCCGCGGCCGCGCGGCCCCGGTCGCGAGACCCACCGGCGCCGGGAGTCCGGCCGGGGGTCCGTCGCCGGTGAAGACGGGCCGGAACCGGGCCAGTCCGGCCATCAGGGACACCGCCTCGTCGGTCCGGCCCCGGGCGACGGCCGTGCGCAGGACGCCGAGCAGCGTGCCCTCCGGTTGCGCGGGCGACCCGGAGACGCCGTCCGCCTCGCGCCCGGCCAGCTCGGACAGGTGGTCCGCCAGCGCAGTCGGGTCCTCGTGGTCGAACACGAGGCCGGCGGGCAGCTCCAGCCCGGTCGCCTCCGCCAGCCCGTCCCGCAGACTGACCGCGGCCAGCGAGTCGAAGCCGAGATCGCGGAAGGAGGCTCGCGCGTCCACCTGCTCGGCCCCGGAATGACCGAGCACACCGGCGGCCAGCCCCCGCACCAGCTGGAGCGCGAGCCCGCGCCGCTCCTCGGGCCGCGCCCGTCCGAGGCGCGGCACGGCCCGCTCGCCGTCCGCCGGGCCGGACTTCGCGGCACCGCGCCGGGTGGCCGGGCGCGCCGTGCGGACCTGCGGGATGTCGCTGATCAGCGGGCTGGGACGCCTCGCCGTCAGGGTGGGCGCGAACCGGTCCCAGTCGAGGTCGGCGACGGTCACGTTGACGTCGCGGTGGTCGAGGGCCTGCTGCAGCGCGGCCAACGCCGTTTCCGGCCGCAGCGGCCGCACCCCCTGGCGCTCCAGGTAGCCCTCCGGGGCGAGTTCGACCATGCCCTTCCCACCCCAGACCCCCCAGGCGATGGAGGTGGTGGGTTGTCCTTGGGTGTGGTTTTGCTGGGCGAGGGCGTCGAGGTGGGCGTTGGCGGCGGCGTAGAGGGATTGTC
>NZ_JBIBRG010000003.1:0-425032 GCF_043076215.1 Streptomyces sp. NPDC016640
GCGTTGACTTTTGGCACGCTGTTGAGTTCTCAAGGAACGGACGCTTCCTTTGTACTCACCCTCTCGGGCTTTCCTCCGGGCTTCCCTTCGGTGTCTCCGACTCTATCAGATCCTTTTCGATCCGATTTCCTCGGTGCTTTCCAGGTTCCCGCTCTCGCGTTTCCCTTTCCGGCGGCTCCGACTTTATCAGAAGTTTCGGGGCGGACTTGCCGGCCCCTGATTTCCGATTTATCGGGAGGCGCTTCTCCGAAATCAACGTTTCGCCGAGAAGCAGACAGACACTCACGGTTGCCCTCTGGGGACAGACCCCATCTCCAGGCAACTGTTTGAATCTACCTCCCCGCTCATGCTGTGTCAACAGCTCCTGCGGGGTGAAGAGGACACTAGCAGCTCGGGGGGCCGCCTCGCACATCAGGCGGCCGTGGGCACGTCGGCGCTGCGTTCGGACGCCGCCAGGTCACCGGTCTCACCGGCGCGCGCCGCTCGTCCGCCCAGGACATAGACGTAGGCCAGGAAGGCCAGCTCGGCGACGGCGCCGATGGAGATGCGCGCCCAGGTGGGCAGGCCCGACGGGGTGACGAAGCCTTCGATGGCTCCGGACACGAAGAGGACCAGGGCCAGGCCGATCGCCATGGCCAGGGCCGCCCGGCCCTCCTCCGCGAGTGCCGAGCGCCGGGTGCGAGGGCCCGGGTCGATGACGGTCCAGCCCAGGCGGAGTCCGGTTCCGGCGGCGACGAAGACCGCGGTGAGTTCCAGCAGGCCGTGCGGCAGGACCAGGCCGAGGAAGGTGTCGAGGCGGCCGGCCGAGGACATCAGACCGAAGCCGACACCCAGGTTGAGCATGTTCTGGAAGAGGATCCAGAGGACCGGCAGGCCCAGGAAGACGCCCAGGATCAGGCAGAGGGCCGCGGCCCAGGCGTTGTTCGTCCAGACCTGAGCGGCGAAGGACGCTGCCGGATCGCTCGAGTAGTACGTCTCGTACTGGCCGCCCGGTCGGGTCAGCTCGCGCAGTTCGCCGGGAGCCGCGATGGTCGCCTGCACTTCGGGGTGGGTGCCTATCCACCAGCCGAGCAGTGCCGCGACCGTCGTGGACAGCAGCGCCGTGGGGACCCACCAGTGGCGCGACGTGTAGACGGCGGCCGGGAAACCCTGGGTCAGGAAGCGTGTGACGTCCCGCCAGGACGCGCGGCGGGCACCCGTCACCGCATTGCGCGCGCGGGCCACGAGCCGGCTGAGCCGACCGGTCAGCCGGGGATCGGGGGCGGCGGACTGGATCAGGGAGAGATGGGTGGCCGTGCGCTGGTAGAGGACGACGAGTTCGTCGGCCTCCGCGCCGGTGAGACGGCGCCGGCGCCGCAGCAGGGCGTCGAGGCGGTCCCACTCCGCGCGGTGGGCGGAGACGAAGACGTCGAGATCCATCGGAGTGCCTGCTCCTCGGCTGTTCGTCGGCGGTCGGCCGGACCGGTGGAATGACGATCCGCTTGATCGGCTGGTCGTACTGCGGTGCGATGTGTCATCAGCTTGGCAGACTGACGGTGTCCGGGGCAGGCCAGGGAAGGGCGGCGGGCGTGAGTGAGCTGGTGACGGGCGAGGCGGTGGCGCTGGAGCTGCGCCCCGCGAGACTGCCCAGCAGGGCGCTGGCCGTGCTGCTCGACCTGGCGGTGGCCATTGCCGTCTATGTCGCCGTCACCATCGCTCTGGTGGCGGCGACGGCCTCGCTGGACCCGGCGGCACGGACGGCGATGTCGACCGCGCTGTTCGTGCTCCTACTGGTGGGTGGACCGGTCATGGTCGAGACCCTGAGCCATGGACGGTCGCTCGGGAAGACGGCGTGCGGGCTGCGGGTGGTGCGGGACGACGGGGGGCCGATCCGGTTCCGGCACGCTCTGGTGCGGGGCCTGATCGGTGTGATCGAGATCTTGATGACGCTCGGGGTCGTGGCCTGCGTCGCCTCGCTGGTCTCGGCGCGCGGACGACGGCTCGGGGACGTGTTCGCGGGGACGCTGGTCGTGCGGGAGCGGGTGCCGGCCGGCCGGGCGGACTTCGTGCCGCCGCCCCCGCCCTGGCTGGCGGGGCGTTTCACCGGGCTCGACCTGTCGGCGGTGCCCGACGGTCTGTGGCTTGCCGTCCGCCAGTACCTGACGCGGATGCGGCAACTGGATCCGCGGGTCGGCCTGTCGATGGCGGAGCGGCTGGCCGCGGATCTGGCCGAGCGCACGGGGACGCCGGTGCCGCCGGGGGTCCCGGCGGCGGCGTATCTGGCGGCGGTGGTGCAGGAGCGGCAGGCCCGGGAGGCTCGGCGGGCCTTCGGGCAGGGGGCTGCCGCGGGAGGCGGGCGGGCCGGTGCGGTGGGTGGTGGCGGCCACGTCCGGTACCCCGCCGGGGCCGTGCCGCCGGATGTACGCGCGGATGCGCGTCCGGGTGCAGGGGCGGAGGTTCCGCCGGCCGGTCCGGGGGCCGGGGGGCGGGAGGGCCGGGCCGCCGCGCCGCGGGACGGTGCGTCGTCCGGCCGTCCGCCGGCTCGTCCCCCGACGGGGTTCGTGCCGCCGGCGTAGTGCCCGTGGTGCCCGTGGTGCCCCCTTGCCGTCGGACCGCTCAGCCGAAGACCGACGGCGGTGATTCGAGGTCCTCGAGCTCGATGCCGGGGGCCGCGAGGACCACGTCCCCGGCGAGGTGCACGGAGTGCTGCTCGCCCGTGTCCAAGGCTGTGACCTGGTATTCGTCCACGGTCAGGGGGCCGTTGTCAGTGGCGTGTGCTTCTCTTCCCACCAGCGACCAGGACTGGTCCACGGTGCGCGGGGCGAGGACCGGGTCCGTGAAGGCGACGAGGCGGACGCGGGTGGCGGAGGCGGAGGGGGTGAGGCGCAGGAGACGGGCGGTGGCGACCAGGAAGGCGGGGGACGAGCCGGTGAAGGCGTGGGCGCGCACATTGCCTTCGGTGGCGTGGGCCCCGGTGGGGTCGGTGCGGACCCAGGTGACGCCGTCGAGGGCGGCGCCGCGGACCTGCCAGCTCGCGGCGTGGAGTTCGAGACGGATGGGACGGCCGAGTTCGTCGAGGGCGAGGTCGACCGAGCCCAGGTGATCGCCGCAGGGGGCGGTGAGCTGGGAGACGTAGCGCCAGCCGGAGGGGCCGGGGGCGCAGTGGAAGTGCTCTTGGGCGAGGGGGGTGTGATCGTGCGGATCGTGGAGCGAATAGCGGCCGCGGGGCATGGGTGTCCTGGGTCGTGACGGACTGGGCCGGACGCTGGTCCGCCCATGGGACAGGCCCCCGGCACGGGGGTGCGGGGGCCTGTCTCCGGGGACCTGCTGCCGGGGTGCGCGTCAGTGCACGGGCGCGCACCCCATGGCGGGAGCGTGGGCTCAGTAGCGGTAGTGGTCCGACTTGAACGGGCCCTCGACCTGCACGCCGATGTACTCGGCCTGCTCGGGGCGGAGCGTGGTCAGCTTCACCCCGAGGGCGTCGAGGTGGAGGCGGGCGACCTTCTCGTCGAGGTGCTTGGGCAGCACGTAGACGCCGGTCGGGTACTCGTCGGGCTTCGTGAACAGCTCGATCTGGGCCAGGGTCTGGTCCGCGAAGGAGTTGGACATCACGAACGACGGGTGACCGGTGGCGTTGCCCAGGTTCAGCAGGCGGCCCTCGGACAACACGATGATCTTCTTGCCGTCGGAGAAGGTCCAGGTGTGGACCTGCGGCTTGATCTCGTCCTTGACGATGCCGGGGGTCTTGGCGAGGCCGGCCATGTCGATCTCGTTGTCGAAGTGGCCGATGTTGCCGACGATGGCCTGGTGCTTCATCCTGGCCATGTCCGAGGCCATGATGATGTCCTTGTTGCCGGTCGTGGTGATGAAGATGTCGGCCGTCTCGACGACCTCGTCGAGGGTGGTGACCTGGTAGCCGTCCATCGCGGCCTGCAGCGCGCAGATCGGGTCGATCTCGGTGATGATCACCCGGGCGCCCTGGCCGCGCAGGGACTCCGCGCAGCCCTTGCCCACGTCGCCGTAGCCGCACACGACCGCGGTCTTGCCGCCGATCAGGGTGTCGGTGGCACGGTTGATGCCGTCGATCAGGGAGTGGCGGCAGCCGTACTTGTTGTCGAACTTCGACTTGGTGACGGCGTCGTTGACGTTGATCGCCGGGAACAGGAGGACGCCGTCGCGCTGCATCTCGTACAGGCGGTGGACGCCGGTCGTCGTCTCCTCGGTGACGCCGCGGATCTCGGAGGAGAGCTGGGTCCACTTCTGCGGGTTCTCGCCCAGGGTGCGGTTGAGCAGCTCGAGGATGACGCGGTGCTCGTCGGACTCGGCGGTGTCGGGCGAGGGGGCCTTGCCGTCCTTCTCGTACTCGACGCCCTTGTGGACGAGGAGGGTGGCGTCACCGCCGTCGTCGAGGATCATGTTGGGGCCGCCGGTGGGGCTGTCCGGCCAGGTCAGCGCCTGCTCCGTGCACCACCAGTACTCCTGGAGAGTCTCGCCCTTCCAGGCGAAGACCGGGACGCCCTGCGGGTTGTCGGGCGTGCCGTTCGGGCCGACGGCGATGGCGGCCGCGGCGTGGTCCTGGGTGGAGAAGATGTTGCAGGACGCCCAGCGGACCTGCGCGCCGAGGGCGACCAGGGTCTCGATGAGGACGGCGGTCTGCACGGTCATGTGCAGGGAGCCGGTGACCCGGGCGCCGGCCAGCGGCTGGGTCTCGGCGTACTCCTTGCGGATCGCCATCAGGCCGGGCATCTCGTGCTCGGCGAGGGTGATCTCCTTGCGGCCGAACTCGGCCAGGGAGAGGTCGGCGACCTTGAAGTCCTGCCGGTTGTCGACAGTCGTCATGCGGGCTGCTCCTCGGGGTGTGGGTCGAGGTGGGTACGGCTGGTCTGCGCGGCGGCGGACACAGGGGTGCCCGAAGAGGACATGGGCATGCCCGCGTGCGCGCAGCGCAGTCCGTCGGAGGCCCTCTCTCCCTCGGCCGGCCCCGGTGGGACCGCCCGACCGCCATCAGCAGCGACGTCTGGCTCCGTCCCAAGCTACACCGCCCGACCCCGGCGCCCCCAGTCCGTCCGCCGTACACATCAGGCCGATCTGTGGCGTGACGGCGAAGGGCCCCGCCGTGACGGCGGGGCCCTCGGCTGCGGGGCGGGTCTCAGTGACCGGCGTCGTGCGGTGCGGGGCCGCCGGGGGCGGCCTCGGGGTCGGGGCCCCTGACGGCTTCGGTCTCGCTGTAGACGTCGGGCTCGAGGTAGATGACGCGGGCGATCGGGACGGCCTCGCGGATGCGGGACTCGGCGGCGTCGATGGCGGAGGCGATCTCCCTGGCGGTGTCCTCGTGCCGGACGGCGATCTTGGCGGCGACGAGGAGCTCCTCGGGACCGATGTGCAGGGTGCGCATGTGGATGATGCGGGTGACGGTGGCGCCGTCGACGAGGGCGGTCTCGATCTTCCGGGTCTCCTCCGGGCCGGCGGCCTCACCGAGCAGCAGGGACTTCGTCTCGACGGCGAGGACCAGGGCGATCAGGATGAGCAGGATGCCGATGCAGAGGGTGCCGACGCCGTCCCAGACGCTGTCGCCGGTGAGCACGGCGAGGCCGACGCCGCCGAGGGCGAGGATCAGACCGACGAGCGCGCCGAGGTCCTCCAGGAGGACGACCGGCAGCTCGGGCGCCTTGGAGTGGCGGACGAACTCCTTCCAGGAGCGCTTGCCGCGCAGGACGTTGGACTCCTTGATGGCCGTGCGGAAGGAGAAGGTCTCGGCGATGATCGCGAAGACGAGGACGCCGACCGGCCAGTACCAGTGCTCCAGCTCGTGCGGGTGCTTGATCTTCTCGTAGCCCTCGTAGAGGGCGAACATGCCACCGACCGAGAAGAGCACGATGGAGACGAGGAAGGCGTAGATGTAGCGCTCGCGGCCGTAACCGAAGGGGTGCTGCGGGGTCGCCTCGCGCCGCGCCCTCTTCCCGCCGACCAGCAGCAGGCCCTGGTTGCCCGAGTCGGCGAGCGAGTGCACGGACTCGGCGAGCATCGACGAGGAGCCGCTGAAGAGGAACGCCACGAACTTCGCTACCGCGATCGCGAGGTTGGCGGCGAGTGCCGCCACGATCGCCTTGGTGCCGCCTGACGCGCTCATGTGTCCGCGTTGTCCCTTCGTACGCCGTGTGGGGCCCGGGCGTGCGCGTGCGTACGCCGCCCGGGACTCTGCCCGTCCCTTGACGGTGGGCCATTGTTGCAGCCCGGTCCGGCGACTGCGCGTCAGGTCGCCGTCACGGGACGGTCAGGCGACGACCGTGGCCCTGAACAGGGTTCCGGTACCCGATACTTCGGCCTTCTCACCCGCGGGGACGAACACGGACGTGCCCGGGGTCAGTTCGTGCCCGCCGGCCCGTACGGTGCCGGCCGTGCAGAGCAGGATCTGGGGGGTGGTGAGGGCGAGGTCGTGGGTGGTTCCGCCCGCGGGAAGGACGTAGCGGGAGAGCCGGAACTCGTCGATGGGGGTCTCGTAGACCTCTTCGCCGTCCGGGGTGGCCTCCGGGCGCAGGACGCCCGGATCGCCCGCCTCGAAGCGGACGATCCGCAGGAGTTCGGGGACGTCGACGTGCTTGGGGGTGAGGCCGCAGCGCAGGACGTTGTCGGAGTTGGCCATGATCTCGACGCCGAGGCCGCTGAGGTAGGCGTGCGGGACGCCGGCGCCGAGGAAGAGGGCCTCGCCGGGCTGGAGCCGGACGTGGTTGAGGAGCATCGCGGCGATGACGCCGGGGTCGCCCGGGTAGTGGTGGGCGATGTCGGCGTACGGGGCGTGGGCGCCGCCGAGACGGTCGCAGGCGGCGGCCGCCTCCGTGACGGTGCGGGCCATCTCCTCGGGGTCGGCGGTGAGGACGGCGGTGAGCACCTCGCGCAGGGCCGCCTCCTCGGGGTGGGCGTGCAGCAGGTCGACGTACGGCTTCAGGGACGCCACGCCGAGGCCGTCGAGGAGTCCGGCGGCGCGCAGCGGGTCGCGGAAGCCGCACAGGCCGTCGAACTCGGTGAGGGCGCAGATCAGTTCGGGCTTGTGGTTGGCGTCCTTGTAGTTGCGGTGCGGGGCGGTCACGGGGACGCCGCGGCGCTCCTCGTCCGCGTGGCCCTCCTTCGCCTGCGCCAGGTCGGGGTGGACCTGGAGGGAGAGGGGGGCGCCGGCGGCGAGGAGTTTGAGCAGGAAGGGCAGGCGGGGGCCGAATTTCGCGACCGAGTCCGCGCCGAGTTCCTTCTCCGGATCGGCGTCGATGACCTCGGCGAGCGTGCCCCGGCCGGTGCGCGAGGGTGCGCCGGGGTGGGCGCCCATCCACATCTCCGCCTGTGGCTCGCCGGTCGGTTCGGTGCCGAGCAGCCGCGGGATGGCGGTGGTGGAACCCCAGGCGTAGGGGCGGATGGTGTTGTCGAGGCGGTCCATGGGGTTCTCTGCGTTCCTTCTGCCGGTTCTCGTGCGTGCGCGTGGAGGGAGGGTCAGGGCTTCCCGCGCATGATCAGGCACCCGAGGCGAGCGCCAGGTAAACGGCGGCGAAATCCGTGACGGCGATCAGTTCCGCGAGGCTCTCCAGTTCGCCGCCCGCCTCCGGCTCCAGTTCGCTGATCGGCGTGTCGTGGGTGAGGGCCAGTTCACGGGCTGCGGGGGCGGCGGTGATGCCGCCGATGGGGCGGTCGCGGAGCAGCACCACGCGCGCGTGCAGGGCGGGGGGCTCCTCCACGCGGTCGCGGAAGAAGTCGCCCGGGTCGGCGCCGGCGGCGAGCGGGCCGGCGAGCAGGGCGCTGTGCGCGGCGAGCGCCTCGGGCAGTTCGGCGACGACGGCGGGGGTGCCGGACAGCTCGGCCAGTGCGGCGGCGAACCGGCGGCCGGCCGGGCCGGCCGAGACGCCCTCGGTCCACACGACGGGCAGCGCGTCGGCGAGTTCGGCGGCCAGGGTCTTGGCCGGGTTGCTGTACGTCGCGGTGGCGGGCCCGCAGCGTTCGGCGATGGCGTCGAGCCGGTCGGCGATCGTCTCCAGGACCTCCGGCGGCGCGGAGAGCAGGCCGGTGCGGTCCAGGAGGGCGAGCAGCGGGGTGAGCAGCGCCCACAGGACTCCGGGGGCGGAGGCCGCGGCGAGGGGCTGGTCCGGGTCGTAGGGGGCGGTGGCCATGGGGACGAACAGGCTGTGGGAGCCGTTGACCGTCTCGGCGAGCGGGGTGCGGGCGGGGGCCACGGCGACGACGGTGCAGCCGCGGCGGTAGGCCTGCTCGGCGAGCAGGGACAGGCCGGGTTCGGTGCCGTCCGGGGTGGCGATGAGGAGCAGGTCCACGGAGCCGGCCCAGCCGGGCAGTTCCCAGCGCAGGGCGCCGGCGGCGGGGGCCACACCGGTGGGTGCGAGCCGGGTGACGGGGCTGCCGGCGCCGGCCAGGGTGCCGAGGAGATCGGCGGTCTGGGTGGCGGCGGCGCCGGGCCCGGCGATGAGGACGGCGCGGGGGCGGCCGTCCGGCTCGAGGTCGTTGACGCCGGCCTCGGCGGCGTACCGGACGGCGGTGCGGACGCGGGCGCCGGCTTCGGCGGCGCCGCGGAGCAGTGCGCGGTGGTCGGCCTGGGCGAGGCCCTGCGGTGAGTCGAGCAGCGATTCGTCGAGCATGTGCGGCAGGCTCCGATCGGCGGGACGTCGGTACGCGGGGCGCCGGCTCGCAGGTGCGCCGGATCTCCGGACCGTGGGGTGCGCGGGTGACGGACCGTGGGGTACGCGGGCGGCGGGCCGCGGGTTACGCGGGGCGGCGGGCCTCGTCGACGAGGAGGACAGGGATACCGTCGCGGACCGGGTAGGCCAGGCCGCAGTCCTGGCCCGTGCAGATCAGCTCGGTGTCCCGCTCCTCGAGGGGGGAGTGGCAGGCCGGGCAGGCGAGGATCTCCAGGAGACCGGCTTCGAGCGGCATGGGGGTTCCCTTCGGGGCGATGTGCGGATGTGCTGGTCAGGGTACCGCCGGTGGGAGGCGGGTGGAGGGCCGCCGCCCCCGCACCCGCCGGGGCGCCCCCGGTGCGTGTGCCCACCCCCACCGGCTCGGCCGGACCGGCGGCGGGCCGCTCGCGTCAGCCCCTGATGATCGCCAGTGCCTCGTCCCGGATCTTCGTCATCGTCGCCTCGTCGCGGGCCTCCGCGTTCAGCCGGAGGAGGGGTTCGGTGTTGGAGGGGCGGACGTTGAACCACCAGTCGGCGGAGGTGACGGTGAGGCCGTCCAGTTCGTCCAGGGTGATGCCCTCGCGGCCCTCGTAGGCGGCGCGGACGGCGGCGAGGCGGGCGGTCCGGTCGTCCACGGTGGAGTTGATCTCGCCGGATCCGGTGTAGCGGTCGTACTGGTCGACCAGCGCGGACAGGGTGCCGTCCTGGCCGCCGAGTGCGGCGAGGACGTGCAGGGCGGCCAGCATGCCCGTGTCGGCGTTCCAGAAGTCGCGGAAGTAGTAGTGCGCGGAGTGCTCGCCGCCGAAGATCGCGCCGCTCCTGGCCATCTCGGCCTTGATGAAGGAGTGGCCCACGCGGGTGCGGGCGGGGGTGCCGCCGTTCTCCCGCACGACCTCGGGCACCGACCAGGACGTGATCAGGTTGTGGATGACCGTGCCCCTGCCGCCGTTCCTGGCCAGTTCGCGGGAGGCCACCAGGGCGGTGATCGCGGACGGGGAGACCGGTTCGCCCCGCTCGTCGACGACGAAGCAGCGGTCGGCGTCGCCGTCGAAGGCGAGGCCGAGGTCGGCGCCCTCCACGCGGACACGCTGCTGCAGATCGACGAGGTTGGCCGGGTCGAGGGGGTTGGCCTCGTGGTTGGGGAAGGTGCCGTCGAGTTCGAAGTACATGGGGACGAGAGTGAGCGGCAGGCCGGCGAAGACCGTGGGGACGGTGTGCCCGCCCATGCCGTTGCCCGCGTCGACGACGACCTTCAGCGGGCGGACGGAGGTCAGGTCGACGAGCGAACGCAGGTGCGCCGCGTAGTCGTCCAGCGTGTCGCGCCGGGTGACCGATCCCCTGGTGGCGGCCGGTTCGGGGGCGCCCGAGGCGCTCCACCGCTCGACGAGTTCGCGGATCTCGGTCAGGCCGGTGTCCTGGCCGACCGGGGCGGCACCCGCGCGGCAGAGCTTGATGCCGTTGTACCGGGCCGGGTTGTGCGAGGCGGTGAACATCGCGCCCGGCAGGTCCAGCGCGCCCGAGGCGTAGTACAGCTGGTCCGTGGAGCACAGGCCGATCTCGGTGACGTCGACGCCCTGAGCCGCCGCGCCCCGCGCGAACGCGCCCGAGAGGCCGGGGGACGACGGCCGCATGTCGTGACCGGTGACGACGGCCGTCGCGCCGGTCACCCGGGCGAAGGCGGCGCCGAAGAGCTCGGCGAGCGGCTCGTCCCACTGGTCGGGGACGACCCCGCGCACGTCGTACGCCTTGACGATCTGCGACAGATCAACAGCCACGGCCAACCCTTCCGGAGGTCCTGTCGGTCCTCACAAGCTACCCGTAGCGGGTGGCACCGCGGCGTGGTCACCGGATGAACGCCCGGCCGTCCCGGGGAGGGGGAGGGTCTCCGGCCGCCTCGGTGGGCCGCCGGTCGTATCGATGGGTGTGCGTGACGCGGAGGGGTGCGCTCGGCCGGGTGCGGGTCAGTTGTCCGGCGAGCGGAGGACGCGCAGGTGGCCGCGGCGGGCGACCTCCATGGGGTCGGCCCCGCGGGATCCGCCGCCGGCGCCCGCCGCACGCCCCTGGGGGCGGGCCGCCTCGCGTACCGCGTTCGCAAGCGCTTCCAGGTCGTCTCCGCTGGGCTGGGCGGGGGCCGAGCCGTCGAGGAGGCGGACGACCTCCCAGCCGCGCGGTGCGGTGAGGCGCTCGGAGTGCTCGGCGCACAGGTCGTAGCAGTGGGGTTCGGCGTAGGTGGCGAGCGGGCCGAGGACCGCGGTCGAGTCGGCGTAGACGTACGTCAGCGTCGCGACGGCGGGACGGCCGCAAGCGGTGCGCGAACAGCGACGTACAGGGCTCACGATGTTGGACGGTACCGCACTCTTGAGCGGGCCGCGACGACTCCCCACCAGGCCACTCCCCCGTGTCGTGGCGCGAATCACCCTACATACCCCTTTGGGCACACCTTGCCGGCCTGGTTCGACGCGGGTGTCCGGGGAGGGGGCGGCGCTGGTTCCGGTCACCAGCTGGCACAAACACCGTCAATTGCCTTGGGATCCGCGGTCGCGGAACGATATGGAATCGAGCCCAACCTTGGCTGGAACGGTCACGTTGTGACACGGCGGGCGGGTCGACCGGAAGGCGTACGGGGATCGGGCGGCCCGGCGACGCGACGGCTACCCTTCGCAGTGATGGACAGCCCTGTGACGCCCCGTGCCGCCGGCCCCGGGCCCCGACGCCGTGATCGCCACGGCCGCGGTATGCGCGGCCCGATCGCACCACCCCAGGTACCGCTCGCCGCCAGCCGCGCGGAGACGTTCGCGGATCTGGTGCAGGACTCCGTGGAGCGGCTGGAGCGGCGCTGGCCGCAGCTCGCCGACATCGATTTCCTCGTGCTGGACGTGCCGCGGCCGGACGGGGCGGCGGAGGCGGGGTGGGGTGACGGGACGGTGCCCCTGGGCGGGACCGTGGCCGCGCGGGAGGGGCGTCCGGCGCGGGTGGTGATCTATCGCCGGCCGGTCGAGATCCGGACCAAGGGGCGTGATGAGAGGGCGGCTCTCGTGCATGAGGTGGTGGTCGAGCAGGTGGCGGATCTGCTGGGGCTGACGCCGGAGACCGTGGATCCCCGGTACGGCGAGGACTGAGACGGACGCCGGCGGCGCGACCGCGGCTCCGGTGGGGCCCGGGCAGCGCCTGCGGCGGGGTGGTCAGGGGCCGGGCCGTACGCGGCCCGGCCCCTGACCCTGACCGCGGGCAGCCACCGCCTTCCGTCGCGGGCAGTCGTGCCTCCCCCAGTGCCCGGACGGCCTGGGAGGTACCCCCGGGGGCGAGGGGGGTCCCCTGCCCGGGCGCAGCCGAGGACTCGGGTAGGCACCCTGTCGGTGCCGGGCCGCGCGACCCGCCCCGCGCGCGGCCGTCGCCTAGCGCTGCAGGACCGACAGGTCCTCCTCCGACTTCGGTACCGCCACCATCCCGCGGTCGTCCGGGAGGGGCTGGACGGTGAAGAACGGGACGCCGTTGTCCGTGGTGGTGAGGGTCCGGGCGGCGTAGACGGGGGTGCCCGGCCGGGGTTCGACGGTGAGGGCGTAGGTGCCCTTCGCGCCGGACGGTACGGGGGCCGCCACGTTCTGGGTGGTGCCCGACTTGATCGTGTACGTCTTGGACACCGGCGTACCGCCCTCGGTGCCCGCCGAGGCCGTGACCCTGATCTCGGCGGTGCCCTCGGGGGCGGTCACCGAGAGGGTCGTGCCCTCGGCCGTGTTGCCGGCGGACGTCGCGCGCGTGCCCACCGGCCGGGCGGCCGGGATGAAGGCCGACTCCTGTTCGCCGTCGTCGCCGCGCAGGACGCGTACGGCCGCCACGACCGGGACCGAGCCGTCCGACGCCGTCAGGACCAGGGAGCCCGCCTCGCCTCGCGTGATGTCGCCCAGGTCGACGGCCGCCGTCATGCCGCCCTTCACATGGAGCGTCTCGTGACCGGCCGGGGTGAGCAGGCCGGAGGGGCCGGCGAGGCGTAGCTTCAGGTCGACGTCGGCGTCTCGCGGGGTGAAGGCGACCAGGCGTACGGCGGTGGCGTCCTCGGGGATTCCGGGGATGACCAGGCTGCCCGCCGGGTCGGCCGACGCGGGCAGCCAGTCGCCGCCCAGCTCGGCGTCGAGGGCCTGTACGGCCGCGCCCACCCTGCCGCTGCGGACCACCACGTGCACGGTCACGTCGGTCTGCTTCTCGTCGGTGAGCGTGGACAGCAGGACCGGCTCGGCGGAGTGCGGCTTCACCGTGATGCCCTCCCCCACCACCGTCTCGAGGGCGCCGTCCTCGCCGTAGAGCTCGATGTCCACGACCGCCGCCGAGTCGTCGGGGTTGGTCAGGTGGACGTAGTCGGTGCGGCCGGTCCCGGTGCTCGTGCCCGGGAACCAGAACTCGGTGTCGGCGGCCGAGCAGGCGACGCCCTGCATGCCCCGGCCCGTGCCCGCCGCGACCTGTGTCGTCTGCTGCACGGTCCAGCCGGGCGCGAAGCGGCCCTCGGCGGTGCCGACGAGGGCGGGGGCCTCGCCCCCGGAGGTCTCCCCGGTGACCGGCCTGCCGGGGTCCCCGGGCTCGAGGAGGGGCTGGTCGTCGGTCTGCGTCTTCGGCGCGGCCGGGCGCAGTTCGGCCTCGCCCTCGTTCTCCGTGCCCTTCGTGACCGGCGTGAACGACGTGTACGTCGTCTCGGCCAGGTCGGAGGTGCTGGGCCGGGGACACAGCAGGCTCGTGCGCTCGACCGGGAGGCCGGCCGCCGCCGTGGCCGTCTCGTCCGTGGTCCCGGCGTCCGGTGCGGACACCGCGGCGAAGCCGGTGACGGCGGCGAGCGCGGTCACGCCCGCGATCAGGGACAGGGTGGTGCGGTTCACTGCTGGCTCCCGTCGGGACGCTCACTGGCGGTGCCGTGGGGGTCGTACGACGTGTCGTAGCCCTGCGGGTGGTTCTGGTCGTAGTACGTCGGGTCGTAGCCCTGGGTGTACGCCCGGTCGTCGTACGGCGGTTGCTGGGTGCCGTGGGCGTACGGGTCGTACCGGCCGCCCTGTTGAGGTTCCGCCTGGTAGGGCTGGTAGGGGTCCGGGGTGTACTGCTGCTGGTACCGGTCGCCGGTGTCCGGGGCCCAGTCGCCGTAGTCGGGCTGGGGCGGGACGGTGGCCGGGGCCTCCTCGGTCCCGGGGGTCCGTGCGGTCCCGGGCGCTTCCTCGGGGGTGGACTCCGCCTCGGCCTGGGCGCGCAGGCGGCGGGCGCGGCGGCCCTCGCCGGCCAGGGCCTCGGCGGGAACGGCCGGCTCCTCCTCGGGCAGGTCGTCGTCGACGTCGCGACGGCGGCCGGGCAGGGCCATGACGACGAGGACGAGGGCGAGCAGACCCTGGGCCCAGAGCCAGGCGGTGTGGCTGACCGGGTCGTCGTAGGTGACGTCCAGCGTGCCGCCGGCGGCGGGGAGTTCGAAGCCCTGGGCCCAGCCGTCGACCGTGGTGCGGGGCAGCGGCTCGCCGTCGAGGGTGGCGGTCCAGCCCTCGGCGGTGGTGTCGGCGAGGCGGAGGACCCTGCCCTCGGCGCCGTCCGGGATCCTGGTGTGGATGTCGACGGGGCCCGCGGCGACGGGCCGGGGCTCGGTGTCGCCCTCCCCGGCGGCGACGACGCTCGCGCGGGAGACCTGGCGGTCGACCCGCCACAGTGCGCCGCCCGCCTGCTGGCTGAGCCGGCTCAGGCCGGGGGTGGCGTCCAGGACCCGGGTGACCTCGCGGGGCGCTCCCGGGTGGAGCAGGACGTAGCGGACGGCGAAGCCGCCGAGCTGGTCGGCCTGGTCGGCGCCGGAGCCGGCGACCAGGTTGGCGACGACCTTGTCGAGCCGGGTGTTCTCGCCGTCCGCCGCGGCGATCTCGGCGTCGCCCATGCGCGCGCCGGAGCCGCGGACCAGCACATAGCGGACGTGGGCGGCGGAGTCGCTGTCGAGGACGAGCGTGCGGGCCTGGTCGCGGGTGCCGCTCTCCTCGGCGACGAAGGCGGGCACCTGGACGGGGTCGCGGCGCTCCACGGGGCCGTCGGCGCCGCGGATCATCCAGCCGGCGGCGACGAGCAGCGGTCCGGCGGCGCAGGCGAGGGCGATCAGCGCGGCGACCGGCTGGCGCCAGCCGAAGCTCTGCTCGGCGACCCGTGCCCGTGCCCCGTCGGCGCCGAGCGTGGCGGCGGCCAGGACGGCGATGCCGTAGACGAGCGTGGCGGGTCCGGCCCAGGCGGAGGCGTTGGACAGGACCGCGAAGACGAGGCCCACCAGGGCGGCGGCCCAGGCGGTGAGGATCGCCGGGCGGCGCTCGGAGCGGAGCAGGGCGGCGAGCGCGGCGAGCACGAGGCCGATCAGCAGCAGGCCGTCGGCGGTGCCGGGGCCGCCGGGGCTCGCGCCGAGCAGGTCGAGGGCGGAGGCGGCGGAGGAGCCGTACTCCAGGCCTGCCTCCCGGAGGAAACCGGAGGGCAGGAGCGACAGCGACCAGGGGGCGAGGACCAGCAGGGGGCCGCCCAGCTGGGCCAGGAAGCGGAGCGCGTACGCCGGGAGGTCGGCCCTGCGCAGGGCCAGGAGGCCGAGGCCGAGGACCAGCGCGATGGGCCACACGATCGGGGTGAACGCGGTGGCGACGGTGAGCAGCAGCGTGTACGCCCAGGTGGCGCGCCAGGTGGCGCGGGCGCCCGGGGCGCTGGTGAGGCCGCTCGCGGCGATGCCGGTGCGGGCGATGAGCGGCAGCAGGACGGCGAGGACGGCGGTGCCGATCCGGCCGCCCGCCAGGGCTCCGGTCACGGCGGGCAGGAAGGCGTAGGCGACGGCCGCCCACGCGCGCAGCAGCCGGGACTCGACGAGCGGCCGGGAGGCGAAGTAGGCGGTGCAGCCGGCCAGCGGTACCGAGCAGACCAGGAGGACGGTGACGGCGAGGCCGGTCGAGCCGAGCAGCAGGGAGGCGAGGGCCGCCACGACGGCGAGGTAGGGCGGTGCGGATCCGGTGCCGCCGGCGCCCACCGCGTGCCAGGCGTCGGTGTAGCGCGCCCACAGCTCACCGGCGTCGGCGGGCGCGGGGAGCAGGGCGCCGCCGCCGAGCGCGCCGCCGCCGATGAGGGCGCGGCAGGCGGCGAGGGAGACCAGCAGCAGCATCAGGAAGAGCACCGGGCCGGGTCTGCGGGCGATGCGCTTGAGCCGGGCGAACTGCTCGACCTGCAGGAAGTCGGCGTCGTCGCCGCCGGGTCCGGACTCGATCGCGCCGCCGTGCCGTCCCGCGCCGGTGACGGCCTCGGGATCGGAGCGGCCGACGAGGTCGCCCGCGACCTGTTCCACGGTGACGCGGACGGTCGCGCCGGGCGGCGGGAGCAGCGCCCGCAGTTCACCCTTGTCGATCTGCGGGCTGCCGCGGTGGCGCCGGCCGGCGAGGATCCGCTCGGGCCGCAGCAGGGTGCCCACGAGGCCGCGGATCTCGTCGACGGCCTGCCCGGGCACCTTGCCGACGAGGTAGGCGAGGGTGCGCAGCAGGGTGCCGAGGACGAGGCGCAGCAGCACCCAGGGCAGCGCGGCGGTACGGGTGTTGACGAGCAGGGTGTAGACGGCGCCCGCCTTGTCCACCTTGTGCGGGGAGGCGGAGGTGCGGCCCACGCAGTCGACGGTGCGGCGTTCCCGGGAGGCGGCCTCGGCGTGCCGGACGACCGCGTCGGGGGCGATCAGGACCCGGTGTCCGGCGGAGTGCGCGCGCCAGCACAGGTCGACGTCGTCGCGCATGAGGGGAAGGTGCCGGTCGAAGCCGCCGAGCCGGTCGAAGACGTCGCGGCGGACCAGCATGCCGGCGGTGGACACCGACAGCACGGTCCGCACGTGGTCGTGCTGGCCCTGGTCCTGCTCGCGGCGGTCCAGACCGGTCCAGCGGCGCCCGGAGTTGGCGATGGAGACGCCGACCTCGAGCAGCTGCCTGCGGTCGTACCAACCGCGGAGTTTGGGGCCGACGACGGCCACGTCGTCGCGGCCGAGCTCGTACTCGTGCTCCACGACGCGCAGCAGCTGGGCCAGCGCGTCGGGTTCGGGGGCGCAGTCGTCGTGCAGCAGCCACAGCCACTGCACCGGTTCGCCGTGCGGGAGTTCGGGCAGGTCGTAGGCGTCGTCGCGCCAGCTGCGGGTGACCGGGTCCCAGCCGCTCGGCCGTTTCAGGTAGGGCAGGTCGTCCGGCGTGAGGTGCGGGGCGCTGCGGTTGCACTCCTCGACGGCCTGGCCGAAGCCGGTGCGCCGGGCGAGGTGCAGTACGTGGTCGTCGCCGAGGGCGTCGGTGACCAGCCGGGCGGAGTCGTCCGCGCTGCCGGTGTCGGCGGCCATGGCGAACTGGACGGGACGCTCCTGGCCGAGCAGCCCGGCGAGTGCGTCGGGCAGCCAGCGGGCGCCGTCGTGGGAGACGAGGACCGCTGTCACCACGTGACGCGGGAACTCGGGCGGGCGGGCAGGGTCAAACACTGCGGCGGCAGCGAGGTCTCGCCGGGCTGCCGTGTGGCTGTGCACGGACATCGAGGTACGGGCCCCGGTTCGGTGGTCTGTGGGGGACGCCTGTGCCCCAGGGGGCAGCGGGGCGTCTCGGACGAGCGACCACACTATCGGCAGATCGAACGGGGCGGCGCGGAGCGCCTCGACGGGAGGCGGTGGCCGGGCGACGGGCGGGCACGGCGGTCCGCCGCCTGTGGACGACCCACTCGCGACGTGCCCTGCGCGGCACGGGTGCCGGGTGTCAGACGGCGGCCTTCTTCAGCCGGCGGCGCTCCCGCTCGGACAGGCCGCCCCAGATGCCGAAGCGCTCGTCCTTGGCGAGGGCGTACTCGAGGCACTCCGAGCGGACCTCGCAGGCGAGGCAGACCTTCTTGGCCTCGCGGGTCGAGCCGCCCTTCTCGGGGAAGAAGGACTCGGGGTCGGTCTGGGCGCACAGTGCGCGCTCCTGCCAGCCGAGTTCCTCGTCCGCGTCGTCGACCAGCAGTTGCTGCACCAGCTCGGTCATGTGCGCCCCTCGTCCGTCTTTCGCGTCCCCGTGATGCGGCCGTTACCGATTCCGGTTGAACGACACGAGTGAAATTACAAGTGCGCTGCTCCGGGCGAGTCAAGCTGGGATCTGCTATTGAGCCCCTTATTCACTCTGCGGAACCAAGGCCGAGCGGAAAGTGTTCAAATCACCCTAAACCTTGACGCACCTGCGGGACCCGCGGGGACCACCGGCCCCGCGCGGAGCCTCCAAGGGCCTCTGCGGGAAAGACGCCCGGGAGACCGGTCCCGTTGCGACACCCGCGCCGGTGCGAACCGGATCACAGTCGGATCACGGGATCGCAACGGCGCGCGAGACGCCCGGCCGTGCGCACCTTGTGTCCCGGGAAACGACTGAGCAAACCTTTCGCCTGACAGATGGACCGGATGAGGTGAACCATGTCCCACATACCGGGCGCCGAGTTGACAGTGCGGGAGTGAACCGTTGTCCTAGGGGGCATGCTCGCGAATCCGGCACTCACCCCGACCCGCTCCGCCGGGTTCTCCGGTGCTGCCCGCGCTCGCTGTAGCTGTCGCTGTTCCGGCTGTTGAGCCTTCTTCCGCGCTCCGGCCCCCGCCGCCGGGTCACCCACGACCCGGCGACCCGTCTCCCCTCGCCGCCGCCCGCGACCCGGGCGCACGCGACGCGACACCCCTCCCCCACCTCTTCTCCGCCAAGGAATTCCCGCGCCCATGAACAGCGACAGCGACCTGCAGATCGCCGGTGACATCCTCGAAGTCCCGCACCTCCTCCAGCCCCCGCGCGAACACCCGTCCACCGTCGCCGAGTTCGCCGGTCTGGCCCGCTCCATCGCCGCCGACCGCTCCCGGTGGGAGCACCTCGTGCGCTACGACGCCACCAGCCGCTGGTACCACCGGTTGCGCGCCGTCCCCCAGGCCCCCGGCTCCGCCGGAGCAGGGGAGGTCCCCATCGGCTACGAGGTGTGGCTGCTGTCCTGGGTGCCCGGCCAGGGCAGCGGACGGCACGACCACGGCCGCTCCTGCGGTGTCCTCACCGTCCTGGACGGCACCCTGACCGAGCACACCGGGCGCGGCACGCGCGCGTTGCCGGCCGGCGCCCAGCGGGTCCTCGCACCCGGCTCCGTGCACGAGGTCGTCAACGACGCGCTGGAGCCCGCGGTCAGCCTGCACATCTACTACCCGGGCCTGACCGAGATGCCGATGGCCCCCCGGTCCCGGTCCCGGTCCCGTTCGACCGGGGGCACCCCCGTCGCCCCGTACGGCGGGGCGCGTACGGCACCCGGCCCGGTGACTGCCTGACGCGATGCCGTGGCCGCCTGCGAGGATGGCTCCCATGCGCATTGTGGTTCTGGCAGGCGGCATCGGCGGTGCCCGTTTCCTGCGCGGTCTGAAGCGGGCCGTGCCGGACGCGGACATCACGGTCATCGGCAACACCGGGGACGACATCCACCTCTTCGGGCTGAAGGTCTGCCCGGACCTCGACACGGTGATGTACACGCTCGGCGGCGGCATCGACGAGGAACAGGGCTGGGGGCGGGCCGACGAGACCTTCCACGTGAAGGAGGAGCTCGCGGCGTACGGCGCGGGCCCGGAGTGGTTCGGGCTCGGCGACCGGGACTTCGCCACGCACATCGTGCGGACGCAGATGCTCACCGCCGGGTATCCGCTGAGCGCGGTGACCGAGGCACTGTGCGACCGCTGGAAGCCCGGCGTGCGCCTCATCCCGATGACCGACGACCGCGTGGAGACGCACGTGGCCGTCACGCTGCCCGACGGCGGCCCCGGCGAGCGCAGGGCGATCCACTTCCAGGAGTACTGGGTGCGGCTGCGGGCCTCGGTGCCGGCCGAGGCGGTGGTGCCGGTCGGCGCGGAACACGCGAAGCCGGCCCCGGGTGTCCTGGAGGCGATCGCCGGGGCCGACGTGATCCTCTTCCCGCCGTCCAACCCCGTCGTGTCCGTCGGCACGATCCTCGCCGTCCCCGGCATCCGGGAGGCGATCGCCGACGCGGGCGTGCCGGTGATCGGCCTGTCGCCGATCGTCGGGGACGCGCCCGTGCGCGGCATGGCCGACAAGGTGCTGGCGGCCGTGGGCGTGGAGTCCACGGCCCCGGCGGTGGCCGAGCACTACGGCTCGGGCCTGCTGGACGGCTGGCTGGTCGACACCGTCGACGCGGCCTGTGTGGAGCGCGTCGAGGCGGCCGGGATCCGCTGCAGGGCCGTGCCGCTGATGATGAGCGACGTCGACGCGGCCGCGCGGATGGCCCGGGAGGCGCTGGCCCTGGCCGAGGAGGTGCGGGCGGTATGAGCGACGTGCCCGCGGGCTACCGGGTCTGGCCGGTGGCCGGCCTGCCCGAGGTCCGCGACGGCGACGACCTGGCCAAGCTGATCGCGGCCGCCGAACCCGGGCTGTCCGACGGCGACGTCCTGCTGGTCACCTCGAAGATCGTCTCCAAGGCGGAGGGCCGGACCGTCGAGGCGGCCGACCGGGAGGCCGCGATCGACGCGGAGACGGTACGCGTGGTGGCGCGGCGCGGCGCGCTGCGCATCGTCGAGAACCGGCAGGGCCTGATCATGGCCGCGGCCGGTGTCGACGCCTCCAACACCCCCGCCGGCACGGTCCTGTTGCTGCCCGAGGACCCGGACGCCTCCGCGCGGACCATCCGCGAGGGCCTGCGCGCCGCCCTCGGCGTCGAGGTCGGCGTGATCGTGACCGACACCTCCGGCCGCCCCTGGCGCGCGGGGCTGACGGACGTCGCGATCGGCGCGGCGGGCATCCGGGTGCTGGAGGACCTGCGCGGCGGCACCGACGCGTACGGCAATCCGCTCGCCGCCACGGTCGTCGCCACGGCCGACGAACTCGCCGCCGCAGGCGACCTGGTGAAGGGCAAGGCGTCCGGCCTGCCGGTGGCCGTCGTGCGCGGGCTGGGGCACCTGGTGGCGCCCGGCAGCACCGAGGGCGCGCGGTCCCTGGTGCGCGGCGCGCGTGACGACATGTTCCGCCTCGGCACCTCGGAGGCGGTACGCCAGGCGGTGACCCAGCGCCGCACGGTGCGGGCCTTCACGGACGAGCCGGTCGACCCCGGAGCCGTACGCCGCGCGGTGGCGGCGGCCGTGACGGCCCCGGCCCCGCACCACACCACGCCCTGGCGTTTCGTCCTGCTGGAGTCCCCGGGATCCCGCACCCGTCTCCTCGACGCGATGCGCGACGCCTGGATCGCGGACCTGCGCCGGGACGGCAGGTCGGAGGAGTCCGTCGCCCGGCGCGTCCGCCGCGGCGACGTCCTGCGCAACGCGCCCTACCTGGTCGTCCCGTGCCTGGTCATGGACGGCTCGCACACCTACGGGGACGTACGGCGCGACGGCGCGGAGCGGGAGATGTTCGTGGTGTCCGCGGGCGCCGGCGTGCAGAACTTCCTGGTCGCGCTGGCCGGGGAGCGGCTGGGTTCGGCCTGGGTGTCGTCGACGATGTTCTGCCGCGACGTGGTCCGGGAGGTCCTGGACCTGCCCGGGCACTGGGACCCGATGGGCGCGGTGGCCGTGGGCCACCCGGCCGGGGCCCCGAGCCCGCGGCCGGAGCGGGACGCGGGCACGTTCACCGAGGTGCGGTGAGCCGGTCGCGCGGGCGCCTACCCTCATAAGGGCCCTCCGCTCCACTCCACCCCTGGGATCCCTCGTGGCAGGACGTTTCGCCCCCCGCCCCGCCCGCACGCCGGTGCGCGGCGGGCAGGCCGCCGCGCCCGCGGGGATCCCCCGCCGGGCACCGGCCCCGGCCCGGGTACGGACGTGGGTGCCGGACGGCCCGCTGGACCTCGCCCTGGTGCTCGGGCCGCTGCGGCGCGGGCCCGGCGATCCGACGTTCCGGGCGCTGCCGGACGGCTCCGTGTGGCGGGTCAGCCTGACACCGGCGGGCCCGGGGAGCCTGCGGGTGACGCGGTGGTCCGGCGGGATCCGGGGAGAGGCGTGGGGGCCGGGCGCGGACTGGCTGCTGGAGCGGCTGCCGGACCTGCTCGGAGCGGCCGACGACCCCTCCCCCTTCGTCCCCCGGCACAAGCTGCTGGCGCTCACCCGGCACCGGCGGCCGGGACTGCGGCTGACGCGCACCGGGCTGGTGCTGGAGTCGTTGATCCCGTCGGTCCTGGAGCAGAAGGTCACGACCGGTGAGGCGTACCGGGCGTGGCGGCTGCTGGTACGGAAGTACGGGGAACCGGCGCCCGGGCCCGCACCGGAGCGGATGGCGGCGATGCCCGCGCCGCGCACCTGGGCCCTGATCCCCTCCTGGGAGTGGCACCGCGCCGGGGTCGACGACAAGCGTGCGGCGACGGTCCTGCGGGCGGTACGGGTCGCCGCGCGCCTGGAGGAGGCGGTGGGGATGCCGCCGGCGGCGGCGCGGGCGCGACTGGAACTGGTGCCGGGAATCGGGCCGTGGACGTCGGCCGAGACCGTGCAGCGCAGTCACGGGGCGGCGGACGCGGTGACCGTCGGCGACCTGCACCTGCCGGGGATCGTGGGGTGGGCGCTCGCCGGGGACCGGCATGCGGACGACGCCGTGATGCTGTCGTTGCTGGAGCCGTACGCGGGGCAGCGGCACCGGGCCACGCGGCTGATCCTGCTGAGCGGCCGGGTGCCGGAGCGGCGGGCGCCGCGGATGCCGTACGGGGACATCGGGCGGTTGTAGGCGGGGGCACATGGGCCGGCGCCGGTGCGGGCCGGGACCCGTCCACGCAGCGCGGCGCCACCGGGATGCCGCCGCGCCCGCCCTCCCCCGGCCCGCAGGGGGCGTCGCCCGCACCCCCACCGAAGCCGACAGGCGCCGCGGGCGTCACCGCGCCCCCTACTGGTCCGAGGAGAACCGCACCGCCCCCGCCGGGATCCGGGCGTCGCACCACACCCGCACGCCCTCCCGGAGTTCGTTGCCCGCCCCGATCACCGCACCGTCGCCTATCACCGTGCCGGTGAGCACCGAGCGCTCGCCCACCCGTGCCCGGCTGCCGATCAGCGAGTCCGTGACGACCGCCCCCGGCTCGATGACCGCCCCCGGAAGGATCGTGCTGCCGAAGACGCGCGCGCCCTCCGCGACGAACGCGCCCTCGCCCACCACCGTCCCGCCCGCGAGCTTCGCGTCGGGTGCCACGACGGCCGTGGGCAGCACCAGCCGGTCACCGCAGCGGCCCGGCACCGCGGGCGACGGCGCACGGCCCAGCACCAGATCCGCCGAGCCCCGTACGAACGCCGCCGGGGTACCCAGGTCCAGCCAGTACGTGGAGTCGACCATGCCCTGCAGATGGGCCCCGGCCGACAGCAGTTCCGGGAACGTCTCCCGCTCCACCGACACCACCCGCCCCGCCGGGATCGTGTCGATCACCGAGCGCCGGAAGACGTACGCCCCCGCGTTGATCTGGTCGGTGACGATCTCCTCCGGCGTCTGGGGCTTCTCCAGGAAGGCGAGCACCCGCCCCGTGCCGTCCGTCGGGACCAGCCCGTAGGCACGCGGGTCCGTCACCTTCGTCAGGTGCAGCGAGACGTCCGCGCCCGTCGTCTCGTGCGTGCGCACCAGCGCCCGTATGTCCAGCCCCGTCAGGATGTCCCCGTTGAAGATCAGCACCGGATCGTCCGGCGCCGAGTGGAGCCGGGACGCGACGTTGCGGATCGCGCCGCCCGTGCCGAGCGGCTCCTCCTCCGTCACGTACTCGATGTGCAGCCCCAGCGCCGCCCCGTCGCCGAAGTAGGGCTCGAAGACCTCGGCCAGATAGGACGTGGCCATGACGATGTGCTCGACGCCCGCGGCTCTGGCTCTCGCCAGTTGGTGCGTGAGGAAGGGCACCCCGGCCGCCGGGACCATGGGCTTGGGCGTGTGCACCGTGAGCGGGCGCAGCCGCGTGCCCTTGCCGCCGACCAGGAGGATGGCTTCTGTCACCTGTCGTCTCTGCTTCCTGCCGGGACCGGCCGAACTGTCCTTCGGCCGGCCAGTGTATGCAGACCGCTCCACAGCACTGGCGACGGCGGTGCCTCCGGCGGGAAAGGACGTCCCGGACCGCCTCAGCGGCCCTGGTAACGAGCAGCCGTGGAACGTGCGGTGCCGAGCTTCCGGTAGAGCTTCCCCCCTGGGCACGCGGTGTTGAACCCGTCCCGGTGACCGGAGATCACGTTCAGTCGTACCTTCTTGCCTTTCCGGTGGAGATTGCCACCGGCGGACTCCAGGTACGTCTTTGCCCGCGGATTCACGCCGTGCAGCCCGAGTTTCCAGGCGGTGAGCCGAGCGATGGCCTTCACCGCCGAGGAGGACGGCTTCTTGGAGCCGTAGGAGCCGATCACCGCGATGCCCGTGGTGTCGGTGTTGAACCCGAAGGTGTGGGCGCCCTTGACCGGCTTCGCCACTCCCCCGGCCCGGCCCTCGTAGATCCTCCCGCACTTGTCGACGAGGAAGTTGTAGCCGATGTCCCGCCAGCCCAGGCTCCTGACGTGGTAGCGGTAGAAGCCGCGGACGAGCGCCGGGGCCTGCGCGCACGAGTAGGTGTTGCCGGAGGCGGTGTGGTGCACGAAGGCCGCCTTGACCTTGCCGGTGTACACGAACCCCTTGTCCCGCAGGCTCTCGTTCGCCCCCCAGCCGCGCCGCGTGACGATGGCGGGCCGCGGCCCGATGTACGGCCTGGCCCGCTGCTCCCCCGTCAGTTCGGACCCGCGCAGGGTGAGCAGTTCCTGCCGGGTCTGTTCACCGGTCAGCGCCGGGAGCTCGGTGGCGCCGAGCGGTGCGAGCGCGGAGTTGGCCGCGGAGGCGGCGGTCGCCTCGGTGCTCATGACGTCCGTACGGGGAGCGTCCGCGGCCTCCACCGGGGCCGGAGCGGCGGCCCCGGGGTCGACGAGTTCCAGCCGCAGCCCGGAGGGCAACGCCGGCGAGTCGCCGGACCCGGGATCACCCGCCCCTGGATCACCAGCCCCTGCTTCCCCCGCGCCTGGTTCCCCCGCACCGGAATCACCGGCCCCGGAATCACCGGCCCCGGATTCTCCGGGCTCCGGTTGCACCCGGACCTCCACAGCGTCCGAATCCCCCACCCACAGCGGCGCCGTGGCGCCGCGGACCCCGTCCGCGGCGGCCTCCGCGCTGCCCGGATCGGCCGCGTGGTCGGCGTAATGGGTCTCGACGTCCCGCCAGTCGGTCCAGGCCCGCTCCCCGGCCGCCCGGGTACGGACCTGGACGCGTCCGTGGAGTTCGGCGGCGGGGTCGTCCCAGACGACCCCGAGAAGGGAGAAGTGCCGTACGGCCCGAGGGGCGAGGCCGACGACGACGGCGCCGGTGACGCGGTCGCGGGCGAGGGGGCGCAGGGGCAGCGACTGGGTGCTGCCGGGAACGTCGGGCCGGGCCGTCACCGCTGCGCGCGTGGCCGCTTCCGCCGTCGCCGCCGGTCTCACGGCCGCCGCGGTGGCGGGCGGAGCGAGCGGGAGGGCGAGGGCGGCGGCGCAGGTGACACCGATCGAGGAAGCAAGGATTCCACGCATACTCCCGACCTTGGGCACAGCCGGCACATCTGTCCATCCGTGAGGTGACGGTCCGTCGGAGCCCGTTCGTCCGAACCGGTGTCCCGGCCGGGCGGTGCGCGCGGACGGGTCCGCGTACGCTTGCGCGGGTGAACGCGACCGACCGCACCCCTGCCGACCTGCTGAGTTCCGCGCTGGCCGCGGACCCGGGACGCCCCCTGGTGACCTTCTACGACGACGCCACCGGCGAACGCGTCGAATTGTCCGTGGCCACCTTCGCCAATTGGGTGGCCAAGACCGCCAACCTCCTCCAGGACGAGCTGTCCGTCGAACCGGGCGACCGGGTGGCGCTGCTCCTGCCCGCGCACTGGCAGACGGCGGTCTGGCTGCTGGCGTGCGCGTCGGTGGGCGTGATCGCGGACGTGGCCGGCCGGCCGGCGTCCGCGGACGCCGTCGTGAGCGGGCCGGAGCCGGAGTCGCTGGACGCCGCCCGGGCCTGCTCGGGCGCGCGGATCGCCCTGGCGCTCAGGCCGCTCGGCGGACGCTTCCCGCAGCCGCCGGAGGGCTTCGCCGACTACGCCGTCGAGGTGCCGGGACAGGGCGACCGGTTCGTGCCGTACGCGCCCGTCGACCCCGACGAGCCGGCGCTGATCGTGGCGGGGCGGGAGTTCACCGGGGCCGAGGTGGTCGAGCGCGCCCGGGCGGAGGCGACGGACCTCGGTCTGACCGGACCCGGCTCACGGATCCTGTCCGGGCTGCCCTACGACACCTGGGAGGGCCTGAACGCCGGCCTGTACGGACCGCTGGCGACCGGCGGTTCCGTGGTGCTGTGCCGCAACCTGGACCGTCTCGGGGGCGACGCCCTGGACAAGCGGGTGGAGAGCGAGCGGATCACGGCCATCAGCCGCTAGAGCCGGGGCCCGCGCCCCGGCCACCCACGCCCCGCCGCCCGGGCTCCTCACCCGTTCGGCGCAGCACCGTGCGCCGGGCACCGCCCTGCCGGGTCATCGTCGTACCAGCGGCACAGCACCGCGCCGTGCCCACCACTCCACACCGCACCGCACCCCGTCCCGGTCCCGTACGCACTGAGGGATGGCCCCGGCCATGAGCGACAACGCGAGCGCGTCCCGCGGGGCCACGGCCGACGGCCCGGGACGGACCCGGCGCCCGCGCCGGCGCCGGCGCTGGGCGTGCGGCACCGGCCTCGCGGTCGCGGCCGTGTTCGTGGCGGCCGCCGGGGCCGGCTGGGCGGTGTACCTGAAGCTGGACGGGAACATCACACCGGACGAGGCGGCCGCGGCCGAACTCGCGCGGTTCGAGAAGGAGCGCCCGACCGCTCTCGTCAAGGACGCCCGGAACATCCTGCTGATCGGCTCGGACTCGCGCTCCGGGGACGAGAACCGCCGCTACGGGCGGGACCCGGGGACCGAGCGGTCCGACACCGCGATCCTGCTGCACCTGTCGGCGGGCCGGCGCACCGCCACCGCGGTGTCCATACCCCGGGACCTGATGGTCCGGGTGCCCGGCTGCCGCCGCCCCGACGCCTCACGCTCCGAACCGGTGTTCACGCAGTTCAACGAGGCCTTCCAGGTGGGCGGTTCGGCCTGCGCCGTCCGTACCGTCGAGAAGCTCACGCGCATCCGCGTCGACCACCACGTCGTCGTCGACTTCCACGGCTTCAAGGAGATGGTCGACTCCGTCGACGGCGTCGAGGTGTGCCTGCGCGAGCCCATCGACGACAAGGCCGCCGGACTGCGGCTGCCCGCAGGCCGGGTGACCCTGGACGGGGAGCAGGCCCTCGGCTACGTCCGCGCGCGCAAATCGCTCGGCGACGGCAGTGACACCGAGCGGATCGAGCGCCAGCAGCGCTTCCTGGGGGCGCTCGTCAGCAAGGTGCGCGGCGATGACGTCCTGCTGAATCCGGTGAAGCTCTATCCCGTTCTGGACGCGGCCACCTCCTCGCTCACGACCGATCCGGAACTGGCGAGTCTGCGCAGTCTCTACGAACTGGTGCGCGGGCTGCGCGAGACCCCCACGGAAGGCGTGCAATTCCTCACCGTGCCGCGGGAGCCGTACACCGGGGACGCCAATCGGGACCAGCTCGCGCAGCCCGCCGCGGGGGAACTGTTCGAGCGGCTGCGCAGGGACGCACCCGTGGCGATCGACACGAACGGTGACGGCAAGGCCACGGAAAGGGAATCCGGGGAGCGGTCCGGCGACACCTCCCCCGCCCCGACCTTCCCGGGAAACACCGCCGCCGACGACACCTGTTCGTAAAGGCCCTCCGAACCGCCCCCTGTTCGTGAACTTCAAACCACGAAAATGGGCGGATTGCCCCTTGTGGGGCGTGTAATTCGTCACCGGCGTCGCCCGGGGAGGATCAGGACCGTTAGTGTGAGCGCTCCGGTGCGTCCGTTCCCCCAGGCACGTCCTGAGATCCCGCACTGTGTGACCGAGACCCGAGCGCCTGGGAGGGGAAAGGCGCCGCGTGGCCCCGACGGAGGATTCGAGCGACCGTGGACGCGCAAGGCCGTGGGCGGGCGGAGAACATCGACCCCGCAGACCAGTGGGTACTCAATCCGGACACGGGTGAATACGAATTGCGACTGGGTACTTCCGCAGCGCAGTCGCCGGTTCCCGGTCCGCGCGGTCCCCGCTCCTCACGCGGGAGATCCGCGCGCGAGCGGTCGGCCGCACCGGACCGCTCGTCCGAGGGGCCGGGCCGCGGGGCCCAGGGGCGCGAGACGCCCGGCCGGGAGGTGCCCTCGCAGCGCAGGCGCCGGGGCGCGCCGCAGGAACCGCCCCCGGGGCGGCGCGGGCGCCGGCCGGGGAAGAGCGGCAGGAAGCAGCCGAGGACGAGGAAGGCGCTGCTGTGGACCGGCGGCACCATGGCGTTCGTGGTGCTCGCCACCGGCGTCACCGGCTACCTGTACCTGGAGCACCTGAACGACAACATCACGTCCGTCTCCGACGACGGGGCCGGCACCGGTGGCTTCAGCAAGGACAAGGCGATCAACATCCTGGTGATCGGCACCGACAAGCGCACCGGGGCGGGCAACGAGGGCTACGGCGACACGGGCAGCGCCGGGCACGCCGACACCACGATCCTGCTGCACGTCTCCAAGGACCGCTCCAACGCGACCGCGTTGAGCATCCCGCGCGACCTGATAGTCGACATCCCGGACTGCCCGACGCAGCAGGAGGACGGCAGCCAGAAGGTGATCCCGGGCTCCACCGGCGTCCGCTTCAACACCAGCCTGGGCCAGGGCGGTCGCACGCCCAGCTGCACCATGCGGACCGTGACCGAGCTGACCGGGATCACGCCGGACAACTTCATGGTGGCCGACTTCAACGCCGTCAAGACGCTGACCTCGGCGGTCGGTGGCGTCGAGGTGTGCCTGGCCAAGGACATCGACGACCCGGACTCCCACCTGAAGCTGTCCCGGGGCACGCACACCATCGAGGGCGAACAGGCCCTGGCGTTCGTCCGGACCCGGCACTCGGTCGGTCTGGGCGGCGACCTGAGCCGGATCGCGCTGCAGCAGCAGTTCCTGAGCGCGCTGATGCGCAAACTGAAGTCGAACGACACGCTCACCAGCCCGTCAAAGATGATCAAGCTCGCCGAGGCGGGCACCGAGGCGCTCACCGTCGACTCCCAGCTGAACAGCATCGGCAAGCTCAAGGACCTCGGCCTGGAACTGGGCAAGCTCAACATCAAGAACCTGTCCTTCACCACCGTGCCGGTGATCGACAATCCCGCGGAGGCGGTGAAGGCGACCGTCGTCCTCGACGACTCCAAGGCCCAGGACGTCTTCGAACTGATCCGCAGCGACGTGTCGTTCACCGCGGTCAAGCAGCAGAAGAAGAAGGAGAAGGCCGAAGTCGCCGCCCGGCTGAAGGGCGAGAAGGCACCGGCCTCCGAGGTCCGTGTCCGCATCCTCAACGGCGGCGCACCCGGCGGCAGCGCCCAGGAGATGCTCAGCTGGCTCCAGGTCGAGGAGGGCATCGACAAGTCCGAGAACGCCGGCAACGCACCCGCGCAACTGAGCAGGACCACCCTCGAGTACGCCCCCGGCCAGGCCGCCCAGGCGCGCCGCCTGGCCGACGTCCTGGGACTGTCCGGGGCGGCGATGAAACCCGGCGAGAGCGTCACCAACGCCCAGGGCCTGCCCGCGATGTCACTGACCCTCGGCAAGGACTTCAAGGGCGCCGGGGTCTCCCTCACACCGCCGGACAAGGCGCCCGAGGACATCAAGAAGTCCACGGCGGACAAGGTGGAGTGCGCCAAGTGACCCGACGGGCCCGCCGGGCGTCCTACGGGGCGCGGGCGGGCCCGTTCCGCGGTGCCAGGGGTGGGGGGACACGACGATGACACGGAGCGGTGTGCACGAGGAGGGGGCCCGGCCGGGGACCGGTCCGCGCCGGCCCCGCCCCAGGGACGGGAACCGCTCCGGCGGACGGTCGGCTCCGGACGGCCGTGACGGCCCGGAAGGCGGCGGCCCGGAAGGCGGCGGCCGGCCGCCCGGTGGACGCGTGCCGGGGCGGGGACGGCGCGCGCTGCGCCGGTCGGCGACGGCCCTGGCCGTCCTGATACTCGGGACGTCCGGCGCGGGTTACCTGTACTACGGGCACCTGAACGGCAACATCGACAAGGGCGAGCGCAGCAGCGGTGACTCCAAGGCGCGCAGGACCGGGCCGAACGCGGCCGGGCAGACGCCGCTGAACATCCTGCTGATCGGCTCCGACAGCCGTGCCTCGAAGGAGAACGTCGCACTCGGCGGCGGCCGGGACACCCGCGGCAATCCGCCGCTGGGCGACGTGCAGATGCTGGTCCACCTCGCCGCCGACCGCAGGAGCGCGGCCGTGGTGAGCATGCCGCGCGACACCCGGGTGGACATCCCCGAGTGCACCGACCCGAAGACGGGGGAGATCCACCCGGCGGCCGACGACATCATCAACACGTCGCTGGCCCGGGGCGGCGCCGGCTGCACGCTGGCCACCTGGCAGAACCTCACCGGTGTCTACATCGACCACTGGATGACGATCGACTTCGCCGGCGTGGTGACCATGGCCGACGCCATCGGCGGGGTGGAGGTGTGCGTCGAGCAGAACGTGTGGGACCGTCCGCTGCCCGGAGTGCCCGGCGGCTCGGGCCTGAAGATGACGGCGGGGACCAGGAAGGTCGAGGGCGAGCAGGCGCTGCAGTGGCTGCGCACCCGGCACGCCTGGGGCAGCGACGTCCTGCGGACCCGGGCGCAGCGCATGTACATGTCCTCGATGATCCGCACCCTGCGGGACCAGAACGTCTTCACCGACACCGGCCGCCTGACGGATCTGGCCGAGGCGGCGACCGAGTCGCTGACGGTCTCCGAGGAGATCGGTTCGGTGGGGAAGCTGTACGGCCTGGCGATGCGGCTGAAGACCGTCCCGCCGGACCGCATCACCATGACGACGCTGCCCACCGCCGTGGATCCGCGGAACCGCAACCACCTGATCCCGGCCGGTGCCGACGCCGAACGGGTGTGGGCCATGCTCCGCGACGACGTGCCCTTCGACGGCAGGGGCGGCGGGGCGGGCGGGAAGAGGGCCCCCGCCGGCGAAGCGGCCTCCGGGGACCCGGCCGCACCGGACGGGCGGATCGACGTCCTGGTGCGGAACGCCACCCGGTCCGCGGCCCTCGGCCCGGTGGGCGGCCGGGCGGGCGCGATCGCCCGGACGCTGCTGGAGAAAGGCTTCGCCCGGGCCGTGCCGGACGCCTCGGGCGCCCTCGCCGAGGAGCGGACCGCCGTCCGGTACCCGGGCGCGGGGCTGCGGGGGGACGCCCGGCGGGTCGCCGAGGCGCTGGGCATCCCGCGGAGTTCGGTGGAGCGGTCCGCCGACGTCACGGGCGTCACGGTGGTGGTCGGCGCGGACTGGCGGGAGGGCACCGCCTATCCGGAGGAGCCGCCGCCCGGGCCGGGGGACCTGCCGGAGGACGCCGACGCCCTCAACGGCTCGGAGACGGACGCGTGCATGGACGTGTACGAGCCCTACCGCTGGTAGGGGGCTCGCGCGGTGCGGGGGACGGTTTCCGCGGCCGCGCGAAACTTGTTGAAGTCCGTTGGAGTCCCGGTGCAACTGACGGGCCCGTCGAGCGTCTAACAGGACGCAGGGCGAGCCTGCTTGACGAGGCGAGGAGTTGCCAGGGGTGGCCAGGACGGAGGCGGTGACGCAGAACGCCACGCGGGAGACGCTCGGTGACGGCGCGCGCGAGGACGACACGGAGGCGGGCCCGTCCGACGGCGGCAGCGGCCCCCGCCCGCGCCGGGCACGCCGGCTGCTCAAGTGGTCGGCGGCGGTCCTCGCACTGCTCATGACCGGCGCGGCCGGGGCGGGTTACCTCTACTACCGGCAGCTGAACGACAACATCAAGAAGGACGTCCTGAACCTGGGCGACAGCAAGGTCGCCGAGCCGACCCCGAACGCGGCCGGGCAGACCCCGCTGAACATCCTGCTCATCGGCAGCGACGCGCGGGACACCGAGGAGAACCAGCAACTCGGCGGCGCCCGTGAGACGTTCGGGGCCACCCCGCTCGCCGACGTCCAGATGCTGCTGCACCTGTCCGCCGACCGGTCCAACATGTCCGTGATCAGCATGCCGCGCGACACCCTGGTCGAGATCCCCAAGTGCACCGACCCGGACGACGGGACGGTGTACCCGGCGAGCTACGGGCGCACGATGACCAACCAGAGCCTCGGACACGGCGGTCCCGGCTGCACCGTGGCCACCTGGCAGGAGCTGACCGGCATCCACATCGACCACTTCGTCATGGTCGACTTCGCGGGCGTGGTGTCCATGGCGGACGCGGTCGGCGGTGTCCCGGTGTGCGTCGACGCGAACATCCACTCGCGCGACAGCCAGGGCCACGGCTCCGGCCTGAGGCTGTCCGAGGGCACCCACCCGATCAAGGGCGAGCAGGCCCTGCAGTGGCTGCGCACGCGCTACGGCTTCGAGGACGGCAGCGACCTCGCCCGTGCCAAGGCGCAGCACATGTACATGAACTCGCTGGCCCGGCAGCTGCGGGAGAACGCCACCCTGAGCAGCCCCAACAACCTGCGCAGACTGGCCGAGAAGGCCACCGGGGCACTCACCGTGGACCCCGGACTCGACACCGTGAAGAAGCTCTACGACCTGAGCGCCGAACTGCGCAAGGTGAAGCCGTCGCGCATCACCATGACGACCATGCCCAACCGGTACGTGGGCGCCCGCGTGGAGCCGACCGAGGACGCCGAGAAGCTGTTCCGCCTGGTCCGCGAGGACATCGCCCTCGACGGCGGGGACGCGAAGCCGGAGAAGGCCGGGGAGAGGGTTGCGTCCGACCCGGCCGCCGACGACGCCGAGATCGCCGTCCAGGTCCGCAACGGCACCCGCACCGACACCCTGGCGGCCGTCCCCGGCCGCACCGGCACCGTGGCCGGGGTGCTGCGGGAGAAGGGCTTCGCGGAGGCGACCGCCGACACCACCGGCGCGCTCGGCGAGGAACGGACGGTGGTGCGCTATCCCAGCGCGGACCTGGAGGGCGACGCCCGGCGGGTCGCCGAGGTCCTCGGGGTCCCGGCCGGCTCGGTGAAACGGTCCACCGAGGTGTCCGGCGTCACGCTGGTGGTGGGCGCCGACTGGCGCGAGGGCACGACGTACGAGGCGCCCGAAAAGAACGACAAGGACGACAAGGACGACAAGGACGACACCACCCCCGAGTCGGCACAGGCGCTCAACGGGGCCGACGACAAGGCCTGCATGCGCGTCGACCCCGACTACACCTGGTGACGCGAGGGGGCCCTTCCCGGCCGCCGGGAAGGGCCCCCTCGTACCGCGGAGCGTCAGACGGTGGGCGCGTCCGCGGGGACGGCCGGCCGCCGCGAGGCGATGACCTTCCTCGCCAGGGACCGCGGGCTGGTCAGGAAGCCCCAGCCCCACGACATGTGCATGGTGGCCAGCGCCACCGGGATCCGCAGCCGCGCCTTCGGCGGCAGCCCCCTGCCGGCCGGTACGGACCCCGCCACGATCGCCGCGAGATAGCCGCCGGGCACGACGAAGCCCCAGGGCGTGAGCGCCGCGCCGACGACGGTTCCGGCGGCGATGGCGCACACCGCGGCCGGCGGGGCGAGATAGCGCAGGTTGATGGAGCCGGAGTGGTAGCGGGCCACCACGTGCCGCCAACGGCCGTAGTCCTTGTACTGCTTGGCCAGCGCCCGCACGCTCGGCCGGGGCCGGTAGGACACCTTCAGCTCCGGCGAGAACCAGATCAGCCCGCCGGCCTCACGGATGCGGAAGTTCAGCTCCCAGTCCTGGGCGCGGATGAACTCCACGTTGTAGCCGCCCTGCTGCTCCAGCGCCTCCCGCCGGAAGACGCCGAGGTACACCGTCTCGGCGGGACCGGCCTCGCCACCGGTGTGGAAGGCGGCGTTGCCCACGCCTATCCTCGACGTCATCGCGGCGGCGACCGCCTGCTCCCAGTCGTTCTCGCCCTCGGCGTGCATGAGGCCGCCGACGTTCTGCGCGCCGGTCTCCTCCAGGAGGCGCACGGCGGTCGCGATGTAGTCCGGGGAGAGCATCCCGTGCCCGTCGACACGGACCACCACCGGATGGCGCGAGGCCCCGATCGCCGCGTTGAGGGCGGCCGGGGTGCGGCCGGTCGGATTGGGCACGGTGTGCACCCGCGGGTCCTCGGCCACGAGCTCGGCGGCGATCTCGTCCGTGCGGTCCGTGGACGGACCGAGGGCGATCACGACCTCCATCTCGCCGGCGTACTCCTGGGCGAGGATCGCGCGGACGGCGCCGCGCAGATGCCGCTCCTCGTTGAGGACGGGCATGATCACGGAAACGGCGGGGAGCCGCACGTCGGGATTGGCGTTCATAGGGGGCTCACGTTACCGCGAACGGGGGACACCGATGCGCGCGCCGGGGCGCTGCGCCGGGGGCGCAGATCCTGTCGGCCTACGGTGCTCACGATCCCACGCACGGCCGTCGTCCGGAGGTGCCCCCTTGCCCACGCCGCCGCGGTCCCCCCGGCCCCGCACCGCGCCCCAGCAGCCCCCGCGGCCACCCCGCCGGAGTCCGCGGCCCCCCGCGACCGCGCGCCGCAGGCCCCGCTGGGCCGTGCGCACCGTCACCACGCTGTCGGTCGTGGTGCTCGCCTCCGCCGGGATCGGGCACGCGGTGATCAGCAGCCTCGACGAGGACATCGCCCGGGTGGACCCGTTCCGCGACATGAAGAACCGTCCGGAGGCCGGGCACGGCATGAACATCCTGCTCGTCGGCACCGACGGCCGCGAGAGGATCGGCCGGGCGGAGCGGGAGCGGTACCGGCTCGGCGGGGTCCCCTGCCGCTGCACCGACACGATCATGATCGTGCACATCTCGGAGGACCGGGACCGGGCCAGCGTGGTCAGCCTGCCCCGCGACTCCTACGCCCTGACGCCCCCGCACACCGACCGGGTGAGCGGCGAGCGGCACGAGGGGCACCCCGTCAGACTCAACGCGGCCTACGCGGAGGGCGGACCGCGGCTGACCGTACGCACGGTCGAGAGGATGACCCGGGTGAAGATCGACCACTACCTGGAGGTCGACTTCGCCAGCTTCATGAAGACGGTGGACGTCGTCGGAGGCGTCGAGATCTGCACCGACCGGCGGTTGCGGGACAGCCGCACCGGCCTGGACCTGCCGGCCGGCCGGCACACCCTCCGGGGCGGACAGGCCCTGCAGTACGTGCGCGCCCGCCACGTCGACAGCGCCTCCGACCTCGGCCGGATGAAGCGCCAGCAGCACTTCATGGCGGCGCTGGTGGACCGGGCCACCTCCTCCGGGATCCTGCTGAACCCGATGAGGTTCCGGGACGTGACCCGGGCGGTGCTCGGCTCGGTCCGCGCCGACAAGGGCTTCGGCACCGACGAACTGCTGGACCTCGGCCGGGCGATGCGGAACTTCTCGCCCTCCTCGTCCGAGTTCACGACGGTGCCGATCGCGACGATGGGGTACGCCGTGAAGGGCGTCGGCTCGACGCTGAAGTGGGACACCGGCAGGGCCGAGCACATCTTCGAGGCGCTGCGCCGGGACCAGCCGCTCACCGTGCGCCGGGGGCGCGGCGCGGCGCTGCCCGTGCCGGTCGACCCCCGGCGGATCCGGGTGCAGGTGGAGAACGGCACCCGGACGCCGGGCCTGGGCCGGCGCGTGGACGCGGCCCTGGCGGCGACCGGCTTCGACACCACCCGCGCCCCCGTCAACGCGGCCGACCGCGACGTGCGGCGGACGGTCGTCGCCTACGACCCCCGCTGGGACCGGTCCGCGAAGTCCCTCGCGGCGGCGCTGCCGGGCAGCGAGCTGCGCGCGGTGGAGGGCCAGGGCCCCACGCTGAAGGTGATCGCGGGCGCCGACTTCCGCAAGGCCCGCACGGTGCGGGCGCGGGACCCGGGGCAGGACGAGTTCGGGGCGGTGCGGGGCGACGAGGTGAGCTGCTCCTGAAGCCGGCCCGGGAGGGCCGCCCCGCCGGCGGTCGGCCGGTCGGCCGGGGCGGGGCGGCGATGCGCGGTCCGGCGGCCGCGCGGGGCGGCGGGCGGTCAGTCCTCGAAGCCCTCCGCCGCCCGCTTCTCCCGCAGCTCCATGATCGCCCGGCGGCGCGCCAGCCGGTGGGTGCGGCGGATCTGCGCCTCCTGGTAACGGCGGCTGTCGCGCTCGGTCTCCGTCATCACCGGCGGCACCCGGCGGGGCTTGCCGTCGGCGTCGACGGCCGCGAACACCAGGTAGGCGGAGCCGACCTGGGTGGCCGGCGCGGACTCGTTCCAGCGCTCGGCCAGCACCCGCACCCCCACCTCCATGGAGGTCCGCCCGGTCCAGTTGACCTGGGCCTTCACATGGACCAGGTCACCGACGCGGACCGGCTCGAGAAAGGCCATCTCGTCCATCGAGGCGGTGACCGCCGGCCCCCCGGAGTGGCGTCCGGCGACGGCGCCCGCCGCGTCGTCGACCAGCTTCATGATCACCCCGCCGTGCACCGTACCGAGGAGGTTGGTGTCGGCGTGGGTCATGATGTGGCTGAGGGTCGTACGGGACGCCGAGGTGGGCTTGCCCGGTATGTCGGGACCCTCCGTGCGTGCGGCTGAGGCCTGGTCTGTCATGGCCTCAACCTTATGCCGAGGCCGCATCCGGGGGATTTGTGTCAGCTTCGCAACAGCGCTGCCCTGATTTTCCGACGACCCTTGTATGGCACACCGCCGGGACCTGCACACTGTTGCCCATGAATGATTGGCCCGAGGCACGGTCCGACGACAACCGCGGCGGACGCCGTGGACACGGCAGCGCGAGCGCACGGCCCGAGGGCGCCCGTGTCATGCGGCAGGTCCGCCGCGGCCCGGCGGCCCCTCCCGGGCAGGGCGCGTACGGCGGTGTCCCGCAGCAGCCGTCGTACGTGGACGGCCAGGGCCACGGCGGCTCCGACGGTTACGACAGCGGCTACAACACCGGCCAGGTCTACGGCAGGCCCGGCGGCGGCTCCGGCGGGCCCGGCGGTGGCCCCGGTGACGCCTCACGGCCCGCGCCGGACTGGCGCCGCCGCGTCAAGCTGACGACGATCACCGTCGTGACCGTGCTGGTCGTGACGGCCGTCGGCACGTACTTCTGGGCCGACTCCAAGCTCAACCGCGACGTCGACCTCGCCACGGTCATCGACCGGCCCGAGAAGGGCGAGGGCACGAACTACCTCATCGTCGGCTCCGACAGCCGTGAGGGCATGTCCGACGAGGACAAGAAGAAGCTGCACACCGGGTCCGCCGAGGGCAAGCGGACGGACTCGATGATGATCCTGCACACCGGCGACAACGGCCCGACCCTGATCTCCCTCCCCCGTGACTCCAACGTCACGATCCCGGAGTTCAAGGGCTCCGAGTCGGGCAACACCAGGCCCGCCATGGGCGCGAACAAGCTGAACGCCGCGTACTCCATCGACGGCCCCACGCTGCTGGTGCGGACGGTGGAGTTCAACACCGGACTGCACATCGACCACTACGTCGAGATCGGCTTCGGCGGTTTCGCGAGCATCGTGGACGCGGTCGGCGGCGTGGAGATGGACATCCCGCAGGACATCAAGGACACCAAGTCCGGCGCCGACCTCAAGAAGGGCAAGCAGACCCTGAACGGCGAGGAGGCCCTCGCCTTCGTCCGCACCCGCTACGCGCTGGCCGGCTCCGACCTGGACCGCACGAAGAACCAGCAGAAGTTCCTCTCCGCCCTCGCCAACCAGGTGGCCACGCCGGGCACGGTCCTCAACCCCTTCAAGCTCTACCCGACGATGGGCGCGGGCCTGGACTCGCTGGTCGTCGACAAGGACATGGGACTGTTCGACCTGGCCGGGATGTTCTGGGCGATGAAGGGCGTCAGCGGCGGCGAGGGCAAGTCGCTGAACATGCCGATCTCGGGCAACGCCGCCAACGGCAACCTGCAGTGGGACATGACGAAGGTGAAGACGCTGGTCGGCCAGCTGAGGAACGACGAGAAGGTCACCGTCTCGGGCAACTGAGCCCCGACGCCGGCCGAGGGGCATCCCGGTGCGGGGTGCCCCTCCGCCGTGTCGGCGGGTGCGTCACATCGTGGCGCCCGCCATGGCGCGGCACATCTCCGAACAGCGGCGGCAGGACTCGGCGCAGCGCATCATCCGGTCGTCGTCCGGCAGGGACATGCACGCCTCGGCGCACATGTCGCACGCCTGCGCGCACATCGTGCACATCTCGTTGGCCAGCGGGGAGCGGCGCATCATCATGTCGGCGCACATGCGGGTCATCTCCGCACAGTCCATGAGCGTGCGCATGATCGGCATCTGGGCCTGGCCGCCCATCTGCAGACAGGAGCTCATGGTCTCCTCGCACACACCGTGACAGGACATGCAGGCGTTGACGCAGTCCTGCATCTCCTGGCTCATCGGCTCCGTGGCGGCGGGCTGCTGCTGGGTCATGATTCCTCCCGGGGGAACGGCGGGAGCCGACGACCGGCCCCCGCCCCTCCGTCCTACGCCCCCTGCCCCATGACCACCACAGGAAGGGCCGGATCACCCGGAACCGGGCTTTTTCACGGCAGGTTGCGGGCCATCACGATCCGCTGGACCTGATTCGTGCCCTCGTAGATCTGGGTGATCTTGGCATCGCGCATCATGCGCTCGACGGGGTAGTCACGGGTGTAGCCGTAGCCGCCGAGGAGCTGGACGGCGTCCGTGGTGACCTCCATGGCGACGTCGGAGGCGAAGCACTTGGCGGCGGCGCCCTGGAAGGTGAGATCGCTGTCGCCGCGCTCGGACTTGGCCGCGGCGGCGTAGGTCAGCTGGCGGGCGGCCTCGATCTTCATGGCCATGTCGGCGAGCATGAACTGGATGCCCTGGAAGTCGGCGATCGGCTTGCCGAACTGCTTGCGCTCCTTGACGTAGCCCTTGGCGTAGTCGAGGGCGCCCTGGGCGATGCCGAGGGCCTGGGCGGCGATGGTGATGCGGGTGTGGTCCAGGGTCTTCATCGCGGTGGCGAAGCCGGTGCCCTCCTCGCCGATCATGCGGTCGGCGGGGATGCGGACGTCGTCGAGGTAGACCTCGCGGGTCGGCGAGCCCTTGATGCCGAGCTTCTTCTCCGGGGCGCCGAAGGAGACGCCCTCGTCGGACTTCTCGACGACGAAGGCCGAGATGCCCTTGGACCGCTTGTCCGGGTCGGTGACGGCCATCACCGTGTAGTACTCGGACTCGCCGGCGTTGGTGATCCAGCGCTTCACGCCGTTGAGGACGTAGGTGTCGCCGTCGCGGACCGCCCTGGTCTTCATGCCGGCCGCGTCGGAGCCCGCGTCCGGCTCGGAGAGGCAGTACGAGAACATCCCGTCGCCCTTGGCGAGCGGGGTCAGGTACCTGCGCTTCAGCGCCTCGGAGCCGGAGAGGACCACCGGCAGCGAGCCCAGCTTGTTCACGGCGGGGATGAGGGAGGAGGACGCGCAGACGCGGGCCACCTCCTCGATCACGATGACCGTCGCGAGGGCGTCCGCGCCGGCGCCGCCGAACTCCTCGGGGACGTGGACGGCGTGCAGATCGTTCGCGACCAGGGCGGCGAGCGCCTCCTTCGGGAAGCGGGCCTCCTCGTCCACGGCGGCGGCGTACGGCGCGATCTTCGCCTCGGCCAGCGAGCGGACGGCGTCGCGGAGCATGTCGTGCTCCTCGGACGGGCGGTACAGGTCGAAGTCAGCCGATCCGGCCAAGGTCTCTCACGCTCCAAAGCTGCGATGCTGGGCATGCTAACTACCGTTAAGTAACCACAATTTTAGGGCGTGCTCCGCGTCGGTGGATAGGTGAGGTGGGCGACAGTCGGCCGAGGGCCCCGCGCACCCGGCGGATATGCTCGGGCGCGCACTGCCTGCCGTAGACCCCTGGAGCACCCATGGCCCTCAAGATCACCGTGATCGGCACCGGTTATCTCGGCGCGACCCACGCCGCGGCCATGGCGGAGCTGGGGTTCGAGGTGCTGGGCCTCGATGTCGTACCGGAGAAGATCGACAAGCTCCGGCGCGGTGAGGTCCCGATGTACGAGCCGGGGCTCGAGGAGCTGCTGCGGCGGCATGTGGCCGGGATCGAGGGATCCACCGGGCGGCTGCGGTTCACCATGGACTGGGCCGAGGTCGGGGAGTTCGGCGACGTCCACTTCGTGTGTGTCAACACGCCGCAGCGGCACGGCGAGTACGCCTGCGACATGTCGTACGTCGACTCCGCGATCGCCTCGCTCGCCCCGCACCTCAAGGGCCCCGCGCTGGTCGTCGGCAAGTCGACGGTGCCCGTGGGCTCGGCCGACCGGCTGGCCGCCTACCTGGCCGAGCACGCCCCGGCCGGCGAGGACGCGGAGCTGGCGTGGAACCCCGAGTTCCTGCGCGAGGGCCTCGCCGTCCGGGACACGCTGCGCCCGGACCGGATCGTGGTGGGCGTGCGGAGCGAGCGGGCGGAGAAGCTGCTGCGTGAGGTGTACGCCACGCCGGTCGAGGAGGGCTCGCCGTTCGTGGTGACCGACTTCCCGACCGCGGAGCTGGTGAAGACCTCCGCGAACTCCTTCCTGGCCACCAAGATCTCGTTCATCAACGCGATGGCCGAGCTGTGCGAGGCCACGGGCGGTGACGTGGCCAAGCTGGCGGAGGCCATCGGCTACGACGACCGGATCGGCGCGAAGTTCCTGCGGGCCGGGATCGGTTTCGGCGGCGGCTGCCTGCCGAAGGACATCCGGGCGTTCATGGCGCGCGCGGGCGAACTGGGCGCGGACCAGGCGCTCACCTTCCTGCGGGAGATCGACTCGATCAACATGCGCCAGCGCGGCCGGATGGTGGAGCTGACCCGGCAGGCGCTGGGCGGCGGGCCGTTCCTGGGCAGGCGGGTGGCGGTGCTGGGCGCGACCTTCAAGCCGGACTCGGACGACGTACGGGACTCCCCGGCGCTGAACGTGGCCGGGCAGATCCACCTCCAGGGCGGCCAGGTCACGGTGTACGACCCGAAGGGCATGGACAACGCCCGCCGCATCTTCCCGACGCTGGGGTACGCCGACTCGGCGCTGGAGGCGGTGCGGGGCGCGGACGTCGTACTGCACCTGACGGAGTGGCGGGAGTTCCGCGAGCTGGATCCGGCGGAGCTGGGCGAGGTCGTGACCGAGCGGCTCGTGCTGGACGGGCGCAACGCGCTCGACCCCGAGGCGTGGCGGCGGGCCGGGTGGCGCTACCGCGCGATGGGGCGCCCCGCCGCCTGACGCGGACCGTGCGCGGGAACGGGTGACGCCGGTTCGGCCGAGGCTCAGTCGGCCGAACCGGCGTCCCGCCGCATTCTGCCCCACCGGGCGCCGGCGGGGTGCGGCTACACGTCCTTCGCCCGGTACCGGCGCATCCTCGCGCGGGCGCCGCACAGTTGCACGGTGCACCAGCGGCCGCGTCCGGCGGGGCTGCGGTCGTAGTACGCCCCGTGGCAGCCGGCGGCCTCGCAGGCCTTCAGCCGGTGCCAGGTGCCCGCCGTGACCGCTGTCGCTCCAGCGGTGGGCGCGGTGGTGGGCGGCTGTCCGATGAGGTCGAGGCGATCGGTCAAGAGGTTCTGTGCACCCGGTACCTGACGCGGCAGCGCCGAACCGTGGCGGCGGTCTACCGCGAGATCACGCGCCAGTGCCGGGCTCGCGGCCTGCGGGTTCCCTCATGGGGAACGGTGCGGCGCCGGATCGCGCGGCTGGACCCGGTTGGCTCCATCAGCGCGCGGGAGGGAAGCGAGGCGGCCCGTCGGCTGCGGTCGGCGGGCGGCGTGCCGCCGGAGGTCACTGAGGTGTTGGAGCAGGTCCAGGTCGACCACACGCCGGTGGATGTGATCGTGGTCGACGAGCAGCACCGGCTGCCGATCGGCCGGCCGTATCTGACGGCGGCGATCGATGTGGTCAGCCGGTGTGTGGTGGGCCTGGTGGTGACGCTGGAGGCGCCGTCGGCGACCTCGGTCGGGCTGTGCCCGGCGCATGCGGCCACCGACAAGCGTCCGTGGCTGGAGCGGCTGGGGGGATGCGGTGTGACCGATGAGCGGCAAGCCGCGCGAGCTGTATGTGGACAACGCCGCGGAGTTCAAGAGCGAGGCCCTGCGCCGTGGCTGCGACCAGCACGGCATCAATCTGCGCTGCCGGCCGCCCGGTCAGCCGCACTTCGGCGGGATCATCGAGCGGCTGATCGGCACGATGATGGAGATGGTCCACGAGCTGCCGGGCACTACGTTCTCCAGCACAGCCGAGCGTGGCGCCTACGACAGCGACGCCAAGGCCGTTTTGACCTTGCGGGAGTTGCAGCGGTGGCTGGCCCTGGCGGGGGCCTGCTACCACGGCCAGGTGCACGAGGCGCTGGGCCGTACCCCGGTGGGGGTCTGGGCGGAGGTGGCCGCGGCGTCCCCGCCGGTGATGGTGACCAACGAGACGGCGTTCTTGGTGGACTTCCTGCCGGTGGTCCGCCGGACATTGTCGCGATCGGGGTTCGTCATCGACCACGTGCAGTACTACAGCGACGCGCTGAAGCCGTGGATCGCCCGCCGCGAGCGGCTGGGCCGCTTCGTCCTGCGCCGTGATCCGCGGGACATCAGCCGCATCTGGGTCCTGGACCCAGACCAGGGCGCCTACGTGGAGATTCCCTACCGGACGCTGTCGAGGCCGCCGATCAGCGCGTGGGAGCAGAAGGCCGCCGTCGCGCGGCTGCGCGAGCTGGGCCGCGCCGAGGCCGATGAGAACGCCCTGTTCGCCATGGTGGCGCAGATGCGCGAGATCACCGAGGCCGCTGCGGCCAGCACCCGCAAGGCCCGCCTCGACCGCCAGCGCCGCACCGAGGCACCGCCCGGTCCCCGGCCGGCAGCGCTGCCGAAGCCGCCCGTTCCGCACGCTGGCCAGGACGCTGTGGTCCAGCCGTTCGAGGTGATCGAGCAGTGGTGAGCGAGGACGGGCCGGTGGACCTGTCGCACCTGCACCCGGCCGCGCAGCAGATCGCGCGGCTGCCGGACGCCGAGCGGCTGCGGTACGTGCGGGCGGACCGGTGGATCGGCTACCCGCGCGCCACCGAGGCACTGGAGCGATTGGAGACGCTGCTGGCCTGGCCGTCCAAGCAACGCATGCCGAACCTGCTGCTGATAGGACCGACCGACAACGGCAAGTCGATGATCGTTGAGAAGGCTGCGCTGCTTGCTGGACGAGGTCAGCCTCTCCCTGAGCGGCCGAAGCAGCCACGGCCGAGCCACGCTGGAACAGGTCTGGCAGGCCGCCGGCCGCGAAGAGCGCGCCGGGCTGACCACCTGGCGGCCCTACGAACACCTCAAGCCCGGCGTCCAAGAGGCGATGCTGCACGCTGCCGGAACCGCCCTGCACCTGGTCGCCGATGGGACCGTCATCGCTTTCGGCCGCCTCGCCTCCACACTGCGACGGGAGCACCGGTACGTCTACGACGGCGACCGGCTCTCCCCGCACCGCAGCTCCTGGCAGGAGGTCATGGCCGAGATGGAGGCGGCGCTCGCCCTGGCGCGGACCGACCGTGACGCCGCCCGGCAGCTCTTGACGCGTGCATCCCCAACGACCGGATCTACGTGGACAAGAAGAGCGGAGCCACCGTCGAGCACCCCGGCCTGGCCGACCTGCTCGCCTACGCCCGCCCCGGGGACACCGTCGTCGTGCACACCCTCGACCGGCTCGGCCGCAACCTGCGCGAAGTCCTCAACCTCGTCCACGACCTCGACGAGAAACAGATCGGCGTGCGCTCCCTTGCCGACCCCTTGCCGATCAACACCGCCGACGAAGGCATGGCCCGCATCGCCTTCCTCCTTCTGGCCCTGTTCGCAGAGATGGAACGCACCTTCACCGCCGAACGCGCCGCCCATGCCCGCACCGTCGCCGAAGCCGCCGGCCGCCGCATCGGCCGACCGGTCGCCCACCCCGCCGAGAAAATCGAATATGCGCGCCTGCTGAAAGCCCAGGGCACCAGCTACGGCGAGATCAGCGCCAAGACCGGCATCCCGAAGACCTCCCTGCACCGCTATCTGCAAGAGTGAGCCGCGGCATCAGACGGAGAGCCGTCACCGATCTTGCTCACGGTCTTTGCCCGGCATCCGAGCAGTGTTCTTGACCCTCACACCGTGTCAGGCGGTCAACTCGGAGACATCATGTTCACCATCGGAGACTTCGCCCGGCACGGCCGCGTCTCGGTCCGGATGCTGCGTCATTACGACGCGACCGGCCTGCTGCGCCCGGCCCACGTCGACCCGGCCACCGGCTACCGCTACTACACAGCCGCCCAGCTGGCCCGCCTCAACCGCGTCATCGCGCTCAAGGACCTCGGCTTCACCCTCCAGCAGGTCCAGGCGATCCTGGACGAAAAGGTGACCACCGAGGAGCTGCGCGCCATGCTCCGGCTGCGGCGCGCCGAGCTGGAGGCGGCGATGACGGCCGCGGCGGCCCGGCTGGCCCAAGTCGAGGCGAGGCTCCGCTCGATTGAGAGCGAGGGGCAGATGCCCAGCAACGATGTTGTACTGAAGAGCCTGCCGAGCGTGCGGGTGGCCGAACTGACCGGAGTGGCACCAGACTTCGACACCATCGGCCCGGTCATCCAACCGCTGTACGACGAACTGTTCCGGCGTCTGGAGGCGGCGGGCATCGCCCCCTCCGGGCCCGGGGTCGCCTACTACGAGGACGCGCCGGACGGCGGGATCCTCATTCACGCGGGCGTCGAGGTCTCCGCGCCCCTCAGCGAAGACGACGGGCTGCAGATCGTGGACCTGCCGCCCGTCGAGCAGGCGGCGACCGTCATGCACCGCGGCTCGATGGAGACCGTCCTGCCCACCGTCCAGACCCTCGGCCGCTGGATCGACGCCAACGGCTACCGCTCGGTCGGCTACCCCCGAGAGATCAACCTGGAATGCCCCGACAACCACGACGAGTGGGTCACCGAACTCCAAGAACCGGTGAGCAGGGCCTGACAAGAGAAGAGCCAGCCAGGCTCTCCTGGCTGGCCCCAGCGTGATCCGCCATCAGCGAGTGCAGACGACTTCGGGCATCTGCGCAGCCGACTTCGAAAGCTGACAAGAAGACGTTCCGGAAGATGCTCCACGAGTCGGCGGCCCGCGCCGATGAGGTGCTGTGCCTGAACGTGGAGGACCTATATCCGCATATCCGCAGGACAAGCGCGGCAGGATCACCGCCAAGGGCGGGGCGGTCGAGTGGATTCACTGGCAGTCCGGCACCGCCCGGCTTCTGCCCCGACTGATCGCCCGTCGCACCCGCGGCCCGCTGTTCCTCACCGACCGCAAGGCCCCGACCGGAACACCCACGCTGGACGTGTGCTCCGAGACCGGCCGGGCCCGGCTCTCCTATCGCCGGGCCGAGAAAATCTCCAAGGAGAACACCCGGCTACTGGCCAACCCTCTCGCCTCGCCCGAGGACATCGAGGACCTGAACGGCTGGACGCTCCATCGGCTACGCCACAGTGCCCTGACACACGACGCCGAGGGCGGCACCTCCGCCCCGATGCTGCTGACCCGCTCCCGCCACGCATCCGTCCGCTCCCTGGAACGCTACGCCCGCCCCAGCGTCGACGCAGTCGCCCGGCACGTCGATCACCCTTGAGCGGCGACGGCAGGGACACCTGACGAGCCGTTCGGGCGCTGTCGCGAGGCGGGGAACGAGCCGAACGTAGGCAACCATCCCGACGGTCCTCACCAAGGTCTGGGGCGCCACGACCGCCGCGGCCGCAGCCATGCCGTCCGGCATGGGCCGACGCCTCGCCGAACCGCTGGCGTATCGCTTAGCGGGGCCTGAGTCCGTCGACGACGACGTCCAGCATGCGGTTCAGTTGGGGGCGCTGCTCGGGTGCGCCGGCCACGGAGAGCAAACCGGCGAGGATGCCGCCTACCTCGACCGGGTCGATGTCGCTGCGCAGTTCTCCTGCTGTGGCACCGGCCTCGAGCACCATCGCCAGGACTTGCTGGACCTCGTCGCAGACCGGTCCGGTGCCGAAGCGGCCGGAAGCGCTCATGGCGACCAGGGCCTCGCAGATGCCGCGTCGTTCGCCGGCCCAGTCGGCGAATCGGAGCATCCACGCGTGGAGGGCCTGTGCGGGCGGCTTGGTAGCCAGCAGGGTGCGCGCGTCTTCGCGCAAGGGGCGGATCTGGTCCCGGTAGACCTCTTCGACCAGATCCTCTCGGGTGGGGAAGTGCCTGTACAGGGTGGCGTTCCCCACTCCCGCGCGTTTGGCGATCGCGTCCAGCGAGATCGGGCGTCCGGAGGCGAAGGCTTCGGCGGCCGTGGCGATCAACTGCTCGCGGTTGCGCTGCGCGTCGGCGCGCAGGGTGCTGCGTGGAGGTGTCATGACCTTCGCGATCGTGAGTGTCGGATGAGGCTCGGGAACGATTCGGGGATGTCCCCGGTTCAGTGTACGGTGAGACAACCGGGGAGTTCCCCGATTACGGGTGGTCTCACCCATCGCTTCAGCGACGAAAGGTTTGCCATGCCTACAGCGGTCATCACCGGGGGGACGACCGGGATCGGCAGAGCGACGGCCGAGCTGCTGCACGCCCGCGGCTACCAGGTCGCGGTCACCGGCCAGAATCCCGAATCCCTCGCGCGGGCGCAGTCCGAGCTCCCCGGTGACGTGCTCGTCGTCCGATCCGACGGGCGCGTGCTCTCCGACACCGACGCCCTGATGTCGGCGGTGTCGGCGCGGTTCGGATCGTTGGACCTGCTCTTCCTCAACGCCGGGATCTTCCGTCCGGCACCGGTTGCCGAGGTGACGGAGGAATCGTTCGACGAGCACGCCGACCTCAACTTCAAGGGCCAGTACTTCACCCTCCAAAAGGCCCTTCCCCTCATGAACGACGGCGGCTCGATCGTGCTGACCGTCGGCATCGGATCCCGTCGCGGCACCCCTGGCGCCACGGTGGGGGCGGCGACACGCGGCGCGCTGCTGGCCATGCTGCCCTCCCTCGCGCTCGAACTGGCCCCACGCAGGATTCGCGTCAACGCCGTGAGCCCCGGGGCCACCGACACCCCGCTGCTCAACAAGCTGGGGGTGCCCGAGAGCGGCCGGGACGCCATGCGTTCGAAGATCCCCTTCAAGCGCTTCGGAACCAGCCAGGAGGTCGCGGAAGCAGTCGCCTTCCTCGCCTCGGACGCCGCCGGCTACATCACCGGCCAGGACATCACCGTGGCCGGCGGCTACGGGCTCGGCGCCTGAAACCCGGGCGAGTCGACCACCAATCCGCACCTCTCGAACGCCACGAACCGCACCTCACAGGAGAACACGATGGCACTCACTCTCGACACCTATCGGCTGCTGGGCCGCTCCGGACTCCGGGTCTCACCGCTGGCGCTGGGCACGGCGACCTTCGGCACCGAGTGGGGCTGGGGCGCCGAGCGCGACGAGGCGCGCAAGCTCTTCGACCGTTACACCGAGCTCGGCGGCAACTTCTTCGACACCGCCAGCACCTACACCAACGGCAGCTCCGAGCGACTGCTCGGCGAATTCGCCCGCACCAACCGCGACAAGATGGTGCTGGCGACGAAGTACTCGACGCTGCGTCAGCCCGGTGACCCGAATTCCGGGGGTACCCACCGCAAGAGCATGCTGGCGTCGGTGGAAGCCAGTCTGCGGCAGCTGAACACCGACTACATCGATCTGCTCTACGTGAACGTATGGGACTTCAGGACGCCGGTGGAGGAGATCCTGCGGGGCCTGGACGACCTGGTGAGGCAGAGCAAGGTGCTGTACGTGGCGATCTCCAGCGCCCCGGCCTGGCAGGTGTCGCGCATGCAGGCGATCGCCGACCTGCGCGGCTGGTCACCACTGGTCGCACTGGAGACCGAGTACAGCCTGATCGAGCGCACCGCGGAGCGTGACCTGATCCCGATGGCACGCGAGATGGGACTCGGCGTGGTCCCCTTCTCCCCATTGGGCGGCGGGGTGCTCACCGGCAAGTACAGCCGGGAGGACCAGAACCAGGCGGGCTCCGTTGTCGGCGAAACCGCCAGCAACCGCAAGAGCCTCAACGTCGCCCTGGGATGGGTCACCGACCGCAACCTTGCCATTGCCGATGTGGTGAAGGAGGTGGCCTCGGAACTAGGCCGCACACCCGCCCAGGTCGCACTGGCCTGGACCCTGAACACCCCGGGCGTGACGGCACCCATCATCGGCGCCCGCACCATCGCGCAGCTGGAGGACAACCTAGGTGCTCTGCAGGTCGACCTCACTCCTTCCCAGCTGGCCCGCCTCGACGAGGTCAGCTCCATCGACCTCGGCAATCCGCACGACCTGCTCGCCAGCGATCACATCCGCACGGTCACCACAGGCGACATGAAGATCGAAACCCTCGGCTGATTCGCTTCATGAATGGCGACATCCAGACATATCGACATGTTTTTGATGATGGAACGGAGCAACCTCGGTATGGGTAGGTACAGCGACAAGAATGTGGTGATCACGGGTGGCAGCAGCGGCATGGGGCTCGCGCTGGCGGAGCTGCTGGTGCAAGGCGGAGCCCGCGTGGTGATCACCGGCCGTTCTCAGGCCAAGCTCGACGCGGCACGCGAGCGGCTCGGCGAGAATGCCGTGGCTGTCCGGGCGGATGTGGCCTCACTGTCCGACCTGGATATGCTCGTCGGCCGTGTAAAGAGCGAGCTCGGCTCGATCGAGGCATTGTTCGTCAACGCCGGCATCTCACCCCTCACGCCCCTCGAGTCGACGACCGAGGACGTGTACGACGAGCTGTTCGCGATCAACGTCAAGGGCGCCTTCTTCACTGTGCAGAAGCTCGCTCCGCTGCTGAGCGCGAACGCCGGCATCGTCCTCACCACCTCGATCGCGAACGTCATCGGCATGGTGGACACCAGCGTCTACGCGGCCGGCAAGGCGGCGCTGCGCTCGATGGCCCGCACCTTCTCCCGGGAGCTGCTTCCGCGGGGAATCCGTGTCAATGCGATCAGCCCGGGTCCCATCGACTCGGGGATTCTGGAAACGATGAACTTGTCCAAAGAGGCCGCTGACCAGTTCAGGGCGGAGCGGACCGCGAGCAACCCTATGAAGCGCTACGGCACCGTCGAAGAGTTCGCCAAGGCGGCCGCATTCCTCGCCTTCGATGCCACGTACACCACCGGCATCGAGCTGGCCGTGGATGGCGGCGAAACCCAGCTCTGAGCTCGTCTGCCGTCCCGCCACGGGCGTAAGGCCCGCTACCACGGCGGTTTCAGCGGGGAGCTGCAACACGTGGTCGTGTCGATCAGGCCGCGAGCAGTTTATGCAGGCGCTCGGCTGGGGTTTCCCAGCCGAGCGTTTTGTGTGGGCGGCCATCGAGTTCGACGGCGACGGCGTCAAGATGCTCGCACCAGGAGGTTGTCGCGGCCCACAAAGACACGCCGACTGCACCTTCCTCCGTGAAGTGGACACCTGTTTGTGTCGTTATGCGGCGAGGGTGCTGGTGACCAGATGCTGTTCGTAGGCGATCGGAGCCCCAGCTCCTCACCCCAGGGCCGCCGCCGGTCTACCCTCGGGGGCGCGCGGCCCGGGCACGGCGTCCCGGGCGGTCAGGTCCAGGTCGAGGCGTCTGTTCATGCCCAGCTCGAACCGGCCGTAGGGATTCACATGGGTCCACAACAGCGGGGGGAGCGCCCGCCGGTCCGCGTCGGTGAGTGTGTCAGACCACTTCGGATCGGCGAGGACCTGCTGCATCAGCAGCGTGTTGACGTGGACCAGGGCGGACTGGAGCAGATGCAGCGCGAGCATCGATACCTCCGGGGACTCCTTAACGACGGCTCAGCGCCCCAGGGCGGCGGTTCAGCCGTCCAGGGCGGCGAGGGTCGCCGTCGACGGCGGGCGGCGCTGCTGGGCCGTGTGTGCGGCGAAGTCGGCGCCGCGCAGTACCCGCTGGACGTTGCCCCAGGTCAGCAAGCCGACCTCGGAGTCGTCCCAGCCGCGCCGCAGCAGCTCCGCGATCAGCCTCGGGTAGCAGGAGGTGTCGTGCAGTTCCTGCGGGTGGGCGCTGCCGGTGTCGTAGGTGCCGGACAGGCCGACGCACTCCGGGCCGGCGAGGGTGCGGATGTGGTCGAGGTGGTCGGCGACGTCCCGCACGGTCGGGCCGGCCTGCTCGGCGGTCAGCGGCACCATGCACAGGCCCTTGGCCTCCCCCACCTCGGCGAGCAGGTCGTCGGGGAGGTTGGCCGGGTGGGGGCGCAGTGCGCGGGCGGCGGAGCGGCTGAACAGCACGGGCGCCCTGGAGACGGTGAGGACGCGGCGGACCACCGGGGTGGAGGCGTGGGAGAGGTCGGCGATCATGCCGATGCGGTTCATCTCGCGGACGACCTCGTCGCCGAACCGGGTCAGTCCGGCGGGGCCCGCCCAGGAGACGCCGGTCAGGGTGAGCACCCGCAGCCCGTGGTCGTGCAGGGCGCGCAGCACGCTCAGGGAGTCGCCGAGGGCGGCGGCCCGGACGGGCCCGAACAGGACGGCGACCCGGCCGCAGTTGCGGGCGTCGGCGAGCTGGCCGACGGTGCGGGCCGGACGCAGACTCTCGTCGTGGGCGGCGAGGACCGCCTTCGCCAGGTCCAGCTGCTCCAGGGCGGCGACGACGGGCCGGTCGGCGTCGGCGTCGTCCTCGGGCAGGTGCAGCGACCAGAAGACGGCGCCGACCCGGCCCCTGCGCAGCCGGGGCACATCCGCGTCGACGGCGCTCTCGCCGAGGTCGAGGTCGTACCAGGCCAGCCGGCTCAGCGCCCGGGGCAGCCCGCTGTAGCCGTCGGCGACGGGATGTGCGGCCAGGACGGCCCGGGCCCGGGTCAGCGGGGCGTCGTCGGGGTCGGAGACGGGTTCGCCGGTATCCGGCGCGACGACGACCGCCTCCTCGGGGCAGGGCGGGCCGGGCTCGTCGGCCCGGCCGACCTCGGCGGCGGGGTACAGGTCGTCCTGGAGATCGGCCATAACGGGCTCCGTACGTCGTGACCCGGGCGCGTGCCCGCGCGTGGGCGTTCGCAGTACGGTCACCGTCGCACGCCGCTCCCGCGTCCCTCCTGGTGAACGCGGCGTTCGGGGGACGACGCCGGATCGGCGCGGGCGGCCGTGCGGGCGTGTGCCGGCCCCGGGCGGCCCGCCCGCGCGTGACGCGGGCGCTCAGTCCCCGGTGCCGTCCAGCGACTCGAGGGTGGCGTGGGAGGGGGCGCGGGCCGATCGGAGCTCGCGTGCCACGTCCTCGGCGGCGCCCAGCACCCGGACCGCGTTCTGCCAGGTCAGCTTGGACAGGTCGGTCCTGGACCAGCCGCGGTCGAGCAGCTCGGCGATCAGGTTCGGGTAGGCGGAGACGTCGTTCAGGCCGTCGGGGGTGAACGCGGTGCCGTCGTAGTCGCCGCCGATGCCGAGGTGGTCGATGCCGGCGACCTCGCGCATGTGGTCGAGGTGGTCGGCCACGGTGGCGGCCGTGGCGACGGGGCGGGGGTGGGCCTCCTCGAAGGCGCGGTGCACCTCCATCGCCCCGGCGGTGGTGTCGAGGTGGTGGAAGCCGTGGGCGCGCATGTTCTCGTCGGCCGCGGCGGTCCAGTCGACGGCCGCCTGGAGCACGAACTTCGGCACGAACGTCACCATCGCCATGCCGCCGTTGGCGGGCAGCCGCTCCAGGACGTCGTCGGGGATGTTGCGCGGATGGTCGCACACGGCCCGGGAGGACGAGTGCGAGAAGATCACCGGCGCGGCGGACGTGTCCAGCGCGTCCCGCATCGTCGTCGCCGCCACGTGCGACAGGTCGACCAGCATGCCCTCGCGGTTCATCTCCCGCACGACCTCCCGGCCGAAGGCCGACAGGCCGCCGACGCCGGGCTCGTCGGTCGCCGAGTCCGCCCACGCCACGTTGTCGTTGTGGGTGAGGGTCAGGTAGCGCACGCCGAGCGCGTACAGGGCGCGCAGGGTGGCCAGGGAGTTGTCGATGGAGTGGCCGCCCTCGGCGCCCATCAGGGAGGCGATCCGGCCCTCGGCGCGCGCGGCCTCCATGTCGGCGGCGGTCAGCGCGGCCCGCAGCTCCCCGGGGTGCCGGTCGAGTAGCCGCCGTACGCAGTCGATCTGCTCCAGCGTCGCCGTCACCGCGTCCGGCAGGTCGGAGCGGACGTACACCGACCAGTACTGCGCGCCGACCCCGCCGGCCCGCAGCCGGGGGATGTCGGTGTGCAGATGGGCGCTCTGGTCGCCGGCGATGTCGCGGGCGTCCAGGTCGTAGCGGACCTGCTCGCGCAGGGCCCAGGGCAGGTCGTTGTGCCCGTCGACGACGGGGAACTCGGCCAGCAGCGCGCGGGCCCGGCCGAGGGACGTCACGGGGCTCACTTCCCGAAGCCGAAGCCGCCCGCGGACCCTTCGGCCCTGGAGCGCAGCCGCTTGCCCTTCTCGGTGGCCTGGTCGTTCAGTTCCTGCTGGAACTCCCGCATCCGGCCGAGGAGTTCCTCGTCGTGGGCGGCGAGCATGCGGGCCGCGAGCAGGCCCGCGTTGCGGGCGCCGGCCACCGACACCGTGGCGACCGGGACACCGGCCGGCATCTGGACGATGGACAGCAGCGAGTCCATGCCGTCGAGGTACTTCAGCGGCACGGGCACGCCGATGACCGGCAGCGGGGTGACCGAGGCGAGCATGCCGGGGAGGTGGGCGGCGCCGCCCGCGCCCGCGATGATCGCCTTCAGTCCGCGGTCCGCGGCCTGCTCGCCGTACGCGATCATCTCGCGGGGCATGCGGTGCGCGGAGACGACGTCGACCTCGTAGGCGATCTCGAACTCGTCGAGGGCCTTGGCCGCGGCCTCCATGACGGGCCAGTCGGAGTCCGACCCCATGACGATGCCGACAACTGGGCTCATTCGGTGATCGTGCCTCTCAGGTATCCGGCTGCGTGACGGGCGCGCTCCAGCACGTCGTCCAGGTCGTCGCCGTAGGTGTTGACGTGGCCGACCTTGCGGCCGGGCTTCACGTCCTTGCCGTACATGTGGATCTTCAGCTGGGGGTCGCGGGCCATGCAGTGCAGGTACGCGGAGTACATGTCCGGGTAGTCGCCGCCGAGGACGTTGACCATGACCGTCCACTTCGCGCGCGGGCGCGGGTCGCCGAGCGGGAGGTCGAGGACGGCGCGGACGTGGTTGGCGAACTGGGAGGTGACCGCACCGTCCATCGACCAGTGGCCGGAGTTGTGCGGGCGCATCGCGAGTTCGTTGACGAGGATGCGGCCGTCGCGGGTCTGGAACAGCTCCACGGCGAGGTGGCCGACGACGCCGAGTTCCTTGGCGATGTTCAGCGCCATCTCCTCGGCCCTCAGCGCGAGGGAGTCATCGAGGCCGGGCGCGGGGGCGATGACGGTGTCGCAGACGCCGGCGACCTGGCGGGACTCCACCACCGGGTAGGCGACGGCCTGGCCGTGCGGGGAGCGGACCACGTTGGCGGCCAGCTCGCGCACGAAGTCGACCTTCTCCTCGGCGAGGACGGGAACACCGGCCCGGAACGGCTCGGCGGCCTCCTCGACGGAGTCGACGACCCACACGCCCTTGCCGTCGTAGCCGCCGCGGACGGTCTTGAGGACGACCGGGAACCCGTCGCCCTCGGCCGCGAAGGCGGCCACGTCCGCCGGATCGGTGACGATGCGGTGCCGGGGGCACGGCACGCCGATCGCGTCGAGTCTCGCGCGCATCACGCCCTTGTCCTGGGCGTGCACCAGCGCGTCGGGGCCCGGGCGGACGGGGACGCCGTCCGCCTCCAGGGCCCTGAGGTGCTCGGTGGGCACGTGTTCGTGATCGAAGGTGATCACGTCACAGCCGCGCGCGAACTCGCGCAGCGTGTCCAGGTCGCGGTAGTCGCCGACGACGACATCACCGACGACCTGCGCCGCGGAATCCTGCGGAGTGTCACTGAGAAGCTTGAACCTGATGCCGAGCGGGATGCCCGCCTCGTGTGTCATACGAGCGAGCTGCCCCCCGCCGACCATGCCGACTACCGGGAACGTCACGCTCCCAGGGTATCGGCCACGCCGCGGTGGCCGAATCCCGCCTGCCCGGCGGGACGGTCACCGGTCACCGGCTCGGTCCACAGGAAGATCGCGCGGGTGGGTGGTTAGCATGGCGGAGTTGACGCAACCGACGGACGGGAGCCTGCAGGCGATGGAACGCGGTTCCCAGGGAATCCGGCGCCTCTTCCGCGAAGTGGCCAAGTTCGGCGCGGTGGGCGGAGTCGGCGTGCTGGTCAACCTGGGCGTGTTCAACCTGGTGCGGCAGGTGACCGACCTCCAGGTGGTGCGGGCGAGCGTCATCGCGACGGTCGTCGCGATCGTCTTCAACTACGTCGGCTTCCGGTACTTCACCTACCGCGACCGCGACAAGTCCGGGCGGACCCGGGAGATGTCACTGTTCCTGCTGTTCAGCGCGATCGGCCTGGTGATCGAGAACGGCGTGCTGTACGCGGCGACCTACGGTTTCGGCTGGGACAGCCCGCTGCAGAGCAACGTCTTCAAGTTCCTCGGCATCGGCGTCGCCACCCTGTTCCGCTTCTGGTCCTACCGCACGTGGGTCTTCCGTGCGCTGCCGGTGCGGGAGCCGGGGACGGGGGCCCGCGACGCGGCGGTCGCGGAAGGCGGGAGGCCGGACCGCCGCCCCACGCAGCGGGTGCCGTAGCCCGTCGCCCGGGCGACGGACCGTGCCAGGGCCGCCCGAGCGGGGGCGCGGACGGTGCGATGTCCTCCCGGCCGGCGGCGGGATGTTTCTCCGGCCGGTCGGCGGACCGTGCGACGCCCCTCCGGCCGGTCAGCGGACCGTGCGGCGGTTCTCGTCGTGCGAGGACCGCTGCGGAGGGGTCCGGGAGAGGAACAGGCCGAAGACGGCCGGTTTGGCCTGGAGCATCTCCAGCCGACCGCCGTCCGCCTCGGCGAGGTCCCGCGCGACGGCCAGGCCGATGCCGGTGGAGTTGTGGCCGCTGATCGCCCGTTCGAAAATCCGTGAGCCCAGCTCGGCGGGGACGCCGGGCCCCTCGTCGGTGACCTCGACGACGACCTGGTTGCCGGTGACCCGGGTGCGCAGGGCGACCGTGCCGCCCCCGTGCATCAGCGAGTTCTCGATCAGCGCCGCCAGCACCTGGGCCACCGCGCCCGGCGTGCCCACCGCCCGCAGGTGCCGCTTGCCCGAGGTGACGATGGCGCGGCCGGCGCTGCGGTACGCGGGGCGCCACTCCGCGAGCTGCTGCGTGATCACCTCGTCGAGGTCGAAGGTGACCGCGGAGCCGGTGCGGGGGTCCCGGGAATTGGTCAGCAGCCGCTCCACCACGTCCGTCAGCCGCTCCACCTGCGTGAGCGCGATCGTGGCCTCCTCCTTCACCGTGTCCGGGTCGTCGGTGAGGGTGATCTCCTCCAGGCGCATGGACAGTGCGGTCAGCGGGGTGCGCAACTGGTGGGAGGCGTCGGCGGCCAGGCGCCGCTCGGCGGTCAGCATGCGGGCGATGCGCTCGGCGGAGCGGTCCAGCACGTCCGCGACCCGGTCCAGCTCGGGAACGCCGTAGCGGCGGTGGCGGGGGCGCGGATCGCCGGAGCCGAGCCGTTCGGCGGTCTCGGCGAGGTCGGTCAGCGGGGAGGCGAGCCGGTTGGCCTGGCGGACCGCCAGCAGCACCGCCGCGATCACCGCGAGCAGCGCCACCAGCCCGATGATCAGCAGCGTGCGGCCGACCTCCCGGGTCACCGAGGAGCGCGGCTCCTCGACGGTGACCGTCTCGCCCTCCTCGCCGGGTGCCGAGGCGCTGATGACGTCGCCGTCCGGCTTGGTGCCGACCTCGATGGGCGGCTTGCCCGGGATCCGGATGACGGCGTACCGGTCCCCGGTGACCTGGTTGCTGAGGATCTCGGCGGTGACCTGGTCCTCGACGATCAGCCGGCTGTCGACGATGCTGGCCAGTCGCACCGCCTCGGACTCCACGCGCTCCTGGGCGCTCCCGGTGATCGTGCGGGTCTCGACGATCACCAGGGAGACGCCGAAGACGGCGATCACGACGAGCACCACGGCGAGCGTGGACTGGATCAGACGGCGGCGCATGTCCTCTTACCCACGGGCGGACCCCGGCGGGGGTCAGCTCTTCTCGAAACGGAAGCCCACGCCGCGCACGGTCGCGATGTAGCGGGGGTTGGCAGCGTCGTCGCCGAGCTTCTTGCGCAGCCAGGAGATGTGCATGTCGAGCGTCTTGGTGGAGGACCACCAGGTGGTGTCCCACACCTCGCGCATCAACTGGTCGCGGGTGACGACCCGGCCCGCGTCCCGCACCAGCACCCGCAGCAGGTCGAACTCCTTGGCGGTGAGCTGGAGCTCCTCGTCGCCCATCCACGCCCGGTGCGACTCGACGTCGATGCGCACGCCGTGGGTGGCGGGCGGCTGCTGGGGCTCGGTGGCGCCGCGCCGCAGCAGGGCGCGTACCCGGGCGAGCAGTTCGGCCAGCCGGAACGGCTTGGTGACGTAGTCGTCGGCGCCCGCGTCCAGGCCGACGACCGTGTCCACCTCGTCGGCGCGTGCGGTCAGGATCAGCAGCGGGACCGTGTGCCCCTCGGAGCGGAGCCGGCGGGCGACCTCCAGGCCGTCCATGCCGGGCAGTCCGAGGTCGAGCACCACCAGGTCGACGCCCCCCTGCATTCCGGCGTCGAGTGCGCCGGGGCCGTCCTCACGCACCTCGACTTCGTAGCCTTCCCGGCGCAGGGCACGGGCCAGCGGCTCCGAAATGGACGCGTCGTCCTCGGCGAGCAGTACTCGGGTCATGCCAGTGATGGTAGTCCCGCCGCGGCGGGACCAGGGGCGTGATCACCAAGCCCGGCCCTACCTCGCGCACACCCGTTTCTCACCTTGACGCCCCTGGGGTGGACCTGCGGCCGTGGGGGGTGATCCCGGGTAAGACCTTCGAATGAGTGATCTAGGTTCCATTGAAACCTGTGATCCGCATCTCAAGTCCTTCCATATCCGGCACTGACCTGCCGTATGGTGAATCAACGCATGTTGCACCATGGGGGCCTTTGGCGCAGTTGACGCCGAAGGTCTCTTTTGTGTGCGGGCCGGTTTCCGCCGGCCCCGGAAGGAACGACCTGTGGCCGGGCCTCACCGCGCATGGACGCGCGGAGGAGGCGTGGATCCCGGTGGTCGCCGTCCGCCGCCCCCGCGATCCGGGGTGGCCTCCCCCGGGCGTGGGGCGGACGGCACGGCCCGCCGGTGCCGGCCGCCCCCCACCGGGCGCGTACACGTTCGCGTGACGCGTCCCGACCAGCAAGGAACGACCATGGCGTCCAGCCTGACGAAGGACTCGGTCACCCCGGGCACCCCCGGGTCCGAGAAGACCTTCTTCGGCCACCCCCGCGGACTGGCCACTCTCTTCATGACCGAGATGTGGGAGCGGTTCTCCTACTACGGCATGAGGGCTCTGCTCCCGCTGTACCTCGTCGCGCCGGGCGGTCTCGCCCTGAACGCCGGCACCGCGACGGCGATCTACTCGGTGTACGTGTCGCTGGTGTACCTGCTCGCCATGCCCGGCGGCTGGTTCGGCGACCGCGTCTGGGGTCCCCGCAAGACCGTCGCCGTCGCCGGCGTGGTCATCATGCTCGGCCACCTCACGCTGGCCCTGCCCTCCTCGGGCACCTTCTACGCGGGTCTCGGCCTGGTCGCCATCGGTTCGGGTCTGCTGAAGGCCAACATCTCCACGATGGTGGGCCACCTCTACAAGGGTCCGGACGACCCGCGCCGCGACGGCGGCTTCACCGTCTTCTACATGGGCATCAACCTCGGTGCCTTCGCCGCGCCGCTGATCATCGGCACCGTCGGCGAGAGCGTGAACTGGCACCTCGGCTTCGCGCTCGCCGCGCTGGGCATGGGCCTGGGCCTGGTGCAGTTCCTGCTGGGCAGCCGCCACCTGGACGCGCACTCCAGCGTGGTGCCGAAGCCGCTGTCGGCCGAGGAGAAGTCCTCGACGCTGCGCAAGGCCGCGCTGTGGGCGGGCATCGCCGTCGTCGCCTACGCCGCCCTCGGCCTGTCCGGCACCTACACGCTGAACTGGGTCCTGGTCCCGCTGACGCTGCTCGGCGTGATCATTCCGGTGACGGTGCTGGTCCGCATCAAGCGCGACAAGGACCTGGACCGCGCCGAGCAGTCGAAGATGTCCGCCTACGTCTGGTTCTTCGTCGCCGCCGCGATCTTCTGGATGATCTACGACCAGGGCGGCTCGACCCTGTCGCTCTTCGCCGACTCGTCGGCCGACAACCGCGTCCTCGGCTGGGCGTTCCCGGTCTCCTGGTACCAGTCGGTCAACCCGGTCCTGATCATGGCGCTGGCCCCGGTCTTCGCGTGGTTCTGGCTGGCGCTGAACCGGCGCGGCAAGGAGCCGAGCACGATCGTGAAGTTCGCCTCCGGTCTGGTGCTGGTCGGCGCGTCCTTCTTCCTCTTCCTGGCCCCGCTGTCCATCGCCGAGGGCGGGCACAAGGCCGCGGCGCTGTGGCTGGTGGCGATCTACTTCACGCAGACCGTCGGCGAGCTGCTGCTCTCCCCCGTCGGCCTGTCGGTCACCACGAAGATGGCGCCCGCGAAGTACGCCTCGCAGATGATGGGCGTCTGGTTCCTGGCCGTCACCGCCGGTGACGCCACGACCGGACTGCTCTCCCTCGCCGGCGTCGACCTGAACAGGACGGGCATCGTCGCGATGGAGGCCGGCCTGGCCGTAATCGCCGGTGTCGCGGTGTGGGCGTACCGCAACAAGGTCAAGTCCCTCATGGGCGACGTCCGCTGAGCCGTCCCCCGGGGAACGGCGAAGGGCCCCGCGTCCGGTGGACGCGGGGCCCTCGCGCGGGGTGCGGGCGGGGCGTCACCGCGGGTGCGGCAGGCAGGCGAGGACCGCCCCGCGGGACGGACGGGGCGGGACGGACCGTGCGTCACCGCAGGACAGGCGGGACGGAGCGGATTACGCGGGAGTCCCGAGTTCCGCCCAGACCGTCTTGCCGGCGACGTCCGGGGTCCGTACGACCCCCCAGTCCAGGCAGAGCCGCTGCACGATAAACATGCCGTGGCCACCGGGCCGGCCCGCCCGGTGCGGGGTGCGCGGGGCCGGCTGGCCCGTGCCCCGGTCGGTGACCTCGAGCCGGATCACCTTGTTGTCGCAGGTGATGGCGAGATGGTCCGGCCCTTCGGCGTGCAGGCAGGCGTTGGTGACCAGTTCGGAGACGACGAGCAGGACGTCCTCGGCGGCGGCCCGCCGGTCCGCGGTGGCGGCGGGCAGCCAGCCCCACGCGTGCAGCGCCTGCCGGGTGAAGTCGCGGGCGAGCGGAACGACCCCGCTCTCCCCGTCGAAGCTCAGCCGGCGGACCCGGCCGCCGTCCGGGGCCCCCGTGGCACCCGGAGTCCCCGGTGGCCCGGTCCGCGCGGTCACGCCACCGTCGGGCGCGCTCCCCGCCGGCACGCCGCCCCCGGGCACCCCGGAAGCGCCGCCGGGTTCCGGACCGCGGTCGCCCGGCGAGTAGGGCCGGGTGGTGCTCATCAGCGCTTCACCTCACCGTGTCACCAGTTCAGGATTCAAAAAATTCCGTCCTCGATCAGTCACGCGCGCACGACGCATCCGGTTCTGGGCGCCCTCGCGGCCACCGGGACCGGAACGTTCACGTTGTCTCCTGCCCGGGCCGACCCGGCGGACACCCCCGTTTTCACGCGGAAACGCGCCACGGAAGAACCCCTCCGGCAACGGGAGCGGCGGAGCGCCCCGCCGGGCCTGCCCGCGCGGGTCACGCCGAATCGTCGGCCAGGGCCGCCTCGAGCGTGTCGTGGACGGCGAACACCGCGTCCGCGCCCGTGATCTCGAAGACCCGCGCGACCACGGGCTGCATGCCCACGAGATGAACCCCGCCCCCGGCCGCCTCGGCCTTCAGCCGGGCACCGAGCAGCACGTTCAGCCCCGTGGAGTCACAGAACTCCAACCGGGAGCAGTCGATGACGAGCCGCTTGAATCCCTTGGCGAGGCAGTCCTCCAGTGGCTCCCGCAACAGATCGGCGGTGTGGTGATCCAACTCACCCGCCGGAGTCACGACGGCACTGGGGCCCTCTTCTCGCACCTCGACCAGAAGCCGGCCCGACTGTGCGCTGCCGACCGTCCCGCGGTCCATGCCGTCTCTCTCTCCCGACGTCGTGGCTGCTTCCTGACGCCCTCGAACATTACGCCCTCCGGCCACGCTCCGACACCCGAACAATCGCGCACAAACGGACATATGCCAACAGAGCGCACTTGCGGTGGGCTCCGGAAAGCGGGTAGGGCTAGTAAGAACACGTACCCGACACCACGGCCGGCTTTGGAGGCGCCGCACACCGCAGTGCACGTATCGGCTTCGGCAGCCATATGCCGAGAACGATGGAGGACATCATGTCACCCCGGCTCGACGCATCGCCTACCCGGAAAGCGACGTCGGCACTCCCACCGGAACATCTGCACCCCCTCGAGCAGGACGACATGAGTGTCGTCCCGGACGACCTGCTCGCAGGTCTTCCGGAGATCCCCCCGTACGACGAGGTGGGCCCGGTCGACGCGCGGGCCCTGTCCAAGACCCTCTTCGAGCGCCTGGAGTCGCTGGAGGAAGGCACTCACGAGTACTCGTACGTACGCAACACGCTCGTCGAACTGAACCTCGCCCTGGTGAAGTTCGCCGCCTCCCGGTTCCGCTCGCGCAGCGAGCCGATGGAGGACATCATCCAGGTCGGCACCATCGGCCTGATCAAGGCGATCGACCGTTTCGAGCTGTCGCGCGGTGTGGAGTTCCCCACGTTCGCGATGCCGACCATCATCGGTGAGATCAAGCGCTTCTTCCGCGACACCTCGTGGTCCGTGCGCGTGCCGCGCCGGCTGCAGGAGCTCCGGCTCGACCTGGCCAAGGCCGGCGACGAACTGGCCCAGCAGCTGGACCGGGCGCCGACCGTGGCCGAACTGGCCGAGCGTCTGGGCATCGGCAACGACGAGGTGGTCGAGGGCATGGCGGCGTCGAACGCCTACACCGCCTCCTCGCTGGACGCCCAGCCGGAGGAGGACGACGCCGAGGGCGCGCTGGCGGACCGCATCGGCTACGAGGACCACGGACTCGAAGGCATCGAGTACGTCGAGTCGTTGAAGCCGCTGATCGCCGAACTGCCGCCGCGGGACCGGAGGATCCTGTCCCTGCGCTTCGTCGCGGGCATGACCCAGTCGGAGATCGGCGAGGAGCTGGGCATCTCGCAGATGCACGTCTCCCGCCTGCTGTCACGGACGCTGGTCAAGCTGCGCAAGGGGCTGACCGTCGAGGAGTGACGGGACCGCGTCCCGCGCCCCGTCGGCGCCCCGTGCCCCCGCACGGGCACCGGGCGCTCCGCGCGCCTCGTCCCCGGCGCGCCCGGAGCGGTGACGGGCGGCCCGGAGCGGCGCCGGCACGGGTCCGCGTCGGCGTGTGCTCAGCACACGCGGACGCCGCTTCGCCAGACGCCCGCGACCAGCGGGACGCCGGGGCGGTAGGCGAGGTGGACGTGGCTCGGGGCGTCGAGCAGGACCAGATCGGCCCGGGCTCCCGGGGTCAGCCGGCCGATGTCGGAGCGGCGCAGGGCCGCCGCGCCGCCGGCCGTGGCCGACCAGACCGCCTCGTCCGGCGTCATGCCCATGTCCCGCACGGCGAGCGCGACGCAGAACGGCACCGAGGACGTGAACGACGACCCCGGGTTGCAGTCCGTGGACAGCGCGACGGTGACGCCCGCGTCGAGCAGCCGGCGGGCGTCGGGCCACTCGGCGCGGGTGGAGAACTCGGCGCCGGGCAGCAGGGTCGCCACGGTGCTGCCGTGGGCGAGGGCGTCCACGTCGGCGTCGGTGAGGTGGGTGCAGTGGTCGGCGCTGGCCGCGTCGAGTTCCACGGCCAGCTGGACGCCGGGGCCGTACGAGAGCTGGTTGGCGTGGATGCGCGGGTGCAGGCCCCTGGCCCTTCCGGCGGTGAGGATCGCGCGGGCCTGGTCGCCGTCGAAGGCGCCCTGTTCGCAGAAGACGTCGATCCAGCGGGCGTGCGGCGCGCAGGCGTCGAGCATCTCGCCGGTGACCAGGGCCACGTACGCGGCCGGGTCGTCGGCGTACTCGGGGGCGACGACGTGGGCGCCGAGGTAGGTGACCTCCTCGGTGTGGGCGGCGGCCACGCGCAGGGCGCGGGCCTCGTCCTCGACGGTCAGGCCGTAGCCGGACTTGGTCTCGAAGGTCGTGGTGCCCTGGCGGAGCGCCTCGCCGAGGAGGAGGGTGAGGTTCGCCTCCAGTTCCCCGTCGCCGGCGGCCCGGGTGGCGGCGACGGTCGTGCGGATGCCGCCGGCGTGGTAGGGGCGGCCCGACATCCGGGCGTTGAACTCCTCGGTGCGGTCACCGGCGAAGACCAGGTGGGAGTGGGAGTCGACGAAGCCCGGCAGGACCGCCCGGCCCCCCGCGTCGAACCGGTTGTCAGTGGCGGGTGCTTTCCTTGTGTCACCGGTCCACGCGATGCGGTCGCCGTCGATGACGACGGCCGCCTCCCGGACCAGACCGAGGGGAGATCCGTCACCGGAGGAGGGGTCGTTGGTGACCAGCGTGGCGATGTTGGTGATGACGGTGCTCATCGTGTCCTCGTGGGTGGTCATCGGGCGCGCAGGGCGTCGACCGCCCGCGCGAGGGCTCCGGGCACATCGGGTACCAGCGTGTGCGCACCGTCGCGTACGACGTGCCGGCCTCCCACGACCGTGTGCCGTACGTCCGCCGCGGTCGCGGCGAATACGGCCGTCTCGGCTCCCAGCCCGGGCAGCGGGCCCGCGGTTCTGACCGAGTCGAGCGCGATCGTCGTGAGGTCGGCGAGGGCGCCGGGTTCGATGGTGCCCGCCTCGCCCCAGCCGAGGGCGGCGTGTCCGTCCGCGGTGGCGGCCCGCAGCAGGGCGGCGGCCGTCCAGTGGCCCCGGGTGCGGGTGCGCAGGCGCTCGTTCAGCTCCATCGCCCGTGCCTCTTCGAGCAGGTCGATCACGGCGTGGCTGTCGGAGCCGAGGGAGAGCGGGGAGCCCTCGTTCTGCAGGGCCGCGGCGGGCCCGATGCCGTCCGCGAGGTCCCGTTCCGTGGTCGGGCACATGCAGGTGCCGGTGCCGCTGCCGCCGATGAGGGCGATGTCCTCGGCGGTGAGGTGGGTGTTGTGGACGCCGGTGGTGCGGGGTCCGAGGACGCCGTGCAGGGCCAGGAGCTGGGTCGGGGTGCAGCCGTGGGCCTCCCGGCAGGCGTCGTTCTCGGCGGTCTGCTCGGACAAATGCACGTGGAGCGGGGCCCGCCGCTCCTCGGCCCACCGCGCCACGGTCGCCAGCTGCTCCGCCGGCACGGCCCGGACGGAGTGGACGGCCGCCCCGATCCGTGCGTGGTCCCGTTCCTTGAGAAGGGAACAGCGTGTGGCCCACGCGTCCGCGTCGCCGTCGGAGAAGCGGAGCTGGTGGGCGGTGGGCGGCCGGCCGAAACCGGAGGAGAGGTAGGCGGTGTCGAGGAGGGTGATGCGGATGCCGGCGTCGGCGGCGGCCGCGAGGAGTGCCTCGCCCATGGCGTTGGGGTCGGCGTAGGGGGTGCCGCCGGGGGCGTGGTGGACGTAGTGGAACTCGCCGACGGCCGTGATGCCGGCCAGCGCCATCTCGGCGTACACGGCGCGGGCCAGGGCGTGGTAGGTGTCCGGGGTGAGCCGGCCGGCGGTGGCGTACATGACGTCGCGCCAGGTCCAGAAGGTGCCGGAGCCCACCTGGACGGCGGAGCGCAGGGCGCGGTGGAAGGCGTGGCTGTGGGCGTTGGCCAGCCCGGGGAGCGTCAGTCCGCGCAGGACCTCGGCGCCGGGTGGCGGGGTGGGGGTGTCGGGGTGGACGGCGGTGATGCGGCCGTCCTGTACGGCGACGGTCACGCCCGGCCCGATGGGGTTCCCCCCTGCTCGAGCGGAGCCGAGAGCTCGGGGGAGGGCGCCGAGCCAGGCGTGCTCCAGCCAGTACGTCCGCTGGGCGGCAGTCACGTGCGGGCCAGTCCTTCCAGTACGTCGGCGAGTGCCTCCACCCCGGCCACGCAGTCGTCCTCGGCCGCGAACTCGGCCGGGGAGTGCGAGACGCCGGTGGGGTTGCGCACGAACAGCATGGCGGTGGGGACCCGGCCGGAGAGGATCCCGGCGTCGTGTCCGGCGCCGGTGCCGAGGACGGGCACCTTCGGGCCCGTGCCGGTGCCGAGGACGCGGGCGAGTTCGTCGCGCAGGACGTGGTCGAACTCGACGACGGGGGTGAAGGACTCGCGCTCGACGCCGAGGTCGACGCCGTGGGCGGCGGCGTACTCCCGCGCGGCCTTCTCCACCCCGCCCACCACGGCGTCCAGGCTCTCCTGGTCGGCGGCGCGGGAGTCGAGCCAGCCGCGCACCAGGGAGGGGACGGCGTTGACGCCGTTCGGCTCCACGGCGATCTTGCCGAAGGTGGCGACGGCACCGGCGAGTTCGGCCTCGCGGCGGGCGGCGAGGACGGTCTCGGCGTACGGCAGCATCGGGTCGCGCCGGTCGGCGAGGCGGGTGGTGCCGGCGTGGTTGGCCTCGCCGCGGAAGTCGAACCGCCAGCGGCCGTGCGGCCAGATGGCGCTCGCGATGCCGACGCGGTCGCCGGACAGGTCGAGGGCGCGGCCCTGTTCGACGTGGAGTTCGACGAAGGCGCCGATGCGGCCGAGCCGCTCGGGGTCGGCGCCGATGGCGTCGGGGTCGTGGCCGGCGGCCGCCATGGCCTGCGGGAGGGTGACGCCCTCCGCGTCGGTCAGGCGGTGGGCCTGCTCAACGGTGAGCGCCCCGGCGGTGAGCCGGGAGCCGACGCAGGCGAGCCCGAACCGGGCGCCTTCCTCGTCGCCGAAGTTGACGATGCCGATCGGCTTGGTGAACTCGGCTTCCCTGCGCCGCAGTTCGTCGAGGGCCGCGAAGGCGGACACCACGCCGAGGGGTCCGTCGAAGGCGCCGCCGTCGGGTACGGAGTCCAGGTGCGAGCCGGTGACGACCGCGTCCCCCCGCGCCGGGTCGCCGAGCCAGGCCCACTGGTTGCCGTTGCGGTCGGTCTCGTAGGCCAGGCCGCGGTCGCGGGCCTGCTGCTCGAACCAGGCCCGGCAGTCGGCGTCGGCCCCGGTCCACGCGAACCTGCGGTAGCCGCCGGAGGCGGAACTGCGGCCGATCGGCAGCAGTTCCGCCCACATGCTGTGGAAGGTCACGCGTCGTCACCCTCGCGCATGGGAACGCGCACGCCCCGCTCGTCCGCCACCGACTCCGCGATGTCGTACCCGGCGTCCACATGACGGATGACGCCCATGCCCGGGTCGTTGGTGAGCACCCGGCGGATCTTCTCCCCGGCGAGCTTCGTGCCGTCGGCGACCGTCACCTGCCCGGCGTGGAGGGAGCGGCCCATGCCGACGCCGCCGCCGTGGTGGAGGGAGACCCAGGAAGCGCCCGACGCCACGTTGACCATGGCGTTGAGCAGCGGCCAGTCGGCGATGGCGTCGGAGCCGTCGAGCATGGCCTCGGTCTCGCGGTACGGGGAGGCGACGGAGCCGCAGTCCAGGTGGTCGCGGCCGATGACGACCGGGGCGGCCAGCTCGCCGCTCGCGACCATGTCGTTGAACCGTTCGCCGGCCTTGTCCCGCTCGCCGTAGCCGAGCCAGCAGATCCGGGCGGGCAGGCCCTGGAAGTGGACCCGCTCCCCCGCCATCCTGATCCAGCGGGCCAGGGACTCGTTCTCCGGGAAGAGGTCGAGGACCGCCTCGTCGGTCCTGGCGATGTCGGCGGGATCGCCCGACAGCGCGGCCCACCGGAAGGGGCCCTTGCCCTCGCAGAAGAGGGGGCGGATGTAGGCGGGCACGAAGCCGGGGAAGGCGAACGCCCGGTCGTACCCGGCGAGCCGGGCCTCGCCGCGGATGGAGTTGCCGTAGTCGAACACCTCCGCACCGGCGTCCATGAAGCCGACCATCGCCTCGACGTGCCGGGCCATGGACTCACGCGCGCGGGTGGTGAAGCCGGCCGGGTCCTTGGCGGCGGCGTCGGCCATGTCCTCGAAGGCGATGCCGACGGGGAGGTAGGCCAGCGGGTCGTGGGCGGAGGTCTGGTCGGTGACGATGTCGATGGGCGCACCCATGGCGAGCAGCCGCGGGAGCAGTTCGGCGGCGTTGCCGAGGACGCCGACGGACAGCGGGCGGCGGGCGTCGCGGGCCTCGGTGGCGAGCTGGAGGGCGTGGTCGGGGGAGTCGGCCCTGACGTCGAGGTAGCGGTGCTCGATGCGGCGGTCGATGGCGCGGGGGTCGCAGTCGACGCAGATCGCGACGCCGTCGTTCATGGTGACCGCGAGGGGCTGGGCGCCGCCCATGCCGCCGAGCCCGGCGGTGAGGGTGATGGTCCCGGCGAGGGTGCCGCCGAACTTCTTCGCGGCGACGGCGGCGAAGGTCTCGTAGGTGCCCTGGAGGATGCCCTGGGTGCCGATGTAGATCCAGGAGCCGGCGGTCATCTGCCCGTACATCGTCAGGCCGAGGGCCTCCAGGCGGCGGAACTCCTCCCAGTTGGCCCAGTCGCCGACGAGGTTGGAGTTGGCGATGAGGACGCGCGGCGCCCACTCGTGGGTCTGCAGGACGCCGACGGGACGGCCGGACTGGACGAGCATCGTCTCGTCCTGCTCGAGGGTCCGCAGCGTGCGGACCATGGCGTCGAAGGAGCGCCAGTCACGGGCCGCCTTCCCGGTGCCGCCGTAGACGACCAGCTTGTCGGGGTGCTCGGCGACCTCCGGGTCGAGGTTGTTCTGCAGCATCCGCAGCGCGGCCTCCTGCTGCCATCCCAGGGCGCTCGGTTCGGTGCCGCGCGGTGCTCGGACGGTGCGGGGTCCGGACATGGTCTGCCTCCTGGTGCTCGCTCCCGGCTGCTCCCGTGGACCGGGCGGCCCCACGGCAACTACGGATATTCACATCCTCATACTCTGAATAGACCTAGTCAAGAGGTCGGCGCGCCGACCCGCCCGTACGGGTGTCCGGCCGGACACGTGCACGCGGCCACGGAGGACACCGGCGGGGCGGGGGAAGCGGTGGCACGCGGGGAGCGGGCGGACGGGACGGACCCGCGGGCGGACCGGCGCGACGAGGACGCGGTGGGGCCGGCCTGTCCCGCGGGGCAGGAGCTGCCGGAACGGGGGGACTTCGCGGCGGCGCCGGACGCGCGCGTACTGCTCCGCCCACCACTACGCGTACAACTCGCTCCCCCGCGCCGCCGTTCACGGTTTCGTGCCGGACGGGACGGGAGGGGCCGCCTTCGCGCCCGTCCGCCGCGCCCAGACGATCGAGGAGATCGTGACCGAGTCGGGCGGCGCCCACGCCGACGCCCTGACGACGCCCCTCACTCCCTGACGAGGGCACGACGGCACGACGGCACGGCGTCCCACCGGCGGGGCCCGGGCCCCGCCGGCCCGGGGTCGGTCAGGTCAGGGCCGGGGCGCGGCGACGGGCACCGCCCGGGGCCGCGTCACCCGCCGCGATGCCGGTGCTGCGGTAGGCCTTGACCGTCCCGCCGGCGGGGCGGCCCGCGCCGGCGTCCAGCCAGTCGACGCGCACCCACAGCAGCACGCCGTCGGCCTGCTCCAGCCGCCCGATCCAGGCCGCCTTCAGCCACAGCCCCGCTCCGCCGCCGGCGAGCAGCAGCCCCCCGGCGGCGGGCAGCGCGAACGCCGCGCCCAGGGCGGCGAGGAAGGCGAGCAGCAGCCACCAGCGGTGTCCCCGGCGCCAGTTGCGCACGGTCACCGCGCGGTCCTGGAGCACGTCGTGCCTGCCCGCCCGGGCCGCCGTGCGGGCCAGCGCGCGATACCGCCCCCGCCGCCCGTACGCCGCGACGGCCGCCGCCACGAGAAACAGCGCGGCCCCCGCCAGGACGCCGATCCGGCGCCCGGTCAGTCCCGGCACCAGGGCTCCGGTGCCCGCCGCGACCACTCCCAGCCACCACAGTGGCGCCGCCCCGGCCCGCACGACGACGGCCACCCGGGCCAGCCCCTGTCCTCCACGCGTCACGTCCAGCCTCCCGTGTCTCACACAGTGCCGCGTCCGACGTCCGACGACGTCCCCTGAGGGACGGAACCGTAGCGGCGGAAGGTGAGACGAGTCTGAGAACGCGGGCCGGACGGGCCGCGTCCGTCACTCCACGAACAGCCCGCGCGCCGCCGCCTTCGCGTCGAACTCCTCCAGCCGCGCCTGCGCGTCGGGCAGGTCGTCGCACATCGCCTCCAGCAGCACCCGGCCCAGCAGCATCGGCGCGCACGCCGTGTCGAAGGCGAGCCCGGTGCCGACGGCCGCGGGCAGCAGCAGGTCGGACACCTTGGCGACCGGCGCGAACGGGGATTCGGCGACGGTGACGACGGTCAGCCCCGTCTCCTTGGCGTGGACGAGGCTGTCGACGACCTCGCGGGGATGCCGGGGCAGCGCGAAGCACAGCAGCGCGCTGGCTCCGGCCCGGGCGGCGGCGTCGATACGGTCGTGGAGCATCGTGCCGCCCTCGTTGAGCAGCCGTACGTCCGGATGGACCTTGGCGGCGAAGTAGGCGAAACCGTGCGCCTGGGCCGCAGCAGCCCGCAGTCCCAGCACGGGCAGGGGCCGGCTGTCCGCGAGGACCCGTCCCGCCCGCCGCACCGGCCCGGGGTCGGCCAGCGCCTCCGCGAGATGCCGCAGGTTCTCGATCTCGGCCTCGACGGCCTGCTGGTACTCGTTGTACGAGCCGGACTCCGGCGCGGGCCCGGCGGGCACGACCTCGCGCAGATGCCGGCGCAGGGAGGGGTAGCCGTCGAAGCCGAGGGCGACGGCGAACCGGGTCACCGAGGGCTGGCTGACCCCCGCCAGCTCGGCCAGCTCCACGCTGGACAGGAACGGCACATCGGCGGCGCGCCGCACCATGCTGTGCGCGATGCGCCGCTGGGTCGGCGTCAGCCGGTGCCCCTCGAAGAGCGCCTGCAGGCGCGCGGCAGGGCTCTCGGTGCCGCTCATGCCGTGACTCCCCCTCGACCTATTCATCCATCGCAACTCCTGCATGCCGTTATACAACCGCGCGCGGAGTCGCGCCGCCCACGCGTCCCGATGAGTGCGGCAGAGCAAAATGAGAGTGCACTCGATAGCACGAACCCCTAAACGATAGTGACGTAGATCACTTTCGAGGGGGATGTGTGCCGCCACGGCGATTAGCACTGGTCACAGCCCCGCTCGCCGATGAGGCCTTCGAATCACGGGTGGACCGGCTGGCGCGAGCGAACATCTGCCCACCGGCCGAGATCGCCGACCTGATGGGGCTGCGCCTTCGAGGGGTTTCCTCGGACGTCCGGCCCCCGTCTTCGGGGTACAGCGTCCAGGGACCGGTTGCGGAAAGCGGCGACCTGCTCGTCCAGGTGCTTGGCCATCGCGCTGACCTGCGACTTCGACAGCTGAATGACGTCGAGGGACTCGGCGATCTTCTCGACTCCGCGGGTGGAGAGCCCGAGCAGGCAGGCGGTGGCGACCCCGCTGATGAGGGCCTGCTCGGCACGTCGGCGACGCTCGAGTTGAGGGGCTGGACGAAGCCGACGGCCTCCAGCAGGCGCAGGCCATCAGCAACGGTCTCACCGCGCTCTTCCTCGGTGAGGACCTGGGCACCTCCGCGGGCGCCGGTGTCCGGTTCGCTCGGGACCGGGTGCGCATGCCGTTTTTCAGCCCCCGCCACCGCCCGGTACCGGCCCTGCGGCGTGCCGGGCCTTGGGGTTCATCGCCAGGTGTCGCGGGTCGCTCGCCCGGTTGATCGCCGACTCGACGGCTGCGATCCGGTCGGCCAGGAGGCCGAGGGCGGAGACGGCCCGGGTGATGTGGTCGTCCTCGGGTCCGCCGAGGGACTGGGCTCGGACGTGGGCCGCCTTCAATTCGGTCCAGCGGGCCGACTGCTCCCCGGTGAGAGTGGCGCGCAGCTCGGCCAGCTTGAGGAGATTGGCCTCGGCACCGCTGGTGAGGGTCTGGGCCTCGGCCCGGTACTGGTCCTCGATCAGCGCGGCCAGCTCCTCGTCGTTCATGACGGGTTGCACGCGCTGGGCGATCTTGTTCATGGTGCGGTAGGAGCCCTGGAGCCGGAAGGGTGGTTCCGTGCGGGTCGTGTCCGACTGTGCTGCCGAGGCGATGTAGGCCGCGTTCACGGCCAGGACCGTTTCCCGGGCGGTGAGCAGGTGACGCAGTACGGCCAGGATCCGCTCCAGCTCTACGGGGGCGTAGGGATGCGTCAGGCGGTCCGCACGAGCTGCCGGGTCGCGTTGCGCGAGGCGGATCAGCAGGTCGAGGTCGGCGCGGTCGCGGCCGGCGAGCGGGGCGAGGACGGGGTTGGCGGTGAGGGCGTTCTCGATGAAGCTGCGCGCGAAGACGTCGTCCTTGCCGGTCAGGACGTCGCCGAGGTTCCACACGTCGGCGCGGTTGGCGAGCATGTCGGGCACCTGGAAGCGGCTGCCGGACTCGGTGTAGGGGTTGCCGGCCATGCAGACGGCGAAGCGTTTGCCGCGCAGGTCGTAGGTGCGCGGGTCGCCGTCCCGCACACCCTCGATGCGGCGGGTGGCGTCGCAGAGGGGGATGAACTTCTGGAGCAGTTCGGGCGAGGTGTGCTGGATGTCGTCCAGGTAGAGGAGGGTGTTGTTGCCCGCCGCCAGCGCGAAGTTGATCTTCTCGATCTCCTGGCGGGAGGTGGCGTTCGGCGCCTCGGCCGGGTCGAGCGAGGTGACGGTGTGGCCGAGTGCCGGGCCGTCGACCTTGACCAGGATCATGCCGAGCCGGTCGGCGACGTACTCCATGAGGGTCGTCTTGCCGTAGCCGGGCGGGGAGATGAGCAGGAGCAGGCCACCGGAGTCGGTGCGCTTGGACTCGCCGGTGGTGCCGAGCTGCTTGGCGAGGCTGTCGCCGATGAGCGGAAGGTACACCTCGTCGATGAGTCCGCTGCGTACGAACGCCGACATCACGCGCGGCCGGTACTCGCCCAGGCGGAGACGGGCATGTTCGGCGTCCACCAGGGCTGTGCGGCGCTGCTGGTAGGCGCGGTGGCCGGGTACGTCTCTGGTGCGGAAACGCCGTGTGCGGGCGAGGAGTTCGTCGACGCGGACCGTGAGGGCACGGCCGGTGATGCGGGGGTGGGTGCCGAGCAGTCCCGTGACGGTCTGCGTGAGCGGCGCGTCGGACTCGTAACGGGGCAGGCCGGGGCAGAGTTCGGCGGTCACCGCCTCGGCCAGGTCGCCTGGGGTGAGGTCGGTGCCGGTGGCGGTGGTGTACGCCGTCAGCCATGCCTCGACCAGTTGCGCGCGGGCGGCCGGGTCGGTGAGGGCGGTGAGGTCGTCGTCGTAGGCCGAGGTGCCCACGGTGCGGCGGAACTTCTCCAGCAGGGTGCGGGTGCCGGTACTGATGACGAAGCCGGGCGGGCCACTGGTCAGCTCTTCGAAGAGGTACGTGGCCGCCGCTTCTCCGCCCGCTACGTCCGCCAGCTCCCGTTGCAGGTCGGCGATCGCGGGTGCCAGGCCGAAGGTGTCCCGGGCCCGGGCGAGGGACACCGCGCGCCGGGTCCAGCTCTGGCGCTCCCCGTCCGTCGTGCCGTGCGCCCAGAACATCTGGGCGGCTGCTCGCGCGGCCGGTTCGTGGCGCAGCGGACCGGCGCCCTCGTGCAGGCGCAGGAGCGCGGTGAGGATCGCTGTCGCGTCGTGGTCGTGGACCCCGCGCTCGTAGCCCTCGTCGTACGCCGCCTCTGCGGCCTGCCGCACGAGGGTGGGCAGGTCGGCCTCTGCCAGCGCCTGGGGACCGTGTTCGTCCAGCAGGCGGGCGGCGAGGTGCTCGGCCCGGTAGACCTCGGGTGACTCCGAGGGCAGGGGGCGGTCCCAGTACGGGTGGGCGGCGGTGAAGTCGGGTTCCGTGACCGGGGAGCGGTAGTCGGTGCCGGTCAGGGCGAAGGCGAGGGTGTCGCCGTGCGGGACGAGGGTGAGGTCGAGGGGCTGGGTGTTGACGGCGAAGCTGTGGGTACCGAGACGGATCGTGCGGCCGTCGTCGCTGTAGAGGTCGGTGCGGTCGCGCAGGGCTCGGAGCGCTTCCTGGCGGGCGGCCTCGAGGCGGCCGTCGAGCTCCTCGGCTCTCGCTTGGTCGCCGAGGTCGCGCAGTTCGTCGGCGATGCGGCGGACCTTGGCGGGCATCGGGTCGGAGGTGAAGTACGTCGCGACGGTGTCCGTGTCCGTCTGGGCGGCGGCCCGGCGGGTGACGGTCCGCAGGATGCGGGCCGCCGAGTCGGCCAGGCGTTCGGCGCGCCGGGCGCGGGCGTCGGCGAGGGTCTGCTTGCGGGCGGAGAACGCCTCGTGGATCTCGTCGCGCCTGTCGGCGAGGGTGGTGAGGAAGTCGTCGAACTCGGCGAACCGGGACTCCAGGTTCTCCACCTGTACGAGCAGGCGGGCGAGCTGCTCGTCGCAGGCCTCCGGGCTGTCGGCGGCGGTGAGCGCGCCGGTGACGGACTGGCCCAGCAGGGCGAGTTCGGCGGAGAACTCAGCCCGTCCCTCCCGGTCGAGGAGCCCGCGGCGACGGCCGTCGAGGGTGGCGCGGGCACGGTTGACACCGCCGAGGACCTCGGCGATGCGCTCCAGGATCGCGGTGCGGACCGTGGCGTCGGCGATGTCGAGACCGGCGACGACCTCGGTCACCGTGCGCAGCCCGTCGGTGAGTTCGTCCGTGCGGGCTGCGACGGGCGCCGCCTCGGCCACGGTGGCGATCGCCTCGGCGTCGGCGACGAGCCGCTCGGCCTGCGCGTGATGGTCGGCGAAGGCGTCCTCGCGTGCGAGGTGCGCCACGGCACGCCGGCCGAAGGCGGCGAGGTCGGACTCGATGGCGGCGGCCAGTTCATCGATGCGGGCTGTGTCCGCGTACCGCATGTCCTTGAGGGTGAGCAGATGGCCCTGCGCGCGGCGCAGCTCGGTCAACCCGGTCACCCAGCCTGCCGCGCCGCGTGGGGCCTCGCCCCGCAATCGTCGTACGACCTCGGCGACCCGGGCGGCGGCTTCGGCGAGCGCGCCCTCGGCCTGCCGGGTGAGGGCCTGGACGGTCTCGAACTCGGCCAGGACCTGTTGGGCCGTGTCGCGGAGTTGAGCCAGCGGGGTGTGGAGGTCGCCGAGTTCGGGGTCGGCCAGCCAGTGGTGGGTGTCCGTCGCCCGGGCGCAGGCGGCCAGGAGTGCCTCGTACACCTCGGTCGTGGGTGTCGTATCGGCGACGGCGCCCGTGACCGAGAGGCAGTCGGAGATGCCGCGCACGAGGTCGGCGTTGCCGATGCGTGCCAGGGGGCCGGTGCCGGCCGGCTGGGCGGCGGCATGGGTGTCCGAGACGTACGGGGAGTTCCACAGCTGCACGGGGTGGACGCGCTGCGGTTCCCCGGCGTCGGCCCGGAGGACTGCGAGCGCGCCGTCGTCGAAGAGCGCCCAGCCTTGGCAGGGTAGGGGGCCCGCCGTCTCCTTGCGGATCGTGTTGTACGGGAGAAGGAGGCTGCGGCCCTCCACGCGTGCGCGGAAGGCGTAGAGCACGTCCTCGCCGTTCGGGGAGCGGATCTCCCGTTCGAACTCAAGCTCCGTCGTGTCGAGTTCGTACGTCTTGTGGCCGCCGGTGGCCAGGCAGTAGCCGCCGGGGAAGACGATCCCCTGGTCGTCGGGCAGGCGGCGGCACGCCCGGCCGATGCCGTCGAGGCGGACGACGGTTCTGGTGAGGGTGTTGAACACCAGGTGGCGGTCGGTGTCCTCCTTGTAGGGGCGGACTCGCAGGAGGACCAGGGCGCCCACGCGCGCGTGCGCGATGTCCGCGTCCGCGAGGGACTGAAGTGGCTCGTCGACGGGCTCGGTGTACACGCCTTCTGCCGTCTCGGTGTCGTCGTCGACCTTGACGGTCAGCACGCCGCCGACCGTGGAGACGAACACCTCGCCGTGGAGGGAGACGAGCGGATGCCGTCCGAGGACGTGGTCCTCGCGCGTGCTGTCGATCCATTCGACGTCGTGGGACGGGGGGAGGACGTGGTCGCGATCGCCCCGCGCGTCGAGGAAGGTGGCCCGTCCGCCGTCGGAGAGGGCCCAGCGCAGCACCCGCGTGTCGTCCGCCTTCTCACCGGTCTGGAAGACGGCGAGAAGCTTGCCCTCGGTGCGTCGGAGCCGGAGCAGGCGGGCGTGGCGGTAGTAGCGGTGCAGGGCGGCGAACTCGCGGACGAAGGCGGGGTCGTCGAGCAGGCCGGGGACGGCGTCGTCGGGCAGCGGTTCCAGGTTGCGGTCGTACAGGGCCAGGACGTCGCCGACGCGTGTGTCGGCCTCCCGGCTCGGGACTGCGTTGCAGCTGAACAGCAGCGCCTCACCCACCGCGACGACGTCCCGGGGCACCGCCGCGTGCTCGGTGCGCAGTCGCTTGGTGCCGGCGAGCTCGAACCGCGTCGAGCCGAACTCCTCGATGCGGCGGGCGTTGAGCGCCTCGGCGCGCCGGGCCAGCTCGGCGGCCTGGGCAGTGAGGCGGTCGCGCAGCACCTCGTACGTGCCCCTGTCCACGGGGTCGTACGTGCCGGCGTCCGGGACGGTCGTCATGGCATGCCTCTCGGGAAGTCGAGGAACGTGGTCCGGAGCCGCCGTCCCCTGTGCGGCGGCTCCGGGCCGAAGGGGCGGGTCAGGCGCGGACGGCACTGCCGTTCAGGGTGGTGAGCGGCTTGTCCGCCAGGCCCAGCTCGCCGGCCCTGTCGAGCAGCTGCTGGAGCTGCCCCGAGTCGGCCCCGCCGGTCCTCATCAGCTTCATCAGCAGCGCCGAGACCGTCAGGTTCTGCACATCGGCCGTGGTGACCGAGCCGAGGATGCGGCCCAGGTCGTCGGTGAAGCTGGAGGTGCCCTCCAGCCAGGGCCGGGCCAGGGCCTGCGCTGTCTCGGAGTGCTGGACGAACCCGTCGACGCCCTTGCCGAGTGCGATCGAGGACATCAGCCGGTCGAAGAAGACCGACTCGCCGCCGACGATGCTGATGTCGGCGCTCTCCAGCCCGGTGGCGAGCACCGTGGCTTGCGCCTCGGCGACCTGCCGCTGCACGTCGAGGCCCGCGAGGCGGATCTCCTTGTCCGCCTGGACGCGCAGCCGGTACTCCTCATGCCCGCGCGAGGCGTCGTCGAGGGCGGCCATGGCTGCGGCCTTCTGGGTCAGCCCCTCGGCCTCGGCCTTGAGCTTCTCACCGATGGCCGCGGCGTCCGCGAGTGCCTGGGCCTGCGCGCCTTCGGCCTCCGCCCGCAGCCGGGCCTCGGTGGCGGCGGCTTCAGCACGGCCCGCCTTCTCGATGACGTCGGCTTCCTTGTCGCGGACCTGGACGGCGGCGAGCCCTTCGGCAGCGGCCTCCGCCTGGATGCCCTCGGCGAGGCGGAGCTTGGCCTGGGCGTCGAGGTCGGCCGTCTTCAACCGGGCCTGCGCCAGCGTCAGTTCCTCGGCCGCGCGGTGGGTGGCGGCCTGCTCGGCGGCTTCGGCGGCCTTGATGTCCTTGACCAGCTTCTCCTGCGCCTCGGCTTCGGCGGCGATGATCACGGTCTGCCGCTGCCGCTCCGCCTCCTCCACGGCCCGCAGCTTCTTGATGGACTCCTCCTGCTCGGCGACCGTGCGGTCCACGGCGACGCGCTCACGAATGACCTCGGCGATGTCCCGCCTCTCCGCCTCGACCTCCTTCTCGGCGGCGATCCGGGTCAGCTGCGTCTCGCGTTCCCGGCCGATGACTTCGAGGAGCCGGTCCTTCTCGATGCGCTCGTTCTCGATGGCGATGACCCGCTCGCGGTTCTTCGCGGCGACGGCGACCTCGCGGGCCTGGTTCTCACGCTGCACCCCGAGCTTCTCCTCGGTGGCCAGGAAGGCTCCCTGGGCACGCAGCCGCTCCTCCTCCATCACCCGCGCCGTCTCGGCCTCTTCCCGGGCCCGGACGGTGGCGATCTCCCGCTTCTGCTTGGTCTCGGCGTCGGCCTGCCGGCGCTCCAGCTCCAGGATGGCCTCGCGGGCGTCGACGTTCTGCCGGGTGATCTCCTTCTCCTCCGTGCGCTGCGCCTCGTTGGTGCGCACGTGCTCCACGACCGTCAACTCGGTGATCTTGCGGATGCCCTGGGCGTCGAGGACGTTGGCCGGGTCGAGCTGGGCGACCGGCGTCTGCTCCAGGTAGTCGATCGCCGCGTCCTCCAGGTGGTAGCCGTTGAGGTCGACGCCGATGACCTCGATGATCCGGTACCGCAGCTCCTCGCGCTTGGTGTAGAGGTCGGTGAAGTCCAGCTGCTTGCCGACGGTCTTCAGCGCCTCGGAGAACTTCGCGTGGAACAGCTCCTGCAGCGTGTCCCGGTCGCTCGCCCGAGCGGTGCCGACGGCCTGCGCGACCTTGATGACGTCCTCGACCGTCTTGTTGACCTTGACGAAGAACGTGATCCGGATGTCGGCCCGGATGTTGTCCTGGCAGATCAGACCGTCCTTGCCGGTCCGGGTGATCTCGATGGCCTTCACCGAGATGTCCATCACCTCGGCCTTGTGCAGCACGGGCAGCACGACCTGCCCGGTGAAGGTCACATCGACCTTCCGCAGCTTGGAGACGATCAGCGCCTTGCCCTGCTCCACCTTGCGGAACAGCAGGGAGACGAGCAGTACGGCGAGCAGGGCGACGGCGACGAGCACGCCGGCGCCCAGGAGGATGACATTCATGGCATACGTCCTTGAGGCGTGAAGGAAAACGAGGCGTGAGGGGGCCGGCGGGGAGGCCGACGGGGGTACTGCTCAGGCGGCGTGGTCGCGTGTCCGGCCGCGACCGGGCAGGCCGGGTTCGTCGGGGAAGAGCCGGTGCAGGGGACGCACGAACAGGCAGGTCGGTCGCCATGCGACGGGCAGGGCGGCGACGGGCAGGAGCATGCGCAGCAGCCCGGTGACGGCACACGGCGGCGCGCACACGGCCAGCAGGAGGACGCCCCCGGCACTGAGGAACCAGGCCATGGCCGTCGGCATGGTGACGGCTACCGCCACGGGTACGCCGCCCATGCCCCAGGCCCGGAGGCTGGCGTCCGCGTCGAAGGTGCCGACCGAGGTGAGACCCGCGGCGACGAGGAGCCAGAAGCACAGCAGCACGACGAGGGCGGTGGTCAACAGGATCGTGGGCGGGCCGGTGACGACCGACAGCAACGTCCGCATGCCGTCCCCCTGTCTCGTCCGCACTGCCCGTCAACCGCGTCGGCGGAACACCGCTCGCTCAGGGGTCCGGTGCCGGACATCTGCCGGTGTCCGGCACCGCATTCCCCGGCAGCGCTCCCCGCAACCCATGCTGCACCCCCGGCGCCTGCCCGCGCATTGCCGGTTCCCGGCAGTGTTGTCTAGGGTCTGGATGCCGGTCAGCGGCCAAGAAGCCGTCAGCGGTGCGTCAAGAACTTGGGGGGAACATGGTGGATTTGGGGATTCCGGATCAGTATCTGGAGGGTTACGCCCAGATACTCGGCGAGGTCGCGGCCACGGGTCGGCGCCTCACCCGGGAAGAACTGACCTTCCGACGGGTACTCGGAGAGCAGGCGGCTGACGACGGCCACGGGCTGCGGGCCCTGGTCAGCGCCCATCTGACCGCCGCACGCGCCGCATGGCCGTCCGGCCCCGCCTCGGCCGACAGCGTCCTGGCCGCCGTACAGCAGGCGACGGACGCCTTCGCCGAGGGCTTCGAGCGGGCCCAGCGCCAGGCCGTCCGACAGGAAGAGGCCGCCCGCCGCGAGTTCATCGACGACCTCCTCTACGGCCGCAGCGACCTCGGACGCCTCGCCGAACGCGCTGAACGCTTCGGTCTGCGCCTCTCGCATGCCCACGCCGTCGCCGTCGCCGAGGGTCCCACCGCCTACGAGGAGGGCGATCGCGTACCCCGCCAGGTGGAACGCGCCCTCATAGCACGCTTCGGAGACCGCAGTATCCTGCTCACCACCAAGGACGGGCGGCTGCTGTGCATCGCCCCCGGCCCCCAGGACGAGGTCCTCGCCCACTTCGCGAAGCAGGCCCATGCCGCCACCGACGGCGGCCGGGTCGCCATCGGCCGCCCCCAGCCCGGTCCCGGCGGGGTCGTCCACTCCTACGAGGAGGCACTCAACGCCCTGGAGCTCGCCGAGCGCCTCGAACTGGAAGATCCGGTGCTGCGGGCGGCCGACCTGCTCGTCTACCCCGTCCTCACCCGTGACCGTCAGGCCATGGCCGAACTCGTCATCAATACCCTCGGCCCACTCACCACGGCCCGCGGCGGCGCCCAGCCCCTCCTGGACACCCTCACCGCCTACTTCGACTCCGGCTGCGTGGCCGCCGAGGCAGCCCGCCGCCTCACCCTCAGCGTGCGGGCCCTGACCTACCGACTGGAACGCATCCACAAGCTCACCGGCGCCAACCCGGCCGATCCGGCCCACCGGTACATGCTGCAGACCGCGGTGATCGGAGCACGGCTGCTGGACTGGCCCGCCCAGGAACTCTGACGCGCCCTGCGGGCGAGGTCAGGTGCGGGCCACTTCGCCGGAGTTTTGGTGGGCCGCCAGATCCTGGGCGCGCCAAGTCGGTCGGGGCCGGCGCCTGGCGCGTCGTCTCCCTGGAGACCGGGTTCAACACATCCGCCGACAGCCATACTTGAGTACGCGGGGCCATCCCGTGGTGACGTGACTCGGGAGAGGCGGCAAGCCGGTGAACAGCGACACTCAGAGCGTGAGCAAGGCCGAGGTACGGCTCAAGTGGGACCCGAGTCCCTGGAACCAGCCATCTCACCATCTCGACATCATCGCCACGACCTACTCGGCGGATGCCCCCTACGGCCGGCCCGTGTACGTCGTCCACTTCGACAGCCGCTCACCGGACGGCACCATCAACATGGGCCGGCACAGCCAGACCGGTCAGGGTTTCGGCTACGTCGAGGTCATGACCCTGGAACTCGATCGCCTCGCTTCCTCCTTCGCACGGGTGGTCGTGGGCGTGGCGATCCACCAGAACAACGGCCCCCGGACCTTCGGTGACATTTCGAACGCCGGCGTACTGGTCGTCGAGGGGTACAGGGAGCTCCTCAAGGACGACTTCACCCAGGTCTCGGGATCCACCGCGGCGACGGTCGCGGAGTTCACCCGGGACACTTCCGGAGCCTGGGAGTTTCACGAGATGGTCCGCGGCTTCGACAGCGACCCCACGGTCTTCACCGCGGAGATGGGCAACGCCCCACAGTCGTGACCGTTGGTGGTCGGGACGGCCGTGCCGCGACGCACCTTCGCCCTCGGCACGGCCGCCGCGTACGCGGTGGCTGCGCGGCCTGCTCGTTCTTCCGCCGCTGGAGTGACCGCGCCCTGGTGAGAGAGTTGCCCGATCGGCCTCGCTTCTTCGGCTGCCGTTCGCATGCCGCTTGGCGGACTTCTGCGCCAGAGCCCGTCTCTCGGGCGGATCGTGGTGGCGGAGTCGGCCCTGGTCACTGCTCCAGGTTGCGCAGGTCCAGCACGTTGCCGAACTGCGTGAACGATGAGTTCTCTCTGCGCAGAGCGGAAACACGCGCTCGTTCACCGGGCAACAGAGCGAGGAGCAGCAAGGGCCCTGTCAGGTCTCGTCCGGAGATGGCCGGTGTCTCAGGGGCAGCTGGTGTGAAGCGCTCGATTTCGATGAGGTCCGCGTCACCGCTCACCAGTAGCTGCCAAGTACGTACGAGTTCCCCTTCGTCGCCGTCTGAGCCACGCCCGGTGTGGACAAGGGACTCGGATTCCGCGACGACGGACATGGAAGCCCCGGCGAGTGCGTCCTCGACCATGGCCGAAGTGCCCAACTCCGTGCCGACCACGCCCCCACTGAGGTGGCCCGGGCGCTCCCAGACACTGCCGGGGCGCCGCACGGAGCAGTACAGCTCCTCGGCGATGAGACCGTCGTCCCTGCGGTGCAGGAGCAGGACGAACCCGAGATCGCCGCTGATCCACACGTCAGCGACGATGACAGTTCCGGTGGGGACGGCCAAGGGGCGGGCCGCAGCGTGGTCGGTTGGTGGGCGCCCCAGCCGGAGGGCGGTTTCGGCGAGGTCGGCCATCGGCTTTCTCATGATCTTCTTGTTCCTCGTCGAGACGATTGCCGGACCGGCCCGCCGAGGAACTGTGACGCGCACTGCGGACGAGGTCAGGCGCGCGCGAGTTCGGCGGCGCCGAAGGACACGTCGAAGCGGTCGCACCAGATGCTCACGCTGGTGTACCGGGACGGGTCGACGTCGGCGGGCACGGTGTAGTTCTGACTGCCCTTGTTGCCCTTGAGCTTGCCGAGGCTCACGTACGCGCCGTCGTCGAAGACGTGCCAGCCGGCACGCCCTTCCTTCACCGGCGCGTCGGTCAGCCACACGCGCAGATCCGGGCCGTTGCTGGTGTCGAGGTCCTCCAGCCGTACGACATGGGATCCGTCGGCGAGCCGTACGAGCTTCACCCTGCCCGAGGTGGCGTGCTCATGGCTGATCAGTTCGCCGCCGGCCAGCGTCCGGGGGCGGGGTGCCGGGGAAGTCGACGCGGACGGCGCTCCGGCCGGAGGGGCCGCAGGGGCTACGGCACTGGGCAGGGCCTCCTGCACGGTTTCGTCCTGCCACAGCTTCCACGGCTGGAACCAGTACGACCCCAAGCCGACACCGGCGAGCGCTACCACCAGCACTCCGATGACCCACGGCCTGCCCCGCGTCTTCCGTCCACGCCCCATGCCCGCCCCGATCCGTGAGTGCTTCCTGTCTCCATTTAAACGCGGCAGGCAGGCGGTGTGTACCCCGACGCGGACGACGGAGGTCTTACGCCGCCACCGCGCCCGCGAGCCTGGCCGCCTCCTCGATAGATGTCCGATGAACGGAACTCGGGCTCCGTATAACGGTCCAGTACCGTTCGCTGGCACTTTCGATCCTAACTGCAAGTTATATGACCTGAGTCACTAAGCACTTGGCAAAGGGTGTGGTAGAACTGCGCAACTCCGCAGGTGGAACGCTCAACCCCACAGCGCGGAGCGCTCGGCATGCACCGGCAGCACGACCGCGGTGATCACAATCCGCATCCGCGGAGCGCCCGGCCAGCGTCGCCGATCGGACAACGGCGTTCGTTCAGAGACCGCACATCAACCGGCGGCACCACCCCCGTGCCCCGGGCTCGCACCATCGAGGTAGCCACTGTGTCACTCGACTCCGTCACCCAGAACGTCGACGAAGCCGTCAGCGATTTCTTCGAACCGATAGCCAAGTGGCTCGGGGAAGTCGTCTTCTACGCGGTTCCCGTAGGCGGAACCGAACTCCCCCTCATCGTCGCCTGGCTCGTCGTCGCCGGTCTGGTGTTCACCGGCTGGTTCGGGTTCGTGCAGGTCCGCAAGTTCAGACTCGCGGTCGACGTGGTGCGCGGGAAGTACGACGAGAAGGGGTCGGCGGGTGAGGTCAACCACTTCCAGGCCCTGACCGCCGCAGTTTCCGGCACGGTCGGCCTCGGCAACATCGCGGGTGTGGCCGTGGCCGTCTCCATCGGCGGTCCCGGCGCCACGTTCTGGATGATCCTGTGCGGCCTGCTCGGCATGGCCACCAAGTTCGTCGAGGTCACCCTCGGCGTGAAGTACCGCGAGGTGCACGCCGACGGCACCGTCTCCGGCGGCCCGATGCACTACCTGCCCAAGGGCCTCAAGGAGCGCTTCGGCAGCGGCGGCGCCAAGCTCGGCAAGGTGCTCGCAGTCCTCGCCTCGATCATGGTCCTCTTCTTCGGCCTGTTCGGCGGCAACCTGTTCCAGACCAACCAGAGCTACGCGCAGGTCTCCTCGACCTTCGGCGGCGAGGACGGCTTCCTCGCCTCCTCCGCCGGTGCCGTCCTCTTCGGCCTGGTCGTCGCCGCGCTGGTCGGTCTCGTGCTGCTCGGCGGCATCCGCTCCATCGCCTCGGTCACCAGCCGGCTGGTGCCCGCGATGGCCGGCATCTACATCGTGGCCTGCCTGGTCGTCATCCTGGGCAACGTCACCGCCGTGCCGGACGCCTTCCAGACCATCCTGCAGGGCGCCTTCGAGGCCGACGGCGTCGCCGGTGGTGTGCTCGGTGCCCTGATCATCGGTTTCCAGCGCGCCGCGTTCTCCAACGAGGCCGGTCTCGGCTCCGCCCCGATCGCCCACTCCGCGGTCAAGACCAACCACCCCGCGAGCGAGGGTCTGGTCGCCCTGCTGGAGCCGTTCATCGACACGGTCGTCATCTGCACCATGACCGCGCTGACCATCGTCATCGCCAACCCGGCCAGCTGGGGCGAGGCCCGCGCCGGCGAGAGCATCGGCGGCGTCACCATCACCTCCGACGCCTTCGCGACCGTCCTGCCCTGGTTCCCGGCCGTGCTCACCGTCGCGGTGCTGCTCTTCGCCTTCTCCACGATCCTGACCTGGGGCTACTACGGTCTCAAGGCCTGGTCGTACCTGTTCGGCAAGAGCAAGGCCAGCGAGACCGTCTTCAAGGTCGTCTGGAGCCTGTTCGTGGTCCTGGGCGCCCTGATGTCCCTCGACTCGCTGATCAGCCTCGCCGACTCCGCGCTCTTCCTGCTGTCGGTCTTCAACATCATCGGCCTGTACCTGCTCGCCCCGGTCGTCAAGCGCGAACTCGCCTCCTTCCTGGAATTCGTCCGCGCCCGCAAGGCCGGCGAGATCAGCGACGGCGACGCAGACCAGGAGTCGGTGAAGACCACCGTCTGACCGCCCCCCGGCGGCCCGGCTCCTGTACGGGCCCGTACCCACCTCGCGCCTTGGTGGATACGGGCCCGTACGTCTGCCGCCAAGACTGGCGGCCCACGAACAGCCGCCTACGACCGGCCGCCGAGCTCCGCCCTGGCGCGTCGCCGGTCCAGGTAGCCGATGGCCGGGCCGCCATGACGCCGTGCAGCACCACCGAGATCACCACGGTGAGGGCCACGACGGCCCACAGCTCCGCTCATTGATCGTTGAACCGCTGCCTACGGGAACAGGAAGCAGTCACCCGCGGCGCGAACCCGCTCTCGCGGGGCCACAGCCAAGTCGCAGAGGAGCAGGTAAACGGCGGGGCCACGCCAGGATCGATAACGGACACCGGAAGTCCCGTGGGAGGCGTGGACGGGCCCCCAAGGCACACAGGGGCGCCACCACGCTGCTCACCACGGGCCCGCGCGCCCGACCGCCAGGCCCATGCGGAGGCGGCCGCTCACACGGGGGCCGGTGCCTGTGGTGGGCCGCCTGACTCCGGGCCACAGACACGGACGAGAGGGCGGCGCGTAACGGGCCAATGGTGGTGGTCAGCCCCACTCTCATTTCCAGTGTCCCGAACCTGCACTACTTCGATGTCCGTGAAAGTGACAGCGCGCAGGCCAGACGCCTTGTCAACTCTCATCTTCAGCGGCGGCCCTCACCCGACGGGCAGGGATCACACCCTCTGCCGGGTTTCGGACCGGTTCCGGAACTCGACGATTCCGTCACGACGTCACCACGGGCCGAAGGGGCCGGTTAGCGTAACGTCTCGAACAATCACGCGCCTCGCTGCGCAGGCGACCCAGGTGTCACCCGACGGAGGACTGGTACGAGCGTGGACGCGCGAAGCCGTGGACAGGCGGACGGAAACGATCCTGCCGACCAGTGGGCACTCGACCCGGAGACCGGCGCGTACGTACCGCGCCCGGACGGCTCCTCCGCCGAGCGGCCGCAGGTCCCCGCCCCCGCAGCGCCCCCCGCCCCGCCTCCGCCGGCCGCGTCCCCGCCCGGCGGGGCCGCCGCGCCGCACCGGCCCCGGAGGACCCGCCCGGTCCCGGCCACCGCAAGCACGAGCCGCGGAAGAAGAACGGCAGGAGGAAGGTGCTGATGTGGACGGGGGGCGCCCTCTCGCTGGTGCTCGTCGGCGGCTCGGCCTTCGCGTACTACTGGTACGAGCGCCTCCACGGCAACATCAGCACCGTCGACATCGGTGACGTGGGCAGCGACACCGTCCTGACGGACGGGCCGGTCAACCTCCTGATCATCGGCAACGACGTCCGCACCGGCAAGGGCAACGAGAAGTACGGCGACCGGGACAACGTCACCGGTCACGCCGACACCACGCTCCTCCTCCACGTCTCGGAGGACCGCACCGACGCGACCGTGCTGAGCATCCCCAGGGACCTCAGGACCGAGACACCGGACTGCGAGACCAGGCGGTCCGGCGGTTCGAGCGGGGTCGTTCCCGGCTCGGCGGGCACCACCGGGTTCAACGAGTCCTTCGGTGTCGACGGCCGCGCCCCCGGCTGCCCCATGCGCACCGTCGAGAGCATGACGGACCTCGAGATCGACCACTTCATGATGTTCGGCTTCAACGCGGTCAAGACGCCGGCCTGGCTGCGGACCGGCGAGGGCGTCCTCGAGTCCACCAACAGGGGCAACGCCCCGGCCCGGGCCGGCAGGACGCGGCTGGAGTACGCGCCGGACCGGGCCGACCAGGCCCGCGCGCTCGCCGGCCTGATGGGCCTGCCCGCCCCGGCACTCGCGCCCGGCACGCGGGACGCCGCCGCGGCCGGGCCGATGACGCTCACGCTCGGGCCGGACTTCGTCAGGGCCGGCGTTCCCGTCATCCCGCCGAGGAAGGCCGACGCCGGACGGTCCCGCACCGACGAGAAGGTCTGCGGGAAGTAGCCCGGCAGGCCGGTCCCCGCCCACGCAAGGAGTTGCCGTGTCCCACCCCCACACCCCGGCCGTCACCGAGATCCGCGTGGCGGACGGGGAGGCCGGCCCGTACGGCATCACGGCCGGCCCCGACGGAGCCCTGTGGCTCACCCTCGTGCACAGCGGCCGCGTCGCGCGCCTCGCGCTCGACGGCGGCCTCGAGGAGTACGCCCTGGACTCCCCCGGGTGCCGCCCCATGGTCATCACCCCCGGGCCGGACGGAGCCCTGTGGTTCACCCTCAACCAGGCCAACGCGATCGGCCGCGTCACCACCGGCGGCGACCTGCGCACCTTCCGCCTGCCGACGCCCGGCAGCGGCCCCTACGGCATCACCTCCGGCCCGGACGGCGCGCTGTGGTTCACGCAGATGAACACCGACCGCGTCGGCCGCATCACCACCGGGGGAGCGATCACCGAGTTCGCGCTGCCCGTCACGGGCGGCTTCCCCTCGGCCATCACCGCGGGCCCCGACGGAGCCCTGTGGTTCACCCTCAACCAGGCCAACGCGATCGGCCGCGTCACCACCGGCGGCACCACCACCGTGCATCCCCTGCCCACCCCGGGCGCCGCGCCCGTGGGCATCACCAGTGACGGAACGGACCTGTGGTTCGTCGAGATCGCGGCGGGCCGGATCGGAAGGATCACGGTCGACGGCGCGATCACGGAGTTCCCGCTCCCCGACCGCACGGCCAGGCCGCACGCCATCGCCGCGGCCGCCACCGGGGACTGCTGGTTCACCGAATGGGGAGCGGGCCGCATCGGCCGCATCACCGCGAACGGCGGGATCACCGAGTACGGGCTGCCCACACCGTCGTCCGAGCCGCACGGCATCACCGTGGGTCCCGACGGCGCGCTCTGGGCGGCCCTCGAGACCGGAGGGGTCGCACGAGTGGCCCCGTAGTCCCGGGGACCGGCGAACCCGAGACGCGAAAGGGGGGTTACCCCCAATGCCGTCGGCCTCCCGGCTGCCTACCGTGGATCGCATGACCGGAATGGACGCGCGGGACACCGAGCTGAAGAAGGAACTCAGCGCCTCCCTGCAGGCACGCAGGGAACTGGGCGAGGAGTACGAGTCCGCGCTGGTCGACTCGTTCCTGGAGAAGGTCGACCAGCGGATCGACGGCGCGGTGGAGCGCCGGGTGCGCCGGCAGCTCGCCGAGCAGCAGATGACGGCGGCCCGGGACGCGCGGTCGCCGGGGGTCACGGACAGCTGGGGCGAACGCTTCGGCTTCGGGATCGTCTCGCTGGTGCTGGCGGTGCCGCTGTCCGCCATCGGCGGCGGCGTGGCCCACCTGCCCGGCCTGCTGGTCGCCTGGGCCGGCATCGTCGGCGTCAACGTCGTCCAGGCCCTCCGCTCCCACCCGGGCCTGTTCGGCCGCCGGCCGTCCCGGGACGGCGGCTGGGAGGACTGACCGGCCCGCGCCGCGAGGAAGGACCGGGAGACCTGACCGGCCCGCGCCGGGGAGGAAGGGCTGCGCGGGGACCGCCGCACCCCCGTGACCGGGGGGCGGGACGACGGCGGTCCCCGCGGGGGACGCGCGCCGGTCGGGACCGGCTGCGCGTCCTGGGCGTCCATGGAGGTCCGGGAGCCGCTCCGGAGGTCCTTCGACGCCGTTCGGGCGCCGGCCGGGGCGGGGAGCCTCCCCCATCGCCCTGCCGACATCCACCAATGTGCCGGAGCCGTGTTAAGCGCGTGCTGCGCGGACGTGACGCCCTCGTACCACTTCCGCGAAGTCCTCGAAGATCACGAACGCGCCGGGGACGCCCCGCCGGACGGACGGCGGGCGGCCGTTCACGTCCGGTTCACCGGTGGTTCCCCGGACGCCCCGTCACTTCCCCGTGCGGGCCAGGAAGGACAGCAGGTCCTGCCGGCTGACCACACCGGTCGGCTTGCCCTCGACGAGGACGATCGCCGCGTCCGCCCTGCCCAGGACGGCCATCAGGTCGGCCACGGGCTCGCCGGAGCCGACCTGCGGCAGCGGCGCGGACATGTGCTTCTCCAGCGGGTCGTCGAGCGAGGCGCTCTTGCTGAACAGCGCGTCCAGCAGCTCCCGTTCCACCACGGAGCCGACGACCTCGGCGGCCATCACGTCCGGGTGACCGGCGCCCGGCTTGACGACCGGCATCTGCGAGACGCCGTACTCGCGCAGCACCTCGATGGCCTGGCCGACCGTCTCGTCGGGGTGCATGTGGACCAGGGAGGGCATGGAGCCGCCCGCCTTGTCCTCGATGACGTCGCCGACGCGGGCGCTCGGACCCGCGTCCTCCAGGAAGCCGTAGTCGGCCATCCACTCGTCGTTGAAGATCTTGCTGAGGTAGCCGCGTCCGCTGTCCGGCAGCAGCACCACCACGACGTCGTCCTCGCCGAGCCGCTCGGCCACCCGCAGCGCCGCCACGACCGCCATGCCGCAGGAACCGCCGACCAGCAGGCCCTCCTCCTTGGCCAGGCGCCGGGTCATCTGGAAGGAGTCCTTGTCGGAGACGGCGACGATCTCGTCCGCGACGCTCCGGTCGTACGCGGTCGGCCAGAAGTCCTCGCCGACGCCCTCCACCAGGTACGGCCGCCCGGAGCCGCCGGAGTACACGGACCCCTCGGGGTCGGCGCCGACGACCTGGACGCGGCCGTCGCTGGCCTCCTTCAGGTAGCGCCCGGTCCCGGAGATGGTGCCGCCGGTGCCGACACCCGTCACGAAGTGGGTGATCCGCCCCTCGGTCTGCTCCCACAGCTCGGGGCCGGTGGAGTGGTAGTGCGAAAGGGGGTTGTGGGGGTTGGAGTACTGGTCCGGCTTCCAGGCCCCCGGCGTCTCACGCACCAGCCGGTCGGAGACGTTGTAGTAGGAGTCGGGGTGCTCGGGCGCCACGGCGGTCGGGCAGACGACGACCTCGGCCCCGTAGGCCCGCAGCACGTTGATCTTGTCCGTGGAGACCTTGTCCGGGCACACGAAGATGCACTTGTAGCCCTTCTGCTGGGCCACGATGGCAAGACCGACCCCGGTGTTCCCGCTGGTCGGCTCGACGATGGTGCCGCCCGGCCGCAGCTCCCCGCTCTGCTCCGCCGCCTCGATCATGCGCAGGGCGATGCGGTCCTTCACGGAGCCGCCCGGGTTGAAGTACTCCACCTTGGCCAGGACCGTCGCCCTGATGCCCTTGGTCACGCTGTTGAGCTTCACCAGCGGGGTGTTGCCGACGAGGCTGATCATCGAGTCGTGGAATTGCACCGTTGTCTCCGGATGCTTGCAAATGAGGTGGTCCTTGTGGTCAGGCCAGCCTAGGCCCTTTCGGGTCCCCGTCCCGGGCGGGTCGTTCACTCGCCGTCGGGATTGGAGCACGGTCCGTACGGGGCAAGCACTGGGTGTACGGCTCGAGGAGGTGGCGGCGGGGCATGACGAACATGTCGACGGCGAGGGTGGCCCGGCGGATCGCGGCCGGCGCGGCGTACGGCGGCGGCGGGATCGGCCTGGCCGGCGCGGCCACCGTGGGTCTGCTGCTGGCCGAGGCCCGGCTGGCGCGGCGCCGCGTGGGCAACGGCACGGCACCTCACGTGCCGAGCGCGGACGGGCTGTACGGCGCGGCCTACACGGTGGCCGGCGAACCGGCCCTGCGGCTGACCATGCTGGGCGACTCCACGGCCGTCGGCCAGGGCGTGCACCGGGCCGGGCAGACCCCGGGCGCGCTGCTGGCGTCGGGCCTCGCGGCGCTCGCGGAGCGTCCGGTGGCGCTGAGCACGGTCGCGGCGCCGGGGGCCCGCTCGGACGATCTGGACCGCCAGGTGACGCTGGCGCTCGCGGACCCCTCCCGGGTGCCCGACATCTGCGTGATCATGGTCGGCGCCAACGACGTCACCCACCGCATGCCGCCCACCCGCTCGGTGCGCCACCTGTCCTCGGCGGTGCGCCGGCTGCGGACGGCCGGTGCGGAGGTGGTCGTCGGCACCTGTCCCGACCTCGGCACGCTCGAGCCGGTGGGTCAGCCCCTGCGCTGGCTGGCCCGCCGCGCCTCCCGCCAGTTGGCGGCGGCCCAGACGATCGGCACGGTGGAGCAGGGCGGGCGCACGGTGTCGCTGGGGGACCTGCTGGGCCCCGAGTTCGCCGCCAACCCCCGGGAGCTGTTCGGACCCGACAGCTACCACCCCTCCGTGGAGGGGTACGCGACGGCCGCGATGGCCGTCCTCCCGACGCTCTGCGCGGCGCTGGGGCTGTGGCCGGCGGAGGAGGAGCGCCCGGACGCCGCCCGCCGCGAGGGCTTCCTGCCGGTCGCCCGGGCGGCGGCGGAGGCGGCGGCGGAGGCGGGCACGGAGGTCGCCGCGGCGATGCCGTCGGGGCCGCGCGGGCCGTGGGCCCTGCTGAAGCGCAGGAAGCGGCGGCGGGTCCCGGAGGCGGAGCCGGTGGTGCCGCTCCAGTAGGCGCCGATGGCCAAGCAAGCGCTTGGCCAGTTGCGTCCCATGTCACACCGCGTCACCCGTGACCGGACGCATACGTACGGGTAACTTCCCAAGCAGCCCGCACCAGCCATCCGGTATGCCCTCCCTCGCCCGACCACCACCCCTCGACGAGGCGCTACGCGCCGCCCCTCCCCCTGGAGCCGTGATGCCCGAAGCCGTGATCGTCTCTGCCGCCCGCTCCCCCATCGGCCGCGCCTTCAAGGGCTCCCTGAAGGACCTGCGTCCCGACGACCTGACCGCCACGATCATCCAGGCCGCCCTCGCCAAGGTCCCCGAGCTGGACCCGAGGGACATCGACGACCTGATGCTCGGCTGTGGTCTGCCCGGCGGCGAGCAGGGCAACAACCTCGGCCGCGTGGTCGCCGTGCAGCTGGGGATGGACCACCTCCCCGGCTGCACCGTCACCCGCTACTGCTCCTCCTCGCTGCAGACCTCCCGCATGGCCCTGCACGCCATCAAGGCCGGTGAGGGCGACGTCTTCATCTCGGCCGGCGTCGAGACGGTCTCCCGCTTCGCCAAGGGCAACTCCGACAGCCTGCCGGACACGCGCAACCCGCTGTTCGCCGAGGCCGAGGCGCGCACCGCCGCCGTCGCCGAGTCGGAGGGCGCGACCTGGCACGACCCCCGCGAGGACGGCCTGCTGCCCGACCCGTACATCGCGATGGGCCAGACCGCCGAGAACCTGGCCCGCGCCAAGGGGGTCACCCGGCAGGACATGGACGAGTTCGGCGTCCGCTCGCAGAACCTCGCCGAGGAGGCCATCGGGAACGGCTTCTGGGAGCGCGAGATCACCCCGGTGACGCTCCCCGACGGCACGGTGATCGGCAAGGACGACGGTCCCCGCCCGGGCGTCACCATGGAGGGCGTCGCCGGTCTGAAGCCGGTGTTCCGCCCCGACGGGCTCGTCACCGCCGGCAACTGCTGCCCGCTCAACGACGGCGCCGCCGCGCTCGTCGTCATGAGCGACACCAAGGCCCGCGAGCTGGGCCTCACCCCGCTCGCCCGGATCGTGTCCACCGGCGTCTCCGGCCTCTCCCCGGAGATCATGGGCCTCGGCCCGGTCGAGGCGTCGCGGCAGGCCCTGCGCCGCGCCGGCCTGACCATCGACGACATCGACCTGGTCGAGATCAACGAGGCGTTCGCCGCCCAGGTGATCCCCTCCTACCGCGAGCTCGGCATCCCGCTGGAGAAGCTGAACGTCAACGGTGGCGCCATCGCCGTCGGGCACCCCTTCGGCATGACGGGCGCGCGCATCACCACCACGCTCATCAACTCACTTCGGTTCCACGACAAGCAGTTCGGTCTGGAGACGATGTGCGTCGGCGGCGGCCAGGGCATGGCGATGGTCCTCGAGCGCCTGTCCTGACCACCCCGCCGTAGCCGTCACGGAACCCTCCGTGAGGCATTGGCCCGGGACTCCGAGGATCCGGGGGTCCCGGGCCGTTTCGTGATCCAATCTCCCCCAGGATGTGACCTATCCCTCGCACCGCGGGGATCCCCGCAGGTCAGCCTCGCGCCCCTGGCGCCCCCGCGACGAAACTCCCGTCCGTTTCGTGATGTTACGCACTGACAGATGGTTAGTCCGCCCTTCAAGCTGATGTAGGAAGTCGAGGGTCGACTTTGAACCGGGAGTACGTCAGTGAGCGCCATGCCGATCGCCCTGCTGATCACCACGGCCGCCACCGGCGCCGTGGGCGTCGCCGTCCTGCGCAGCGTCATGGTGCTGCGCCGACAGGTCGCGGCCCTGCACACCGAGCTGGCCGGGAGCCGCGCCGCCGGGCGCGTCCCCGCGGCCCGCACGGCCGGCACCGACGAGATACGTGCCGCCGTGGCGGACGCGCTCGCCGAGGAGCGGGAGCGCGAGCTCGCCGAGGCGCGGGCCTTCTGGGCCGCCCAGGAGGTCCGTGACGCCTCCGACGCGCCCTCCCTGCTGGGTCTGGCCGACAGCGAGCTGTTCCTGCCCCGGGGGGCCGATTTCGTGGGCCTGGAGCCGGTGACCGAGCCGGGCGCCGACGCCGAGGAGCTCTTCCCCAGGGACTTCGTCCAGGGCGGTACCCCCAAGGAATCCCCGGAGCTGGCCGCGGCCCGCCGCCGGCACCCCTCGCACCCGGACTTCGTGCCCGGCGCCTCGCCGGTCGGCAACGACCACGAGCGCACCGTGGCCACCCTGGAGGAGCTGGCCGCCTCCCGTACCGAGCTGACCGACGTCCGGCCGGGCCCGCTGGGCACCCTGGACGTCTACGTCTTCGCCGACGGTACGACGCTGTGCATGACGCCGGGCCACCGCGAGACCGCGGAGTGCCTGTCCGCCGCGCTGCGCGCGGGCGAGACCCCGTTCCTGCTGGGCGGCTCCGGCATCTCGGGGGCGTACACCCTGACCTTCGCCTGCGGCGAGGAGAACGTCTACATCCTGGCGGACCGCGTCATCGCGTCCCTCTAGGGCCGCCCCGGCCGGGGTTCGCCCTTGGAGGAGCGGCGTCCGGTGCGGCGGGAGCGCGTGCCGGGCGTCGCGGCGGGGCGGACCCCGGCGCGACACCGGCCACCGGCCCGGCCCGGGCGGGTCTACACTCCGGCGCGTCCACGCGCCTCCTCCACCAGCCGTACCGCTTCCACCACCTCGTCGTCGGACTTCAGTACGAGGGCCAGGTCGTGCCCGGCGACGGTGATCTGGTCGGCGGCGGCGAACATGCCGGCGTCCGGCATCTCCCGGGGTTCGGCGCCCGGCTCCTCGACGAGCTGGGTGCGCCGCGCCAGCTCCCTGGCCAGGGCGAGCGCCTCGGCCGCCCCGCCCCGTTGCAGCCGGCTCTGCGGCGCGGCCCGCAGGCGGTCGGCGAAATGATCCACGGCACGGGTGAGGGGCGTCGTATCAACCACGCGGCGAGCGTACGCGGGGCGGCAGCACTGTTGCCAACGGACGAACGCTCGGGCACGGTGACCTGAAGGACCGGCTTACATCCCATGCGTCCGGAGGCGCCGATGTCCCACGTCTTCTCCGCAGAGACCCATCGCAACATGCTCGCCCGCATCCCCCACTGCACCGGTCGTGAGATCTCCGACTGGCTGCGCACCGTCGAGGACGGCCCGGCGCTCTTCCGCTTCGAGGAGAAGGTCAGCTGGCTCCGCCACGAGTACGACCTGGCGTACGGCCATGCCAAGGCGATCGTCCACGAGTACGACCTGAGGCGGGCCGCGCGCAAGCTGCTCTAGCCGGCGCGCCCGCTCACGACGGAGGGCCCCGGGGCGAACCCCGGAGCCCTCGTCGGTACCGCTGGTGCTGCCCGGTCCGCTAGTCGCTGCTGTTGAGGATCGAGATGATCCGCAGGAACTCCATGTAGATCCACACCAGCGTCAGCGTCAGGCCGAAGGCGGCGAGCCAGGCCTCCTCGCGCGGGGCACCGTAGGCGAGGCCGTCCTCGACCTGCTTGAAGTCCAGGGCGAGGAAGCAGGCACCGAGGATGATGCCGACGACACCGAAGACGATGCCGAGCGGGCCGCTGCGGAAGCCGAGCCCGTCACCGCCGCCGAACACCGCGAACAGCAGGTTCACGGCCATCAGCAGGATGAAGCCGAGCGCCGCCGCCATCACGAAGCCGTAGAAGCGGCGGTTGACGCGGATCCAGCCCGCCTTGTACGCCACCAGCACACCGGCGAAGACCGCCATGGTGCCGAGCACGGCCTGCATGGCCGCGCCGTCGGCGATGCGGTTGTCGACGATGCTGGAGATGACGCCGAGGAAGACGCCCTCGAACGCGGCGTACGTCAGGATCAGCGCCGGCGAGGCCTTGCGCTTGAAGGACTGCACGAGCGCCAGGACCATGCCGACCAGCGCGGCACCGATGCCGATGCCGTAGGCCCGGTTGATGTTGGCGTCGTCGACCGGCAGCAGGGCCCAGGAGAGCGCCGCGGTGAGGATGAGCACACCGAGCGTGCTCGCCGTGCGCACGATGACGTCGTCGATCGTCATCCGGCCGGGGACGGCCGGCGCCTGCGGCGGTGCGCCGTGCTGCAGGTCCTGCTGGGCGTAGGGGTTCTGGGCGTACGGGTTCTGCGCGTACGGGTTGCCCGTCGGCTGCGCGTACGGGTTGGCCTGCGTGGCGACAGCGGGACCCCCGGCCTGCGGCGCGGTGTTGAAGCCCGCGTAGCCGTTGTCGCGGCTGAACCCCCGTCGCGAGAAGACCGGGTTTCTGCTCCTCATTTCACTCCTCCATGGCCACACAGCGTGGCCTTGGCTCAAGAGTAATAGGTAGGCAAAGGATTGACCCTAGTGCTTGGGGAGGATCTTTCCCTCGTTGTGCTGCGCAACACGCTACGCGGCTTCGTGATTCCCCTCATCGCCGGGACCGCAACCCTGACCCACCCGGTACCCGCCCGGTACACACCCGGAACCTTTCCCGGGAACCCTTCCCGGGACCCGCGGGATCCCCGGCTCACTCCAGGGGGAAGCCGGTGTAGGCCTCGGCGAGGTCGGTCCCGGCGGCGCGGGAGGAGGTGACGCGCTCCAGCCGGGCGAGCTGGAGCCGGTCCTCGAAGGCGGTGGCGTCCGGGGCGCGGTGCAGCAGGGTGGTCATGTCGCAGGAGAACCGTTCGGCCTGCCAGACCCGGCGCAGACAGGTCGCGGAGTAGGCGTCGAGGAGGGCGGCGGAGCCCGTCTCCCGCTCGTGCGCCAGCGCCCGCGCGAGGGTCACGGCGTCCCCGACGGCGAGGTTGAGCCCTTTGGCCCCGGTGGGCGGCACGACGTGGGCGGCGTCCCCGGCGAGGAAGAGCCGGCCGTGGCGCATGGGCTCGTGGACGTAGGAGCGCACGGAGGTGACCGACTTCTGGGTGACGGGGCCGCGCCGCAGCGTCCAGCCGTCGGCGGTCTCGAAGCGGCGCTCCAGCTCCCGCCAGATCCGCTCCTCGCTCCACTCCCGCGCGTCGGTCCCCTCGGGCACCTGGAGGTAGAGGCGGGAGACGGCCGGGGAGCGCATGGACAGCAGGGCGAAGCCGCGGTCGTGGCGGGCGTAGACCAGCTCGTCATGGGAGGGCGGCACCTCGGCGAGGATGCCGAGCCAGCCGAAGGGGTACCTCTGCTCGAACACCCGCCCGATCCCGGCGGGAACGGCTCCCCGGGACACCCCCCGGAAACCGTCGCAGCCGGCCACGTAGGCGCACTCCAGGACGTCCTCGCGGCCCTCGTGGCGGAAGCGGACGCGCGGACGGCCGGTGTCCGCGCCCTCGACGGCCAGCGCCTCGGCCCCGAAGAGCAGCGGGCCGCCCCCTTCGAGGTGGAGGGCGATGAGGTCCTTGCAGATCTCGGTCTGGGGGTAGACCGTCACGGACCGGCCGCCGGTGAGGGCCGGGAAGTCGACGCGGTGCCGTCGCCGGTCGAAGCGCAGCTCGATCCCGTCGTGCCGCAGCCCCTCACGGTCCATCCTGGCCCCCGCCCCGGCCGCCCGGAGCGCGTCCACGGTCCCCTGCTCGAGGATGCCGGCCCGCTGCCGCCGCTCGACGTGGGCGCGGTCGCGCACTTCGAGGACGACCGCGTCGATCCCGGCGTTGCGCAGCAGCCGGGCCAGCAGCAACCCGGCCGGCCCGGCACCGATGATGCCGACGGTCGTACGCATCGGTCGTTCCCTTCGCCGGCTGTCCGCGTGGTGAACACCTCTTCGCCGGACGGACGCGGGCGAGGGCCCGGCCGCGTCCGCACGCTGTCGACGGTTTTCCGGGCGCTCCGGGGTCCGGGCTCCGCGGGATCCGGCGATTGGGGCCGTTATGCGCGCCATGTGCACACGCTAAGACGTGGACGCGCCGACGACGCCGAGGCGGGGAGGATGCGGCACCGGCCGGTCGTCGCCGAGCGGCGGCGACGTGCGTAGTGGTGCCCGGAGCCGGACTTGAACCGGCACGCCCGCTGAGGGGCAGCGAGGTTTAAGCTCGCCGTGTCTGCATTCCACCATCCGGGCAGGCCATGGGCTCCGCTTTCGAGGTTCCGAGCCTATCGGGGGACCCTCCCGGGAACAGCGGCGGGATGGACCGATCTTGTCTTATTTTATTGATACCTGAGGGTGCATCAGCACTCGGAACCTGCCGTCAGCACGTGCCCACAGCGTTGCGTGTGACGGTGTGTCACGCATGCGGAATGACGGAATTTCACCGTTCGAACAAGGGCGCTCCACCTGTTCCCGGGCCGCCCCCCGGCTCGGGGTCCGCCGTCATCCCCAGGTATGACACCGCGCCCGGCGGTCCGCCCCGAGTCGCCCCCCGGAACGGGAGCAGCGGGTGACTACACGGCGGCAAAGCGGCGAAACGATGGACCACATCCCCAGAGAACGTGTCGTCCCGACAGGAGAGTCCATCCCGTGACCACCGCACCCACCGCCGAACGGACCACCGCCGTGGCCGCCCGCGCCACGGAGCTGTCGAAGATCTACGGCCAGGGCGAGACCCAGGTGGTCGCGCTGGACCGGGTCTCCGTCGACTTCCGGCAGGCCGAGTTCACCGCGATCATGGGCCCCTCGGGCTCCGGCAAGTCCACGCTGATGCACTGCGTCGCCGGCCTGGACACCTTCTCCTCCGGCTCCGTGCGCATCGGCGACACGGAACTGGGCTCGCTGAAGGACAAGCAGCTGACCAAGCTGCGCCGGGACAAGATCGGCTTCATCTTCCAGGCGTTCAACCTGCTCCCGACGCTGTCCGCCCTGGAGAACATCACGCTTCCGATGGACATCGCGGGCCGCAGGCCGGACAAGCAGTGGCTGGACACCGTGATCCGGATGGTCGGCCTGTCCGACCGGCTGAGCCACCGGCCCTCGCAGCTGTCCGGCGGTCAGCAGCAGCGGGTCGCCGTGGCGCGGGCGCTGGCCTCCCGGCCCGACATCGTCTTCGGCGACGAGCCCACCGGAAACCTCGACTCCCGTTCCGGCGCCGAGGTGCTGGGCTTCCTGCGCAACTCCGTGCGCGAGCTGGGGCAGACGGTGGTGATGGTGACCCACGACCCGGTCGCCGCGGCCTACGCGGACCGGGTGGTCTTCCTCGCGGACGGCCGGATCGTGGACGAGATGTACGGGCCGACGGCCGACTCGGTGCTCGACCGGATGAAGCAGTTCGACGCCAAGGTCCGCACCAGCTGACGCCCGCCCGCCCCCGCCCGCCCCCACCCCGTACGTCTGGACTCGAGAAGACACCCATGTTCCGTACCGCCCTGCGCAATGTGCTCGCGCACAAGGCCCGGCTCCTGATGACCGTGCTCGCCGTGATGCTCGGCGTGGCCTTCGTGTCGGGGACCCTGGTCTTCACCAACACCCTCTCCGACGCACTGCAGAACCAGTCCGCCAAGGGCTTCGACCACGTCGACGTCGCCGTCACGCCCAAGTGGAAGGACGCCGAGGGCGACAGGGTCGGCGAGTACCGGGAACTGACCCGCGACCTCGTCGACGACAGCGCCCGGGTGCCCGGCGCCGAACGGGCCATCGGGATCGTCACCGGCTTCGCCGCGCTCGCCGACCGGGACGGCAAGCTGATCGGCGACGGCTTCCAGTCGCAGGGCGGCAACTACTGGGGCACCGAGGACCCCCGGTATCCGCTGGTCGACGGCCGCGCGCCGAAGGGCGGGGGCGAGATCCTCATCGACTCCGAGACCGCGAAGCGGGCCGGCTACGAGGTCGGCGACACCGTACGGTTGTCGGTCGACGGTCCCGTCCTGGAGCCGGTGATCGCCGGCGTCTTCACCACCGACGACGGCAACGTCGCGGCCGGCGGCAGTCTCACCCTGTTCGACACGGCGACCGCGCAGAAGCTGTTCGGCGAGGCGGGCGCCTTCCACGAGATCGCCGTCAAGGCGAAGGCGGGCGTCGGCGAGGCCGCGCTGCAGGCCCAGCTGAGGAAGGCGCTGCCCTCCGACGTCGTGGAGACCACGACGGGCACGAAGCTCGCCGCCGACCAGGCGGAGATCATCGCCTCCTCGATGAGCGGCCTGAAGCAGGGACTGCTGGTGTTCGCCGGCATCGCGCTGTTCGTCGGTACGTTCATCATCGCCAACACCTTCACCATGCTGGTCGCCCAGCGCACCAGGGAACTGGCCCTGATGCGCGCGGTCGGCGCCTCCCGCCGCCAGGTCACGCGGTCGGTGCTGATCGAGGCCTTCGTGGTCGGCACGGTCGCCGCCGTCGCCGGGCTGGTCGCCGGTGTCGGCATCGGCGCGGGGCTGCGCTCGCTGATGGGGACGCTGGACGCGCCGATGCCCGACGGGCCCCTGGTGGTCAGCCCGGGCACGATCGGCTCCGCGTTCGTGGTCGGCATCCTGGTCACCATGCTCGCCGCGTGGCTGCCAGGCCGCCGGGCGGCGAAGATCCCGCCGGTGGCGGCGATGGGCTCGGTGCACGCCGCCGCGACCACGAAGTCCCTGGTGCTGCGCAACACCCTGGGCGCGCTGTTCTCGGCCGCCGGTGTCGCGGTGGTCCTCGCGGCCACGACGATGAACGGTTCCGACGGGCAGGCGCCCATGGGGATCGGCGCGGTGCTGCTGATCATCGGAGTCTTCATCCTGACGCCGCTGCTGTCCCGTCCGCTGATCGCCGCCGCCGCTCCGGTGCTGCGCGTCTTCGGGGTGTCCGGGAAGCTGGCCCGGCAGAACTCGGTGCGCAATCCGCGCCGTACGGCCGCCACCGCGTCCGCGCTGATGATCGGCCTCACCCTGATCACCGGAATGACGGTGATGGCGGGCAGCCTGCAGAAGTCCATCGACAAGATGGCGGCCTCCGCGATCGAGGCGGACTACGTGGTGTCCATGGCGAACGGCAACGCGCTGTCGCCCGACGTCGAGAAGAAGCTGAAGCAGACCGACGGCGTCACCGCCACCAGCCCGATGCGCAACGCGGTCTCCCGCATCGACGGCCGGACCGACTTCCTGACCGGCGTGGACGGCCGCACGATCGGCGAGCTGTCGGAGTTCCCGGTCCGGGACGGCGTCTTCGAGGTCGGCGGCACGCGGGTCGCCGTGGACGAGGACACCGCCGAGTCCTACGGCTGGAAGACCGGTTCGGCCTTCACCGTCGCCTACGAGGACGGCGCGAAGCAGAAGCTCACGGTCGCCGGCGTCTACGAGGGCAACGAGATGATGCGCGGCATCATGGTCGACGTCGCGACCCTCGCCCCGCACGAGTCGGAACCGGCCGACATGATGGTCATGGTGAAGACCGCCGACGGCGCCTCCGACGGCGTGAAGGACGCGCTGGAGAAGGCGCTCGGCACCAACCCGGCCATCGAGGTGCAGGACAGGAAGGACCTGTCGAACGAGATCGCCCAGATGTTCACGCTGATCCTGAACATGGTCTACGGCCTGCTGGCGATGGCGGTGATCGTGGCGGTCCTCGGCGTGATCAACACCCTGGCGATGTCGGTGTTCGAGCGCTCCCAGGAGATCGGCATGCTGCGGGCGATCGGCCTGGACCGCAAGGCCACCAAGCGGATGGTCCGGCTGGAGTCCCTGGTGATCTCGCTGTTCGGCGGGGTGCTCGGGATCGGTCTGGGCGTGTTCTTCGGCTGGGCGGCCGGTGAGCTGGTGGGCACGTCGATGGCGACGTACGAACTGGTCCTGCCGTGGGGCCGGATGGCGCTCTTCCTGACGCTGGCCGGGGTGGTGGGCGTCCTGGCGGCCCTGTGGCCGGCCCGGCGGGCGGCCCGCCTGAACATGCTGCAGGCGATCAAGGCCGAGTAGGCGCACGGCGCGGCGCACGGCGTGACGCGTGGCGCGGGCCCCGTCCCCTTCAGGGGACGGGGCCCTTGGTCTCGAAAGGCGCGGGCCGGTGGGCCGTGGTCTGCCGGTGCGGCGGCGCGGTGGCGTTCGAAGGCGAGCGCGGACGCGGCCGTGCACAGCTGCCGGAGGCGGACCCGGTCCGGGCCGGTGAGGGCCACCGCGCGGGCCCGGGCCGGTCCGGGCCGGGCCGGGCCCGCCGCCCAGCGGCGCGGGGTGGTCCCGTCCCGGGCCCCGGCGGGCCCCGCTCCCCGGACACGCCGAAGGGGCCGCCCGCACCACGGATGGCGGGCGGCCCCTTCGGGGAGGTGTGACCGGGGTGGGTCAGGAGGCCTTGGCCTCGGTCTTCTCCTGCTTCGCCGCCGCGGGCGCCGGCGCCGGCTTGGCGGCCTCGTAGAACTCCTCGCGCGGGGTCTCGATCGCGCCGAGCGACACGACCTCGCGCTTGAGGAACATGCCGAGGGTCCAGTCGGCGAAGACGCGGATCTTGCGGTTCCACGTCGGCATGGCCATGCCGTGGTAGCCACGGTGCATGTACCAGGCGAGCCGGCCCTTGAGCTTGATCTTCATCTTGCCCATGACGATCATCGCCACGCCCTTGTGCAGGCCGAGGCCCGCCACCGCGCCCTTGTTGGCGTGGCTGTACTCCTTCTGCGGGAAGCCCCGCATGCCGGAGACCACGTTGTCGCCGAGGGCCTTGGCCTGGCGCAGCGCGTGCTGGGCGTTCGGCGGGCACCAGGCGTTCTCGTTGCCGGCCTTGCGGCCCACGAGGTCCGGGACCTGGGCGTTGTCGCCGGCGGCCCAGATGTAGTCGGTGCCCTTGACCTGGAGGGTCGGCTCGGTGTCGACGTGGCCGCGCGGGCCGAGGGGCAGGCCGAAGCGGGACAGGGCCGGGTTCGGCTTGACGCCGGCCGTCCACACGATGGTGCTGGAGTCGACCTCGAGGCCGTTCTTCAGCACCACGTGGCCGTCGACGCAGGAGTCCATCGAGGTGGACAGGTAGACCTCGACACCGCGGCTCTCGAGGTGCTCCTTGCCGTACGCGCCGAGCTTGGGACCCACTTCGGGGAGGATCTTGTCGGCGGCGTCGACGAGGATGAAGCGCATGTCCTCGCGGGACACGTTCTTGTAGTACTTGGCCGCGTCGCGGGCCATGTCCTCGACCTCACCGATGGTCTCCGCGCCGGCGAAGCCACCGCCCACGAAGACGAAGGTGAGCGCCTTGCGCCGGATCTCCTCGTCCGTGGTGGAGTCGGCCTTGTCGAGCTGTTCGAGGACGTGGTTGCGCAGGCCGATGGCCTCCTCGATGCCCTTCATGCCGATGCCCTGCTCGGCGAGCCCGGGGATCGGGAAGGTGCGGGAGACCGCGCCGAGCGCGATCACCAGGTAGTCGAAGGGCAGCTCGTACGCGTCGCCGACCAGCGGGGCGACGGTGGCGACCTTGCGGTCCTGGTCGATGGTGGTGACCCGGCCGGTGAGGACCTCCGCCTTGGGAAGCACGCGTCGCAGCGGGACGACGACATGCCGCGGGGAGATGCTGCCGGCGGCGGCTTCGGGGAGGAAGGGCTGGTAGGTCATGTACGACCGGGGATCGACGACCGTGACGGTCGCCTCTCCGTAGCGCATCTTCTTCTGAATGCGCCGAGCTGCGTACAGGCCTACGTACCCACCGCCTACTACGAGGATCCTGGGACGCTCCGTGGTGCTCATGCCATCGAGTATCCACCCGGTTCGGAGGGGTACCTCGTGCGCCCCTTCACAAGGTCCGACAGGGCCTGTGCTACACTCCCGCGCTTCTTGATCCAGATCACAGCGCGAAGCGGGAACCGGCGCACCCTTCGGCGCGTTGTCAATGCCGCGTGAGCTGCCTCTCTGCCGGTTCCGAGGCGCCGTGAGGCGGGCCCCCGACGCCACCCGGCAGCCCCCGGAAGCATCCCGCCTTCCACCTTCCGAACGCCTTCAAAGGGGCGTCGGGACCCCGGACGGGTCAACCGAATCCAATTCTTCGATCTACCGGGGCCATTTCCTTGTGAAGAACTTCACGAACTTTCCCGGCGGAGGTCCGCCAAGGGGCCCGCAGAGACCTCCAGGAGCCGCTCAAACGCCGCTCCGACAGCTCAGCAGAGTACTACCGGAGGGTAACAAAAGAGGTCCGCGCCGCGGACGGATCAACGACGCCGACCCGTCGCCCGCGCCGCCGAGGCGGGCGACCGGCGGGACGCCCACCGCGGCCCGTGACGCCCCACCCGACACCGGGACCGCCGGGCACCGCCCCTCACCGCACCTCGCTCGCCGTGAAATAAGCGATGCCGTCCAGGATGTCGTGTTCCGACACCACGACCTCCTCGGCGCCCGTCCGCTCCATGATCGACAGCAGGACGAGGGCGCCCGCGCCGATGACGTCGACCCGGCCCGGATGCATGGAGGGCACGGCCGCGCGTTCGGCGTGGGTGGAGCGCAGCAGCCACTCGGTGATCCCGCGGACGCGGTCCCGGGAGACGCGGGAGTGGTGGATCGCCGCGGAGTCGTACCCGGGGAGGTCCTGGGCGATCGCGGACACCGTCGTGACCGAGCCCGCCAGGCCGACCAGCGTGCGCGCCTCGCGCAGCGGAACCGTCTCCTCGGCGCGGTCCAGGGCGGCCTCGATGTCGGCGCGCATCGCCGCGATCTGCTCCTCGGCCGGCGGGTCCGTCACGGCCCCGTCCCGCACCAGGTGCCGCTCGGTCATCCGCACGCAGCCCACGTCGACGGAGCGGGCCGCCCGCACGTGGTCGTCCCCGACGACGAACTCGGTCGAGCCGCCGCCGATGTCCACGACCAGGAACGGGCGGTGCAGGTCGGCCCGGCCCGTCAGCTCCTTGGTGGCGCCGGTGAAGGAGAACTCCGCCTCCTGGTCGCCGGTGATGACCTCGGGCTCCACGCCCAGGATGTCCAGCACCCCGCGCACGAACACGTCGCGGTTCCCCGCGTCGCGGGAGGCGGAGGTGGCGGCGAAACGGAGGCGTTCCGCGCCGTGCTCCTTGATGACCTCCGCGTACTCGCGGCAGGCGGCGAAGGTCCGCTCCAGCGCCTCGGGCGCCAGCCGTCCCGTGCGGTCGACGCCCTGGCCGAGCCGGACGATCGTCATCCGGCGGTCCAGGTCCGTCAGTTCACCGGTGGCCGGGTCCGCGTCGGCCACCAGCAGCCGGATGGAGTTCGTACCGCAGTCGATGGCGGCGACCCGGGTCACTGGTCGTCCCCCTTCGCCGCAGTGGTCCCGGGGAGGGTCACGCAGGGGCCCTTGCTCCACCACCGGGGCAGCATCGCCAGCGCCTCGTCGCCCAGCGGGTTGACGCCGGGGCCGGCTGCCAGCGAGTGGGCGACCAGGACGTGCAGGCACTTGACCCGGTCCGGCATGCCGCCCGCGCTCGGGAAGTTCCTCAGCTCCTCGATCTCGTCGCGGCGCCGGACGTAGTCCTCGTGCGCCGCGCGGTAGGCGGCCGCCAGCTCCGGGTCGGCGGCCAGCCGCTCGGTCATCTCCTTCATCACGCCGTTCGCCTCCAGCGTGCCGATCGCGGAGTTCGCCCTGGGGCACGTCAGGTAGTACAGCGTCGGGAAGGGCGTGCCGTCGGGCAGCCTCGGCGCGGTCTCCACGACGTCCGGCTGCCCGCAGGGGCAGCGGTGCGCGATGGCGCGCAGTCCGCGCGGGGGCCGCCCGAGCTGCTGCTTGAAGGCCTCGACGTCCGTGTCGGTGGGCTCGGTGCGCGGGGTCGTGGGCGGAGGCGTTTCCATACCTGTCTTTCTGCGGATCTCTGCGGCTTTCAACAAAGGGTCGGCCAGGAGGTCACCGGCCGGCGGCGTCGGCCTTGTCGACACCGTCCCAGACGTTCGCGTACCAGGGGCGGTCGGCGGCGTCGAGGTCGGTGCGCGACTGCTCGGCCGTACCCGGGTCGATGACGATGTAGCCGGTCTCGCCGGGCAGGACGTAGTGCAGCCGGCGGCGGATCTCCTGCTCGGCGTACGCGTCGTCCTGCCAGCGTGCCTTCAGGTCGCGCAGCCGTTCGACCCGTCGGCGGGTCTCGTCCTGCTCCTGCTGGAGGTCGGCGATCTCCGCGCGCTGGGAGGCGTACTGCCGCATGGGGTAGGCGAGGGCCACGATCAGCGAGCAGACCACCAGGGCGAGCAGTGCCGCCCGGCCGGTCAGCCGGGAACGGCGGGCCTGGCGTTTGGTCTGCGAGCGGTAGACCCGGGCCGCGGTCTGCTCACCGATCAGCCGGATCCTGGTCGCGGTGGAGAACCGGTCCCGGTCCTTCACGGCCATGTCTGTCCGCCTCCCGCTCCACCGTCATACGCGCGTACGTCCCCGGACACGGTACGGGACCGAGTACGGGGACGTACGTACGACGCTTCCTGCGGCCGGGGGCTCAGCCCTTGAAGCGGGGGAAGGCGCTGCGGCCGGCGTACACCGCGGCGTCGTCGAGGATCTCCTCGATGCGCAGCAGCTGGTTGTACTTGGCGACGCGCTCGGAGCGGGCCGGGGCACCGGTCTTGATCTGGCCGCAGTTGGTGGCGACGGCCAGGTCGGCGATGGTGACGTCCTCGGTCTCGCCGGAGCGGTGGGACATCATGCACTTGAAGCCGCTGCGCTGGGCGAGCTCGACGGCGTCCAGGGTCTCGGTCAGCGAGCCGATCTGGTTGACCTTGACCAGCAGGGCGTTGGCGGCGCCCTCCTCGATGCCGCGGGCGAGGCGCTCGGGGTTGGTGACGAACAGGTCGTCGCCGACGAGCTGGACCTTGTCGCCGAGCTTGGCGGTGATGGTCTTCCAGCCCTCCCAGTCGTCCTCGAACAGCGGGTCCTCGATGGAGACGAGCGGGTACGCGTCGACGAGCTCCGCGTAGTACTCGGTCATCTCGGCGGCGCTGCGCTCCTTGCCCTCGAAGGTGTAGACGCCGTCCTTGTAGAACTCGGAGGCGGCCACGTCCAGGGCCAGGGCGATCTGCTCGCCGGGGGTGTAGCCGGCCTCCCTGACCGCCTCGAGGATGAGGTCGAGGGCCTCGCGGTTGGAGCCGAGGTTCGGGGCGAAGCCGCCCTCGTCGCCGAGGCCGGTGGCCAGGCCCTTGCTCTTCAGGACCTTCTTGAGGGTGTGGTAGACCTCGGCGCCCCAGCGCAGGGCCTCGGAGAAGGTCTCCGCGCCGATCGGGGCGATCATGAACTCCTGGATGTCCACGTTGGAGTCGGCGTGCGAGCCGCCGTTCAGGATGTTCATCATCGGCACCGGCAGCAGGTGCGCGTTCGGGCCGCCCAGGTAGCGGAAGAGCGGCAGGTCGCTGGCCTCGGAGGCGGCGTGGGCGACGGCGAGGGAGACGCCGAGGATGGCGTTGGCGCCGAGGGAGCCCTTGTTGTCGGTGGCGTCCAGGTCGAACATCGCCTGGTCGATCAGGCGCTGCTCGGTGGCGTCGTAGCCGACGAGCTCCGGGCCGATCTGCTCGATGACGGCCAGCACGGCCTTCTCGACGCCCTTGCCCAGGTAACGGTTGGCATCGCCGTCGCGGAGTTCGATGGCCTCGAAGGCGCCGGTGGAGGCGCCGGAGGGGACGGCGGCACGACCCGTGCTGCCGTCGTCGAGGCCGACCTCGACCTCGACCGTGGGGTTGCCTCGGGAGTCCAGGATTTCCCGGGCTACGACGACGTCGATGGACGGCACGAGCATCTCCTTCGTGAATGTGACGCGGGTGAGCGGGACCGCGGCGGGTCCTGCGAGACCGAGCCTAACCGGCTCCGGGCGATCGGCCATCCGGTCGCCCACCTCATGGACGGAACCGAGAGGAAATTGTTTCCGAACGGAACAAAGACAGGCCCGAAAACCGGGCGGAACGGAAACGGAAAAAGCCCCGCCCCGGTGCGTACGGGGGAGAACGCACCGGGGCGGGGGTCCGCGGGACGGGAGGGGCCTGCGGCCGCTCCCTTACTTCAGGTGCAGCTGCTGGCCGGGGTAGATGAGGTCGGCGTCCTCGACGATGTCGTCGTTCAGCTCGAACAGCTCGGCCCAGCCACCCTCGACGTCGCGCTCCTGGGCGATCGAGCTGAGGGTGTCGCCCTTGGCGACCTTGTACTCGCCGTCACCCTTGGCGACCTTCTTGCCGGTCGGGGTGGTGACGGTCTTCTTCACCGCTTCCCGCTCGGCCGAGCGGGAGGCCTTCTGCTCGGTCTCGCGGGGCTCGGTGGAGCCGGCGCCCTGGCTCTCCTGGGTCTGCGTGGAGCCGCTCTCCTGAGGCTGCGTGGAGCCGCTCTCCTGGGGCTGGGTGGAGCCGCCGCCGCTGTAGGGGCTGCTCGACAGGTTCACCCCGCAGACGGGCCAGGCGCCCTTGCCCTGGCCCGCGAGGACCTTCTCGGCGATCTCGATCTGCTGGGCCTTGCCGGCCTGGTCGGCGGTGGCGGCGTACTGGGTGCCGCCGTACGCGGCCCAGGTGGAGGCGGAGAACTGCAGACCGCCGTAGTAGCCGTTGCCGGTGTTGATGGACCAGTTGCCGCCGGACTCGCACTGGGCGACGGTGTCCCACTCGGCGGCGGTGGCGGCGGAGGCGTTGCCGGCCGCCATCAGGGGGGCGGCGACGGCGGCGCCGGTGACACCGACGACGGCGATAGCGCGGGTGGCCTTGGACTGACGACGGTGCTTGCCCTTGCCGGAAAACAGCATGGATGGATCCCCTCACCGACGCCTGCGAGGTGAGCTGTCGGGTTCGGGCCGGTTGAGTTGCCCGGCCGCGTCCCTGAGGGGACGCGGCTTCACCCCGAGCCGTGTCCGGCGTCAACTGCCCGGACTCGGCGCCTACCTTGGGTCCCCCGCTCCTGCCTACGGCGCATGACGCGACGACTGTTCCCGTGCTGCCACTGGCAGGATTAGGCGTTGCGGCAGCCGGGGCCCGCGATGGCGAGCGATCACGACCGTAGCCACTCGGTCGGTGGAATATCAAAGACGATCAGGGCCTTTGAGACCTATCTCTCACAGCCTTTAAATCGGACATTCACCCCGAATGGTGGCGCCAACTGCCGCTGCCGCCAGGCCTTTCCGCAGGTCACCTTTCGTCCGGTTCGACCCCGACCGCAAGCTCCTGACCGGGCAGGATGAGGTCCGGTTCGGCACCGACGACCTGTTCGTTCACGGAGTAGAGCGCACGCCATCCGCCGTCCAGCCCAAGGGAGTCGGCGATGGACGACAGACTGTCCCCGGAGCGCACGGTGTAGGAGCCGTCCGCGGCGTCGCGCGAGGCGTCGGAACCGCGCGAGACGTGCCGGCCGGACGAGTCGGACGCCCGGCCCCGGCCCTCCCTTTCCTCGGCTTCCGCGGCACCGGTGCCGCGGTGACGGCCGGTGCCGGTGTCCTCGGTGCCGGTGAGGCCGGAAGAGCCGGTGGTCCGCCCCGGCTTGTCCGGCTCGTCGCTCCTCGGAGCGGCTGAGGCGGAGGGAGAGGCAGCGGCATCGGCGTCCGAGTCGGCCGCCGCGTCGGCCGCCGCGTCGGCCGCCGCGTCGCCGGAGCCCGCCGGCTCGCCGGCCGTGCCCCGGGGGGCGTCGGCCCCCTCCGCGTCCTCCGTGCCGGAGGCGGGCGAAGGGGAGGGGGAGGCGGACGCGTCACCGGAGTCCGGCGACTCGGACGCGTCCGGCGCCGGGTCCTCCGCCACACCCGTGTCGACGCCGGCCGACGCCGAGTCCTGCTCCAGGCCCGCGAGCAGTCCGCAGGTGCGCCACGCGCCGACCCCCTGGTCGGCGAGGATTCTCTCCGCCACGGCTATCTGCTGGCCCCGGCTGGCCTGGTCGGCGCTCGGCGCGTAGTCCAGGCCGCCGTAGGCCTCCCAGTCGTCCTGGGTCAACTGCAGGCCGCCGTAGTAGCCGTTGCCCGTGTTCTGGCTCCAGGAGCCGGCGCTCTCGCACTCGGCGACCCGGTCCCAGGTCGCGCCGTCGGCCGCGCTGGCGCTTCCGGCCCCGAGGAGCGGGATCGCGATGGCGGAGCCGGTCACTCCGGCCGCGACGAGGAGAGCCGGAGCCTGGCGGGGGCGGCGGTGCCGACCATTCCCGGAGAGCATGCGGGAGACCTTTCACACGACAGCGATGACCCGCGCGGCGGATGAAACCTGGGTGCCGCGCTGAGGGGTGAACGTATCGGCAGAGGATCACTTGTCACAAGTTCATGCCGCGCAGATAACGTGAAGATCACAGAGTTGAGAGCGTGTCACGTTTGCGCTGGTCCGACGGGGGGCACGGGGAGCGGCGCCCGGTCCTCAGGTGTACGCGGGAGTGAATTCCACCGGCAGCGTGCGCAGTCCGCGCATGATGAGCCCGCCGCGCCACCGGAGTTCGGCCGGATCCACCGCGAGTGCGAGGTCCGGCAGCCGGGTCAGCAGCGTGGCGAGCGCGGTCTGCCCCTCCAGCCGGGCCAGCGGGGCGCCCAGGCAGTAGTGGATGCCGTGCCCGTACCCCAGGTGCTGGTTGTCGCGCCGGCCGAGGTCGAGCACGTCCGGGTCGCCGAACCGTTCCGGATCGCGGTCCGCGGCGGCGAGGACGACGAGGACCGGGTCGCCGGCCGCGATGCGCTGCCCGCCGATGGTGACCGGCTCGGTGGCGAACCGCCAGGTGGCGAGCTCCACGGGGCCGTCGTACCGCAGGAGTTCCTCGACGCCGGTCTCCAGCAGCCCGTGGTCGCCGGCGGCGAGGGCCCGCTGCAGGCGGTCGCGCTGCCCGGGATGGGTGAGCAGGGCGTACGTGCCGTTGCCGATGAGGTTGACGGTGGTCTCGAAACCGGCGAACAGCAGGATGAACGCCATGGCCGCGGCCTCGTTCTCGGTGAGGTGCTCGCCGTGGTCGGAGGCCCGGATGAGACCGGAGATCAGGTCCTCGCCCGGCGCCGGTTCGGCGGGCAGTTCCGCGCGCTTGCGGTGGATGAGCTCGGCGAGGTAGCCGCGCATCTTCTTCACGGACCGTGCCACACCGCCCCGGGGGCCGCCCTGGTGGCGGATCATCATGCCCGCCCAGTCCCGGAAGTCGTCCTGGTCCTCCCGGGGGACGCCGAGCAGGTCGCAGATGGCGTGGATGGGGAGGGGGAAGGCGAAGTCGTGGATGAGGTCGGCGGAGCCGCGGTCCGCGAACCGGTCGATGAGCCCGTCGGTGAGCTCCTGCACACGGGGCGCGAACTCGGCGACGCGGCGCGGGGTGAACGCCTTGCTGACCAGCCGGCGCAGCCGGGTGTGGTCCGGCGGGTCGATGTTGAGCAGATGCGTCATCAGCTCGGCCTGGCGTTCCCCGGGGATGCCGGTCCTGCCCTTGGCGTGCGCGGGCTCGTCGTGGTGCGCGGGGTTCTTGGACAGGCGGGGGTCGGCGAGGGTCTGTCTGGCGTCGGCGTACCGGGTGACCAGCCAGGCCTCCACCCCGCTGGGCAGCCGCGTCCGGTGCACGGGGGCGTGCTCGCGCAGCCAGGCGTAGGCGGGGTAGGGGTCGGCGGCGAACTCCCAGGTGAACAGCTCGGGGGCGGGTCCGTGCGGGTGCGGCGGGGTGGGCTGGTCATGCATTGCGGCGACCTCTGCTGGGGGCGCGGGGCGGTGTCGACGTGCGGCTCCGCCGCGTGGGCGCTGACGGGGGTCCGGGGGCGGATCCCCCGGGGACGGGCGGGGAGGGGCGGCGGGCGGAACACCGTCGCGCGCCGCACCCGGGTCAGCTCTCGTTCCCTGCGCCCTCCGCCGCCCGTATCGCGTCGCGGTAGACCCGGGCCGCGGCCCGCAGCGCCGCCTCCGGGTCGGTCCCGGACTCCTCCGCCCGCGCCGCCAGCGCGAGCAGTTCGTAGCCGATGCCCTCGCCGGCCGGCAGGGGCACGTCCAGCCCCGCCGTCCGGGCCCGTGAGGCCAGCTTCGCCGCCAGTGCCAGGCCGGGCTGGCCCAGCGGCACCCCGTCCGTCACCGAGCTGCGGCGCTTCTCCTCCGCCTTGGCCCGCAGCCAGTGCGCCTTGACGTCCTCCGGGGTGGCCGCCGTCTCCTCACCGAAGACGTGCGGGTGCCGGTGGATCAGCTTGGCCACGATGCCGCCCGCCACGTCGTCGACGGAGAAGGGCTGCTCCGGGTGCTCCTCGGCGATCCGGGCGTGGAAGACGACCTGGAGCAGCACGTCCCCCAGCTCCTCGCGCAGTTCGTCCCGGTCGCCCTCCTCGATGGCCTCGACGAGCTCGTACGCCTCCTCGATGCCGTACTTCGCCAGGCCCTTGTGCGTCTGCCGGGAGGACCAGGGGCATTCGGCGCGGATGCGGTCCATGACCTGCACGAGGTCCAGCAGACGGGCGCCCGGCAGGTCGTAGGAGGCGGGCAGCAGCTCCAGCTCAGGCATCCGGACGCGGCCGGTGCCGGCCAGGCGGGCCAGTCCGTCGGTCAGCGCGGGCTCGCCCTCGCCGGTGGCCACGACCACCACCGTCCGCCCGCCGGCGCAGGCGCCGACGAGGTCCTCGGCGGCCGGCGACGCCTCCTCGACCGGTATCCCCGCCTCCCGCAGATACGGCAGCTGCGGGTGCGCGCCGTCCGCGCACAGCACCCGGTCGGCCGCGTGCAGGAGCTGCCAGGCCGGCCAGGACAGCAGGCCGGGCGCCACGCGGTGGCTGGTGGTGAGCAGGACGATGCGGCCGGGGGCGGCCTCCGGGCCCGGTGCGGAGCTGATTGCGTTCACGGTCCGAAACTAGCCCACGTCGCCGGCAGGGCCCGAGTTGTCCACAGGTCGGCCGTCCGTCTGCCGTCGGTTGTCCACAGGCCGGCTGTCCGCGGGCTGCCCGCGAGCCGGCTGTCCGCGGGCCGGCCGCCCGCGGGCCGGCTGTTCACGGACCGGCCGCCCGCGGCAAGGGGGCCCCGGAGGCGTTCGGCGGCCGGGCGGACCGTCAGAGGGCCTCCGGGATTCCGGCCGGGGTGACGTCCCGTACCCACGGGGTCCTGGCGTCGACGCGGCTGCTCTTCTCGGCGTCCCAGCTGCCGTAGCGCGGGTTGAGGTCGACGTCGAGCTCCCTGCCCGCCTCGGACAGTGCCTTCCAGAACTCGGGCCGGCTGGTGTCGGTGCCGAGCCGCCGGGCGAGCTGCTGGGCCTGCAGCTGGAGGCGGAGGTTGTCGTCGAGGCGCTGCGGCGGGATGCCGTACTGCTGCAGCCAGGCCGCCTCCAGCGCCTCGGCGCCGCCGGCCTGCTGCTCCAGCCCGGACCGCATCTCCTGGACCTCGCGGCGCGTGACGCTCACGCCCGCGTCCCGCGCGGCGCGCTCCAGCACCCGGTCCAGCACCATGGCGTGCAGGGTGTCCCGGGTGAGGCTGCCGGTCCGGGCGACGGCCTGCTGGTACTGGGCCTTGTCGGGGACGGCCGCCCGCTGGGCCGCGCGGACCTCGTCGACCCGGTTCTCCAGCTGCGACACGGTGATCCGCTCCCCGCCGACGACGGCCGCCGCGCCGGGGTGCGCGTCGTTTCCGCAGGCGGTGAGCAGGGGCGCCGCTGCGGCGATCGCGGCGGTGAGGAGGAGCGCGGTGCGACGGCGGCGGTGCAAGGAGACCTCCTGAGGGGAGCTTGTGCGGCGGTGCACAAAGTCTTGCGGTGATCGATGGTAGGCATCGGCCAAGCTCTGGCCAACCCATTCGACCAACGATTCACGGGGACTTCCGGCACCGCCGCGCCCGCACCGCCTCGCCGTGCGGCCTGTTTGCGGCCGACTGCCCCGCTATCCGCGCACCTGTCCCAGCCACTGCAGGGTCCGGCGGACCTCGGCGGCCAGCGGGTGTCCGGGACCGTGGACGCGCTCCACGTCGTGCAGCAGCCGGACCAGCGTGTCGTGCGCGGCGGCGCGGTCGCCGAGGGCGAGCAGCAGGTGGCCGATGCGGCGGCGGACGTCGTGGGCGAGCCGGGGATCACCGGCGGCCACGTACTGGTTCTCGTAGTACGCCAGCAGCGCCCGGTACTCGGCGAGCGCGGCCGCCGGTTCGCCGAGCTGCTCCAGGCACTGCGCGGCCTCGTAGCGGTGGCGCAGGGACTGCGGGTCGGCCTGGCCGGCCTCGGCGGCGCGTTCGTCGGCGAGGCGGCGCAGCTCGGGCAGGGCGCGCCGGTACTGGCCGTCGTCCAGGAGCGTGGCCGCGTACTGCTTGCGCAGAGTGCGCACGACCGGGGAGTGCTCCCCGTGCTGGTCGGCGGCGACGGGCAGGATCGAGCCGAGGATGTCGACGGCCTGGGTGATGCGGCCCTCGCCGAGCAGCCGCTTGACCTCGTCCACGGCGGCGGCGACATCGGCCTTGCCCGCCACGGGCGCGGACGGCGCGGCGGGGGCGGGCTGGGGAGCGGGCGTGCGCGCGCGGTCCGGCCAGGGGGCATGCGGGCGCAGGAAGGGGCGGGTGGGGTCCAGGGGCGCGCCGGTGGGCGTCCCCCGCGCGGGGAGCAGCTGCGCGAGGTGTTCGTAGACCTCCTGCGCGGAGTCCGGGCGGTGCTGCGGGTCCTTGGCGAGCAGGCGCAGCACCAGGGTCTCCAGCGCCTCGGGGACCTCGGGGCGGATCCGCCGCACGGGCACCGGCGGCTCGTACAGGTGCCGGTGCAGCACCCCGAGCGCCGTGGAGCCGGCGAACGGCACGTCGCCGCTGAGCAGTTCGTGCATCAGCACCCCGAGCGCGTACAGGTCCGTGTACGGGCCGACCGCGCCGCCCATCGCCTGCTCGGGCGCCATGTAGGCGGGCGAGCCGATCGGCGAGCCGGTGTGCGTCAGCCGCGTGGTGTCGCTGTCCATGACGGAGGCGACGCCGAGGTCGAGCACGGTGACCGTGCCGTCCTGTTTCACCATCACGTTGCGCGGCTTGAGGTCGCGGTGGACGATCGGCACGGCGTGCACGGCGCTCAGCACGGCGCACAGCTGCGCGGCCACCGCGACTGTCCACTGCCACGGGTACGGGTCGTGCTCGGCGAGGTGGTCGCCGAGGTCGGCGCCGTCGACGTACTGCATGACGAGGAAGAGTTCCTCGCCCTCGCTGCCCGCGTCGTGCACGGTGACCAGACCGGGGTGGTCGACCTGCGCGGTCACCCGGCACTCGCGCACGAAGCGGCGGCGCAGCTCGTCGGCCTCCTGGCCGGCCACCTTGTCCGGGCGCAGCAGCTTCACCGCCACGCGCCGGTCCAGCCGCTTGTCGTAGGCCGTCCAGACCTGTCCCATGCCGCCCTGTCCGATGAGCGTGGACAGTTCGTAGCGGCCGGCGACGACACGTCCCGTCGTCACGCTCACCTTCCGCCCTCGTGGCTGCCGTGGCCGCCCTGCTGCCCGTCCTGGCGGCGCAGGTAGTCGCTGAGTTCGTCGAGCTCGGCACGCACCTGGTCGATCCGGGCCGGCGCGGGACGCTGCGGCGGCGGGGTGTGGGGCGCCGGGGTGTGGAGCGCGGGCGGCTGCTGCGGTACGGGCGTGGGGGCGTACGGCGGGGCGGACTGCGGATAGCCGTACGAGGAGGGGACGCCCGGGGAGTGGACGCCCGGGGAGTGCAGCGTCGTGGTGTGGGGCGCCGGGGGTGCCTGGACCGCGTAGGGGCGGGGCCGGCGGTGGAAGCGTATGTCCACGGTCAGGAAGTAGGCGCCGGCGGCCGCGCCGAGGATCAGGACCGCGGCCAGGGCGACGTCGGTGCGGTAGTCCGACTCCGGCAGCGAACCGACCACCGCCAGGCCGGTGATCGACGCCGGGATGCTCAGCCAGGCCACCGTCCAGTCGAGTATCCGCCCCCGCAGGATCGCGACCCGGAACAGCGGCACACAGGCCAGCAGACCGCACGACAGGAAACCGGCGGCGGCGAACAGCACGCGCAGGGTGATGACCGTTGCCGCGCTGCGGGTGGGCGGCGCCACGCCGTGGCCGTACATGACTGCTCCTGGACGGGTGTAGCCGATGGGAACCCGGCTGAGAGTCCGAGCGTATAGGCCCACGGGGACAACCGGTCCCGGGATGTACCGAACCGTTGCCGTCGGGGCCCGGGTGCCGTCCGGTCCCGGGTGCCGTGACCAGCGGCCGCCCGGGACCGTCCCTCCCGCCCGGGACCGGCCGGGAGGGACGGTCCCGCCGGTCAGGCCGTCGTACATCCCGCGGGCGAGTCGCCCGCCGGGCCGGACCGCCTGCCTGAGCGTCCGCTCGAACTCGTCGAGGGCCCGGAACCGGGCGCCGTGGTGCCGCTGTTCGTCCAGCGGGAGCCGGGGCGGCGGAGGCGGCGGACGTCGAGCCGGGTGGCGGTGGACGCGCCCACCGGGGGCGTCCTGGCCCTCGACTCCCTGGGCCGACCCGACCGGGGCCCACCACGGGTGAGGGTCAGGACCGCTCCTCGGCGTTCAGTCCGCCGGCCTCACCGGCGGGACCCCGCGGCCACCTGTGCTCCGGGGGCCGGGCCATCGGACGCGACGGGTCGGGTCAGGCGCCGCACTGCTGCAGCATCTCGGCCTTGTCCGCTGCGGTGACCGGAAGTTCGTACTTCAGCGCCACTTGCGCGAAGCGCACCGAGTACGCGCAGCGGATCGCCTTCTCGGGCGGGAGCCAGGACGCCGGTCCGGAGTCCCCCTTGGCCGAGTTGGCCCGGCCCTCGACCGGGATCAGGTTGAGGGTGTCGTTCGCCAGTTGCCTGCGTTTCTCCTCCGGCCAGCGCGAGGCACCCATCTGCCAGCCGTAGGAGAGCGGCACGACGTGGTCTATCTGGACCTCGGAGGCCTGCTGTTTGCGCCACTCGATGGTCCTGCCGGTGTACGGGTCGGCCAGGGTCATGGCGACCACCACGCAGTCGGAACCGGACCGGAAGCGCAGGTCCCGGCCATCGCGCTGCAAGAGATCGTTTCGGGTGTCGCAGCCGTTCCTCGCCAGCGGGACCCCGTCGGCCGTGTCCATCCAGGCGTAGCCGAACTCGTCGCGGTCGTACCCCGTCTTCGGTCCGCGGCCCTTGGTCGCCACCTGCTCGATGAGTCCGACGGCCTCCGCCCGGTCCGTCCCGCCGGTCACGGGGGCGAGACCCGGTGCGGTGCCGTCGGGGTTGTCCAGAGGGCTGACGGCGCGCCCGCTTTCTCCGCCCGCCGGGGCGTCCGCGCCCTGGAGTCCGTCGCAGCCGGCGAGGAAAGCCGCCGCGGCGATCACCGCCGCTCCCGTGCGCCGGGTCCTCGCGCCCCACCTCATGTGTCGCGTCACCGCGCCCCTCCTTCGTCCTCCTGAACACCTGCCCCGACGGGGGCGGGCCGATCCGGAGGTTCACCGTAGCGAGGTGAGACCCGGCCCCGGCGGAGAGATCCAGGCCATGCCGGATCCCCATGGGCATTCATCGTAAACCGCGCGTATCGTCTGTTCTGAGTCATCTCCGGAAGGAGCTCTGCATGGGCATCCTCGACAAGTTCAAGAGCAGCAGGGCGGCGCGCGACAAGGTCAAGCGGGCCTCGGACGCCGCGGAACGGAAACTCAACGAGAGGACCGGCGGCAAGTACGAGGACCGGGTCGACACCGGGCAGGAGCAGGCCGAACGCCGGCTCGGCATGGACCGCGACCGTCCCGACCGGCCATAGCACCTCGAGCGTCCGCCAGGGCCGTCCACGGCGACTTCCGCCGTGGACGGCCCCGTCACGCGGACGTCGGGAACCGGACGCCGGGAACCGGACGTCAGGAACCGGACGTCAGGACCCCAGAACCGACGCCAGGAACTCCCCGACCCAGCCCAGCAGCTCCCGTCCGACCAGCGGCTTGCCGCCCACCTTCGCGGTCTTCGGCCGCGGGACCAGCACCTGGTGGGCGGTCGGTTTGATGACCGTGCCCGGATACAGGCGCTTGAGGCGCAGCTCCTGCGACTCGCGCAACTCCACCGGCGCGAAGCGGATGTTCTTGCCCTGGAGCACGATCTCGCCGACGCCGCACGCGCGGGCCAGCATCCGCAGGCCCGCCACCAGCAGCAGGTTCTCCACCGGCTCGGGGAGCTTGCCGTAGCGGTCGGCGAGTTCCTCGCGCACGGCCTTGACGTCGTCCTCGGTGTTGGCCGAGGCGATCGCCCGGTACGCCTGGAGGCGCAGCCGCTCCCCGGGCGCGTAGTCGTGCGGGACGTGCGCGTCGACGGGCAGCTCGATCTTGACCTCGAGCGGCGGCTCCTCCTCGGTCCCGCCGGTCTCCAGCTGACGCCGGTAGTCCGCGACCGCCTCCCCCACCATCCGCACGTACAGGTCGAAGCCGACGCCGGCGATGTGGCCGGACTGCTCGCCGCCGAGCAGGTTGCCCGCGCCGCGGATCTCCAGGTCCTTCATCGCCACGTACATGCCCGCACCCATCTCCGTGTGCTGGGCGATGGTGGCCAGGCGTTCGTGCGCGGTCTCGGTGAGCGGCTTCTCCGGCGGGTACAGGAAGTAGGCGTAGCCGCGCTCCCGGCCCCGGCCGACCCGGCCGCGCAGCTGGTGGAGCTGGCTGAGGCCGAAGTTGTCGCCGCGCTCGACGATCAGGGTGTTGGCGTTGGAGATGTCGATGCCGGACTCGACGATGGTCGTCGACACCAGTACGTCGAACTTCTTCTCCCAGAAGTCGACGACGACCTGCTCCAGCGCCGTCTCCGACATCTGGCCGTGGGCGGTGGCGATGCGTGCCTCGGGCACGATCTCGCGCAGCCGGGCCGCCGCGCGGTCGATCGACTCGACCCGGTTGTGGATGTAGAAGACCTGGCCCTCGCGCAGCAGCTCGCGGCGGATGGCGGCACCGATCTGCTTCTGCTCGTAGGGGCCGACGAAGGTGAGCACCGGGTGGCGCTCCTCCGGCGGGGTGGTGATCGTCGACATCTCGCGGATGCCGGTGACCGCCATCTCCAGGGTGCGCGGGATCGGGGTGGCGGACATGGTCAGTACGTCGACGTTGGCGCGCAGCTTCTTCAGCTGCTCCTTGTGCTCGACGCCGAAGCGCTGCTCCTCGTCGACGATGACCAGGCCCAGGTCCTTGAACTTGGTCTCGGAGGCGAACAGGCGGTGGGTGCCGATGACGACGTCCACCGAGCCCTCCCGCAGTCCCTCCAGGGTGGCCTTGGCCTCGGTGTCGCTCTGGAAGCGGGACAGCGCCTTCACGCTCACCGGGAACTGCGCGTACCGCTCGCTGAACGTGCCGAAGTGCTGCTGCACCAGCAGCGTGGTGGGGACGAGCACGGCGACCTGCTTGCCGTCCTGGACGGCCTTGAAGGCGGCCCGCACCGCGATCTCGGTCTTGCCGTAACCGACGTCGCCGCAGATCAGGCGGTCCATCGGGACCGACTTCTCCATGTCCTCCTTGACCTCGGCGATGGTGGTGAGCTGGTCGGGGGTCTCCACGTAGGGGAAGGCGTCCTCCAGCTCGCGCTGCCAGGGCGAGTCGGCGCCGAAGGCGTGGCCGGGGGCGGCCATGCGGGCGCTGTAGAGCCTGATCAGGTCGGCGGCGATCTCCTTGACCGCCTTCTTCGCGCGCGCCTTGGTCTTGGTCCAGTCGGCGCCGCCGAGGCGGTGCAGGGTGGGGGCCTCGCCGCCGACGTACTTGGTGATCTGCTCCAGCTGGTCGGTGGGGATGTAGAGCCGGTCGCCGGGCTGGCCGCGCTTGGCGGGGGCGTACTCCACGACCAGGTACTCGCGGGTGGCGCCCTGCACGGTGCGCTGCACCATCTCGACGTAGCGGCCGACGCCGTGCTGCTCGTGGACGATGTGGTCGCCCGGCTCCAGAGTGAGCGGGTCGATGGTCTTGCGGCGCCGGGCCGGCATCCGGGCGCCCTCCCGGCCGGATGCCTTCTGCCCGGTCAGGTCGGTCTCGGTGAGGACGGCGAGCCGGAGCACCGGGTCCACGAAGCCGTGGTCGATGCAGCCGCAGGCGACGTGCACGACGGACGGGGTGATCTCGCCGAGGCCGGTGTCGAGACGGGCCGCGATGCCCTCGCCGCCCAGCACCTCGACCGTCCGTGCGGCCGGGCCGTGGCCCTCGGTGACGAAGACGGTGCGCCAGCCGTCGGCGAGCCAGCCCTTGGTGTCGGCGAGCGCCCGCGCGGTGTCGCCGCGGTAGGCCTCGGGGGCGTGCATGCCCAGTTTGAGGGTGTCGCCCGCCGCGCCGGCGGCATACGTCTGCGTCAGCTCCTCGTCGGCGGCGAACGGGGACACCGACCACCACATCATGTCCAGCTCGCGGGCCCGCTCACGGACGTCCGCGATGGACCACAGGGAGGCCGCGCCCACGTCGATGGGCGCCTCCCCGCCGCCCGCGGTGGCCGCCCAGGAGGCCTGCAGGAACTCCTGCGAGGTGGCCACCAGGTCCGAGGCGCGGGTGCGTACCCGCTCGGGGTCGCAGACGACGGCCATGGCGCCCCCGGGCAGCACGTCCAGCAGCAGCTCCATGTCGTCGACGAGGACGGGGGCCAGGGACTCCATGCCCTCGACCGCGATGCCCTCGGCGATCTTCCCGAGCAGTTCGCCCAGCTCCGGGTGGAGCTCGGCGAGGGCCCGCGCGCGTTCCCGTACGTCCTCGGTGAGCAGCAGCTCGCGGCACGGCGGTGCCCACAGACCGTGCTCGGCGACCTCCAGGGAGCGCTGGTCGGCCACCTTGAAGTAGCGGATCTCCTCGACGTCGTCGCCCCAGAACTCCACGCGCAGGGGGTGTTCCTCGGTGGGCGGGAACACATCGAGGATGCCGCCGCGCACGGCGAACTCGCCGCGCTTCTCGACCAGCTCCACCCGCGCGTACGCGGCGGCGGCGAGGGCCTCGACGATCTCGTTCAGGTCGGCGCTCTGCCCGGTCCGCAGGGCGACGGGTTCCAGGTCACCGAGCCCCTTGACCTGCGGCTGGAGCACCGACCGCACGGGGGCGACGACGACGGAGACCGGGCCGGTCCCGGGGTCGTCGGGGCGGGGGTGGGCCAGGCGGCGCAGCACGGCCAGGCGGCGGCCGACGGTGTCGCTGCGGGGGCTGAGCCGCTCGTGCGGCAGCGTCTCCCACGACGGGTACTCCACGACCCCCTCCGACGGGAGCAGGGAGCGCAGCGCCGCGGCCAGGTCCTCCGCCTCGCGTCCCGTCGCCGTCACCGCCAGCACGGGCCGGCCGGTCTCACGGGCCAGGGCGGCGACCGCGAAGGGGCGGGCCGCGGGCGGGCCGACGAGGTCGACGTGCATGCGGTTGCCGTCGGCAGCCGCGGTGATCGCTTCCGCGAGGGCGGTGTCCTTGACGACGGCGTCGAGCAGACCGTGCAAGCTCATTCGGGGCGCTTTCCGTCCGGGGGGTGTGCAACACGACGGGCCCGACGCGCGCTGCGGGCCGGGGGTGTCCAGCGTACGACGCCGCGCTCGCGGGCGCCGGGGCTGTGGACGACGTCCGGCGAGGGGTGAGCGGAGCCGGTGCCCGGCCCTCCCGGGGGCCGCCGCCCCCGAGGCCCCCGCACCGGCCGTGAACGGACCGCCTCGGGCCGCCTCCCCGTACGCGGGACGGGGGCCGGTCCTACCGGCGGCCCCGACGGCCCCGACGGCACAGAATCCGGCGCCGGGAAGTCCTGAAGGACTTCCCGGCGCCGGGTGTTCCCCCGCAACCCCCGTGTGCGGTGGCTACTCGGTGGCGATGGCGTTCAGGACGTTCATGCGGCCGGCCCGGAAGGCCGGGACCAGGGCCGCGAACAGCCCCACGAACGCCGAGCCGATGAACACGCCGATGATCGTCGGCCAGGGGATCTCGAGAACCTTCAGGCCCTCCAGGGCGAGCAGCTGCTGGGCGGTCGCGCCCCAGCCCATGCCCAGTCCGAGGCCGAGCAGCGCGCCGAAGAGGGCGATCACGACCGACTCCATGCGGATCATGCGGCGCAGCTGCCGGCGCGAGAGGCCGATGGCGCGCATCAGGCCGATCTCCCGGGTGCGTTCCACGACCGACAGGGCCAGGGTGTTCACCACACCGAGGATCGCGACGACGATCGCCAGGGCCAGCAGACCGTAGATCATGTTCAGCAGCTGGCCGATCTGGTCCTTCAGCGCCTCCTTGTAGTCGGTCTGGTCGCGCACCGTGTACTGCGGGTAGTCGTGCAGCACGTTCTTCAGCGACGTGTACGCGGCCTCCTCCTGCCCGTCCTTCGCCGAGACGAAGAGCAGCGAGTCCAGGGGCATCCTGTCGGCCGGCACGTACCTGGCGAGGGTGTCGATGGACGTGTACATCGCCCCGGAGTCGACGACGGCCTCGCTGCTGGTGATCGCCCGGACCGTCAGCGCGCCCGTCGAGCCGCCCTCGAACGCGATCTCGATCTTCGAGCCGATGCCGATGCCGTGGTCCTTCGCGAAGTCCTCGTGGACGGACATCGAGTCGGGCCGGTAGGCGTCGGTGAGCTTCCCGGCCACCGTCTCGGTCCGCAGGTCGGTCGCGTAGGTCGGGTCGGCCGCCGTGATCGCCGTGTCCTTCAGCGTCTTCCCGTCGGGGGTGGTGAAGTCCGCCTCGGTCCACTTGTACTCGGTGACCCGGTCCGCCTCGGGTGCCGCCTTCACGGCCTCGACGGCCTGCGGGGTGATCAGCTGACCGCTGTCGGACTGGATGATGAAGTCCGCGCCGACGGTCTTGTCGAGCTCGTCGGTGGCGGAGGCCACCATGGAGGAGCCGACCACCGACAGACAGGCCACCAGGGCGAGGCCGATCATCAGTGCGGCACCCGTCGCGCCGGTGCGGCGCGGGTTGCGCAGGGCGTTGCGCTCGGCCATGCGGCCCACGGGGCCGAAGGCCCGCAGCAGGACCGCGCCGAGGACCCGGACCACGCCGCTCGCCAGCACCGGGCCGATGACGACGAAGCCGATGAGGGACAGCACCACGCCCAGGCCCAGCCACAGCGAACCGTCCGCGGCCTTGTCTGCGGCACCCGCCAGGTAGAGGGCGGAGCCGCCGGCGCCGGTGAGGAGCAGGCCGGCCGCGGCGCGTATCCAGCCGGCCCTGGCGTCCGCCGGGGTGCCGGCGTCGCGCAGCGCGGCCATCGGGGAGACCTTCCCGGCCCGCCGGGCGGGCAGGTAGGCGGCGAGCACGGTGACGACGACGCCGAGGAGCAGTCCGAGCGCCGGAGTCGTCCAGGCCACCGTGAGGTCGTCCGTGGACAGCTCCATGTCCATCAGGCCCATGAGCTTCATCAGGCCGACCGCGAGACCGACACCCGCGCCGACCCCCAGGAGCGAGCCGAAGACGCCGAGCAGCAGCGCCTCGACCAGCACCGAACGGTTGACCTGCTTGCGGGACGAGCCGATCGCCCGCATCAGGCCGATCTCCCGGGTCCGCTGGGCGACGAGCATGGAGAAGGTGTTGATGATCAGGAAGATGCCGACGAGGAAGGCGATCCCGGCGAAGCCGAGCATGGCGTACTTCATGACGTTCATGAATTCGCCGACGCTCTCCTGGTTGGCCTCGGCGGTCTCCTCGGCGGTCAGCACCTTGTAGTCGCCGCCGAGCCGGTCCGCGACGTTCTTCTTCAGCTGTGCGTCGCTGACGCCGGCCGCGGCGGTGACGTTGACGTTGGTGTAGACGCCGTCCTCGCCGACCAGGGTCCGCTGGGCGGTCGGGGTGTCGACGTAGAAGAGCGCGGCACCGGGGTTGGTGACGGTGAAGTCGGCGATGCCGGAGATCTTCGCGGTGTGCGTGCCGACGACGTTGATCACGCCGATCTCGTCCCCGAGCTTCAGGCCGTGCTTGTCGGCGGTGTCGGCGTCGACCATGATCTGGTCCGGGCCCTCGGGCGCCGCGCCGGAGGTGATCTCCATGGTGCGGGCGTCGTTGTCGTTCCAGCTGCCGACGATGGTCGGGCCGCCGCTGGTGGGCGAGAGGCTGTCCCGGTCGCCGTCGACGACGGTCACCGAGGTGGAGAACACCGTGCCCTCGACCGACTTCACCCCGTCCGCACCGCGCACCTCCTCGAGCACGGAGGCCGGTATCACCGGCGGCTTGCCGGTGTCGGAGGTCGTCTCGCCGGTGTCGGAGGCGCCCTTGGCGCTCACCGTGACGTCCGACGACGTGGCGGCGAAGAGCTTGTCGAACGTCGTGTTCATGGTGTCCGTGAACACCAGGGTGCCGCACACGAACGCCACCGACAGCAGCACCGCCACCGCGGACAGCGCCATGCGCCCCTTGTGCGCAAGGACGTTGCGCATCGAGGTCCTCACCACGGTCATGACGTGCGCCCCCGGGCGTCGAAGTCCTTCATGCGGTCCAGGACCTGCTCGGCCGTCGGCTGGAACATCTCGTCGACGATGCGGCCGTCGGCGAGATACAGCACCCGGTCCGCGTAGGAGGCGGCGACCGGGTCGTGGGTGACCATCACGATGGTCTGGCCCAGCTCGTCCACCGAGCGGCGCAGGAAGCCGAGCACCTCCGCGCCGGCGCGCGAGTCGAGGTTTCCGGTCGGCTCGTCACCGAAGATGATCTCCGGCCGGGCGGCCAGTGCCCGCGCGACGGCGACCCGCTGCTGCTGGCCACCGGACAGCTGCGTCGGCCGGTGCCTCAGCCGCTCGGCGAGCCCGACGGTCTCCACGACCCGGTCCAGCCACGCCCTGTCCGGCTTGCGGCCGGCGATGTCCATGGGCAGCGTGATGTTCTCGAGCGCGTTGAGCGTCGGCAGCAGGTTGTACGCCTGGAAGATGAAACCGATCCGGTCCCGGCGCAGCCGCGTGAGCTTCTTGTCCTTCAGACCGGTGATCTCGGTCTCGTCCAGATGGATCTGACCACTGGTGACGGTGTCGAGCCCGGCCAGGCAGTGCATCAACGTGGACTTGCCGGACCCCGAGGGGCCCATGATCGCGGTGAACCGGCCGCGGTCGATGTCCACGTCGACGTGGTCGAGGGCGACGACACGGGTCTCACCGGACCCGTACGCCTTCACGACCTGCCGCGCCCGCGCGGCAACGGCCGTACGCCCTCCAGTGCCCCCGTGCCTGGGAATGGTCACAGCCGATGTCACGGTAAGTCTCCTATGTCGGTCAGCAAATGAAAGCGGTGCCCCGGCGGCCACCGTCATGTCCGGCGGTCCCGCGGTGCGTGTTCGTGCGACGTGTTCTCAGTCTCGCGGTGGACAGGGGCCGGGCGCCCTGGTGCCCGGCGCAGTCTTCTCCTGAGGAAAACCCCACCCCCGGTGCTGTGCTCAACCGCCCCCCGGCGGCATAAAGCCAGGTTAAGGACGGCCTCCCCCGCCTCTCGTCCTCCGCCGGTACGAACCCTCCCCGAGCCGTAGTACGGAGGTACCCCTAGGGGCCGTCCACCGGTGGGCGGAGACCGCCTCGGGGTCGTCTCCTCCCGACGGCCCACTCGGGCTCCGCCCTCCCGCGGCGTCGGGGTCGAGTGCGAAGCTGTCGGCGGCAGACGGATGCAGGGGCCACGAAACGGCGAGGAAGGGACTTCCGGGTGGACGGCACCAGACCGGTCGCACGCGACAGCGAGCGCCCCGCGGCGGCCGGACGGCGCGGAGCCGTCGTCGCCGCGCTGATGCTCACGATGGCCCTGGCGGCGCTCGACTCCACCGTCGTCTCCACGGCCGTCCCCCAGATCGTCGGCGACCTCGGCGGCTTCTCCTACTTCTCCTGGCTGTTCTCCGGCTACCTGCTGGCCGTGACGGTCTCCCTGCCCGTCTACGGCAGGCTCTCCGACACCTTCGGCCGCAAACCGGTCCTCGTCGCGGGCGCCGCCCTGTTCCTGCTGGGCTCGTTGCTGTGCGCGCTGGCCTGGAACATGGCCGCGCTCGTCGCGTTCCGCATCGTGCAGGGTCTGGGCGGCGGCGCCCTCCAGGGCACGGTGCAGACGCTCGCCGCCGACCTGTACCCCCTGCGGGAACGCCCGAGGATCCAGGCCCGGCTCTCCACCGTCTGGGCGGTGTCGGCGGTGGCCGGCCCCGGCATCGGCGGACTGCTCGCCGGCTACGCCGACTGGCGCTGGATCTTCCTCGTCAACCTGCCCGTCGGAGCGGTGGCGCTGTGGCTGATCGTGCGTCACCTGCACGAGCCGGAGCGGGAAAGACGCCGCCCCGCGCGCGTGGACTGGGCGGGCGCGTGCGCGGTCTTCGCCTGCGGCGGCGTCCTCCTCACCGCTCTCGTGCAGGGCGGGGTCGCCTGGCCCTGGCTGTCCGCCCCCTCCCTCGCCCTGTTCGCGGCGGGAGCGGCGCTGCTGGCCGTCGTCCTCGTGGTGGAACACCGCGCCGAGGAGCCGATCATCCCCGGCTGGGTGTGGCGCCGCCGCACCATCGCCGCGGTCAACCTGGCGCTGGGCGCGCTGGGCCTGCTGATGGTCGCCCCCACCGTCTTCCTGCCCACCTACGCCCAGGCGGTGCTCGGACTCGCCCCCGTGGCCGCCGGATTCGTGCTGTCCGTCTGGACGTTGACCTGGCCGCTCTCGGCCGCGCTCAGCCAGCACGTGTACCGCCGCGTCGGCTTCCGCAACACGGCGATGCTCGGCATCGGCACGGCCGCGCTGGTCCTCTTCGCGTTCCCCTTCCTCCCCTACCCCGGCCAGGCCTGGCAGCCGGCCCTGCTGATGTGCCTGCTGGGCGCGGCGCTCGGCCTGTTCCAGCTCCCCCTGATCATCGGCGTGCAGTCGTCGGTGGCGTGGGAGGAGCGCGGCACGGCGACCGCGTCGATCCTCTTCTGCCGGCAGACCGGCCAGACCGTCGGAGCGGCCCTCTTCGGCGCGGTCGCCAACGGCGTCCTGGCCACCCGCCTCGGCGGCGCGAGCGGCCTGGACCCCGTCACCCACGCGCTGGAGGCGGGCACCGTCGCCGAGGCGACCCGCCGGGCCGTCGCGGACGCCGTGCACGCGGTGTACCTGGGCGCGGCGGGCGCGGCGGCACTGGCGTTCGTGGTGCTGCTGGTGCTCGCACCGCGCACGTTCCCGGTGCTCAAGGACCGGTCCGGCCCCTCGTGACGGACCGCCCGCCGTGCCCCTCCCCGGTCAGGCCGGTGAGACGCGCGGCGACGCCGGACCGCAGGAGGACGGCGACAGCGACCGCCCGGACGACGGCCCGCACCACCGGGGCCGGCGCAGCCACCACCCGTTCGACCGACCCGGCCGGCTCACTCCGCCATCCGGGCGGTCAGCGCGCTCAGGCTGGCGCACACGTGGTCCATGTGCGTCTGCACGTCCTCCCGGCGCTCGGCGTGCTCGCGCAGCACCCGCTCGGTCTCCCGCGCGACGCCCTCCGCGCGAGCGCGCGCCTCGGCCAGCACCTCCGCCGCGCGCTCCCGCGCCTCCTCCTCACGGCGCCGTGCCGCCTCCCCCGCGTCGGCGAAGACCTGCTGCGCCTCGGCCAGCGCGCTATCGGCGCGCGCCTCCGCCTCCGCGTGGGACGTGTTCAGCGCGGCCACCCGTCCGGCCTCCTCCCGCGCCACCTCGTCCAGGCGCCGCGCCTGCGCCTCGGCCCGCTCGGCGAGCAGCGCGGAGGTGCGCTCCCGCATCTCCCGCAGCTCCGCCAGCGTCTCCCCGCGCCGCTCCTTCACCTCGAGCCGGGCCCCGACACGGATCCCGTCGGCCTCCGCACGGGCCGCGTCCAGCCGCTGCCGGGCGTGTTCGTCGGCGTCGGCGCGCAGGGCGCCGGCGTACGCCTGCGCGGCCTCCCGCGCCCCGGCCGCTTCGTCACGCGCCAGGTCCATGATGTCCTGCGCCCTCTGCCGCGCCGCCTCCCGCACCGCCACCGCCTCCTCCTGGGCCAGCTCGAACAGATGCCGTGCGCTCCCGCCCAGCGACTCGTACGTCTGCGGAGCCAGCCCCGCCACCCGCTCCCGCAGCACCTGGAGCTCCTCCTCCATCTCCCGGGCGAGCACGGTGAGCCGGGCGGCCCGTTCCCAGGCCGCGTCACGGTCGTCCGAGAGGGCCTCGACGTACGCGATCACCTGCAAGGGCCGGTAGCCGCGCCCCCGCACGACCTCGAATCCCTGCGACGACACCGATGCGCTGCTCACCCTGGAACCCCTCTCCACCGACGGACACGAAGCCCAGCACCACGACCGAGCACGAAATGGGATGAATCGCGCACATCTTGATGGATCAGACGGAAGTGTTCATAACGCGACACTCCGCAAGGCGGTACTCCACGGCCAGGCACTCCGCCACCCGGGCACGCGAAAAGCCGGGCCCGGTCGTCCTGCCGACCGGGCCCGGCTCCTCGCTCCACACGCGTCTCAGCGACGGGTCACAGCAGCCCGTCCCACATCTGCTCCAGCAGCACCGACCACCAGCTCTCCGGCGAACCCAGCGCCGCCGGGTCCAGCGCGGCCAGCTGCGCCTGGAAGTCGACCGTCCAGCGCCCCGCCTGCTCCTGGTTCAGCCCGAACCGCAGCCGCCACATCCGGCCGAGCAGCGCCAGACAGCGCGCGAACTCCGGCAGACCGGTGTTCACGAACTGCGGCGGCACGGGCGCACCGCCCGGCCCGGCCTCCACCGGCACCGCGACGATGTTCGCCGTGCCGTACTGCACGCAGATCGCCTTGCCGAAGTCGCTGCCCATCACCAGGTACGAACCCGCGTCCGCGGCCGGCCGCACACCCCGCTCCACCGCCAGCTCCGCCAGCGTCGGCACCGGACGGCCCGGCTGGGCCTGCGCCCAGAAGAACGGGCCCATGTCCAGCGGCAGACCGGCCGCCACCAGGGTGTGCGCCACGACCGGCGGCACACCCTGCCGGGACACCGCCGCCTGCTCGAACCGGAACACCCCCGGCCCGAACACCCCCGCCAGCTCCTGCGCGACGGCCTCCGGCGGAACCGGCGGGACCGGCTGCACCGGCGCGATCGGCGCACGCACCGGCGCGGGACGCGCCGGACCATCCGCCACCTGGTGCAACTCACCCTGATGGGCCAGCAGTTGCCGCATACCCTGCTGCCGGCTCGCGTGGTCCGTGCCGTACGGGGCGATGCTCGTGATCCGCGCCTGCGGCCACTGCTCCCGGATCATCCGCGCACAGTACGCACCCGGCAGCTCGCACGACTCCAGCTCGGTGTGCAGCTCCAGCACCTGGTCCGGCGGCACGTTCATGGCACGCAGCTCATGGAAGATCTGCCACTCCGGGTGCGGCGTGCCCGGCGCCGAACGCCGGATCAGCTGCTGCTCGGAACCGTCCTGCGCGCGGTAGCGCAGCACGGCCTGGTAACCGGGACCGACGATCGGCTGACCGGCCGGCGGAGGCGGCGGATAGCCGTACGCCGGCGGCTGCCCCGGCCCGGGCACACCCGGCGGAGGCGTCCCGGGCGGCATACCACCGGGCGGCATTCCGCCGGGACGCATCCCACCGGGCGGCATCGGCGGAGCGGCACCGGGCATGCCGGGCGGGGCCGGCGGCGGAGGCGCACCGGGACCGCCCACCGGAGGCGCGGCCAGCACCGTCTCCGCGTGGTGCACCGGCCCCCGCCCGCCACCCGCCGTACCCGGAGCGCCGGGGACACCGGGCGGTCCCGGAGGCTGGGGCGCGCCCGGAACCCCCGGAGGCCCCGGAGGCTGGGGCGCACCAGGGACGCCCGGGCCCGTCCCGCCCGGGTCGGCGAACATCGTCGCCGCATGGTGCACACCACCGGGCGGCGTACCCCCGGCCGCGTCCGGAACCCCGGGCGGCGGGGTCGGAGCCCCCGGCGGAGGCGTCGGCACACCCGGTCCCTCCGGGCCGAGCGCCGACACCACCCGCGTCGGCACGTACCCGCCCGCCGGAGCAGCCGACGGAGGCGGAGGCACATCCCCCGGCCGCGCGCCGGGCGTACCCGGAGCACCCGGCGGCGGAGGCGTACTCCCCGGCCGCACACCCGGAGCACCCGGAGCACCCGGCGGAGGCGGGGTCGCCGGACCCGGGACACGGCGCGGCGGCGGAGTCGCCTTACCCGTCACGGCGTCGGCGACGTCCCCGGCACCGGCCACGAACGGCCGCTCCGGACCGGCCGGCGACGCCGGCACACCCGACGGAGGCGTACCCGGCCCCGCGCCGGGATCCCGCACCGCCGGCGCGACCGCCGTCGGCGGGAGCCCGCTGCCGCCCGACATCAGCGCCGTCTGCGCCTCCGGCGTCGCCGAGGGCGGCGGCGTCTCCCCACCGGGCTCACCCAACGGCGGCGCGAACACGGTCTCCGGCAACGACACGGAACGGTCCTCACCGGCATCGGCATTGGTGTCCGTACCGGCCCACGGAGTCGCCCCCGCGGGCGCACCCGCCGGGAAACCGCTCCCCCCGGCAGCCGGCCACCCGGCACCACTCCCCGCCCCGGCGGGCACACCCGGCGCGGAACCCCCGGAACCGGAACCCGCCGCCGACCCCCCCGACGTCTCCCCACGCCGATCCGGAATCCCCAGCCGGTCCGCCGCCTCCTGCAACCACTCCGGCGGACTCAACAAGAACGACGTCTGATTCAGATCCACCCGCGCCGCGGGCGCCGCCACCGGCTCCGACACCGCCCCGTCACGGCCGTACTCCTCCTCGTACCGGCGGATCACCTCACCCACCGGCAACCCCGGCCACAGCGTCGCCTCACCACTGTCACGGGCGATCACCAGCCGCTGCGCACCCCCGTCCGAACGCGGCCCGTCCGCACGGTCCTCCGCCCACACCACGAACCCGAGATCGAACTCCCGCACCCGCACCTCACGGTGCTGGTACGACGGCACATCCCCGTTGACCCACTCCTCGGCGCGCTCCTGCGCCTGCGCGAACGTCACCATCGCCGAAGCTCACTCCCCCGCGGAAGAAACCGGAACGGCACGCGCGAACCCACCGTCCACCATCAGATTCGCCACCGTCTCCAACTCCGGCGGAGAGCCCGCGAGCCGCGACAGGAACGCGTCGAAATCCTCGCCGCACGACAGCAGCAACCGCTCCACCCGCTCGGCCGGCGGACACGACGGATCCACGTCCCGCACGTCGTCGTACGCACAGAACCACACCGAACCCTGCCGCTCACCCCTCACCTTCACGGCCAGCAGACCACCCTGCACGAAAGCGACGCACAGATAGTCCTTGGTGAGGTGATCACGCAAACACTTGTTGACGTACACCAGATCATTGACCGCCGCCTCGTCCCGCACCGTGAAGAACGGCTGGTCCACCAGCAGACCCAGCTCCGCGTCCAACGCCGTCCCCACCGGCGCACACCCACCCGCCGCCTTCAAAAACGACCGGTACGCGCCCGGCAGCCGGTACCCGAGATCCTCCTCGACACCCACCACCTGCGACTCCGTCACCGCCACACCCGACTTCGGCAACCCGAAATGCGCCGGACGCGTCTCCTGCAACGGCCGCGTCCCCCGCTTGTCCTGATCCACCCCCGACGTCGCCACCCCACCGTGATGCCGCAACAACGCCTTCACCTCGACCGGCACCAGCTCCAGCCGCCGCGACCCCACCACGTGATGCCACGTCCAGCCGTGCGGCGTCGCCACCGCCGGCACCGTGTCCCACAACTCGTGACCACTCGCCGACAACGCCGCGTTCGCCGACACGTAGTCCGTCAGCCGCAACTCGTCGACCCCGAAACCCTCCGGCGGATCCGCGATCTCCACGGCCGCACGCGCGTAGGGCGAGAAATCGGGATAACCACCCGCATCCACCCGCACCCCTCTCGGGTGACGGGCCGCCCGCACCGGATCCGGAAAGTGCACGACCTGCCCGGCATAGGCCGCATTCGGCGGCGCCGAGTGCCCCCCGGCCTGACTGCCGGAAGACACCCCCAGCCCGAGCCGACCTGTCGTCATGGCGGTTGCCCCCTGCGGCATTCTGTACGACCCGCACCGCCCGCCTCCGGACCGTCACGGAACGTATTCGACTGTCACGTCTGTCTCGACTGCTTCACCCCACGACCCCCACGACGCCCGCACACACCACCGCACGGATCACCGCGTGGACCACGGTGCCGACAGCCTATGCCGTACGACCCCACCGGTCACCGGCACCGGTCAACCACCCTCCGCTTCCGTGACCAGCCGTCACCCTCCCGTGACAGCCCGCCCGGAACCGGGCGTGTCGCCCGCCCCCAGCTTCCACATCAGCCACGACATTTGGCACTCTGTGACCTCCGAGAAGATGCTCGGGAGGGGATGCTCGGAAGGGGACGACGATCATGAACGTGACGCGCACAGGGCCACACACCGGCCCCACCGGCAACCCCCGCTCCGGCGACCCCCGCATCGGCTGGAGCACCACCGACACCCCCCACACCCCCACCCTCCACCACCGCCGCGACGGCATCCTCCCCACCATCGCCGCCGCCCTCTCCGTCCGCGGCGCCACCCTCACCTGCACCGCCGCCCGCGGCGACACACCCCCCGCCCTGCACCCCCTCGTCCAGGACTTCCTCGACACCCTCACCAGCGACCACCGCGACCGCTTCACCGGCCGCTGCGCCGAAACCATCCTCATCTCCCGGCACCTCACCACCGCCGACGCCGCACGCAGCAAACGCGCCGCACGCAAACCCATGACCAACGGCGAAGCCCGCAAAGCCCTCAAACACGCCAAACTCACCACCCGCCGCATCCGCGAGGACGGCGACCCCCTCCACGGCAGCTACGCCACCCCCTGCCGCGCCTGCACCGCCCTCAGCGCCCACTTCGGCGTCCGCCTCGTCGACCCCACCCCACCCGGCACCTGAACCCACACCCCCGCACCACCACCCCACACCCCGCACAACCCCGACGAACGAAGGGCAGATGCACACCGACCGCACCCCCACCCCCCAGCCCCCCACCCCACACGGACAAGGCACACCCCCACCCCGCTTCGCCGTACCCGTCGACGCCACCCTGCGCGCCGCCGGCTGGCAACCCGGACGCTGGGACATCAGACAAGCCGAAATCTGGGCCGACACCCTGCGCGACCACACCTCACCCGCAGGACACCGCCACACCGTCTTCCCCGCAGCCGTCGAAGCCTGGGCCGAATTCGGCGGACTCCACCTCACCCCCACCGGCCCCGGACGCCAAGTCGCCCCCACCCCCCTCCACCTCGACCCCCTCCACGGCCTCCACATGGCCCGCACCCTCGGCGACCTCGGCCGCGCCCTCGACAGCGAGGTCTGCCCCCTCGGCACCGAAACCGACACCCGGGCCCTCCTCGCCATCGACATCCAGGGCCGCGTCTACACCCTCGACCACACCGGCGACTGGTACCTCGGCCCCACCCTCGACCACGCCCTCGCCACCCTCGTCACCGGCCTCCAGCCCACCCGCCTCACCACAGGCTGAACCCACACCCCCCTACGACGCCGGAATCACCGCCGACACCCGAAAACCCCCCGCCTCCGTCGGCCCCGACACGAACACCCCACCCAACGCCACCACCCGCTCCCTCATCCCCACCAGACCATTCCCCCCCGACGGCAGCCCCGCCGACGACGCCGCCCCCGACGGCGGCTCGTTCTCCACCTGCATCGCGATCTCCGACACCCGATGCGCCAACCGCACATACGTCTTCGCACCCGCCGCGTGCTTGTGAACGTTCGTCAACGCCTCCTGCACCACCCGGTACGCCGTCGACTCCACCTCCGCCGCATACGACCGCACCTCCCCCACCACCGACAGATCCACCACCATCCCCGCCGCCGCCGACTGCCCCACCAACACCTCGATCTCCGACAGACACGGCCCCTCCCCCGACCCCTCCACCTCACCCACCGCCCGCGACGCCGCAACCGCCGCAGCCACCCCCACCGCCGCCAACGGCACCGACGCCCGCTCCCGCGACCGCCCACCGCCGCCCCCACCGGCCCGCAACACCCCCAACATCTCCCGCAACTCCGTCAACGCCTGCCGCCCCATGTCCCCCACCAACGCGGCATTCCTCACCGCCTTCTCCGGATCCTTCCGCGCCACCGCCTGAAGCGCCGCCGCATGCACCACCATCAAACTCACCCGATGCGCCACCACGTCATGCATCTCACGGGCGATCCGCGTCCGCTCCTCACCCCGCGCCCACTCGGCCCGCTCCTCCGCCCGCTCCGCGAGCAACTGAAGCTCCCGCTCCAAACTGTCCGCCCGCTCCCGCAGACTCTCCATCAACCGCCGCCGCGCCCCCACGTACAACCCCAGCAGCAGCGGAGGCGCCGTCATCCCCAACGCCGTCGTGATCGACGCGAACGGCACGATCCAGTCCCCGATGTCCAGACCCTCGCGCGCGACGTCCTGCCGCAACCGCACGAACATCACGATCAGCACACCCACGGCCTGCATCCCGGCCAGCGAACCGATGATCCGGCGCGGCACCTCGGACGCGGCCAGCGAATACAACCCGACGACACCCATCAGGAAACCCATCGCCGCCGGCGTCACCGCGATCGCCACCAGCACCACCGCGATCGGCCACTTCCGCCGCACCAACAGCACAGAACCGGCCAACAATCCGAAAACCACCCCCGCCGCGACCGGAATCCCCGCCTCCCACGCGAACGGAATCCCCTCCAGCCCGCACTCCACCGCGGACACCACCGCGAGGCCCCCATCGAACGCGGCACTGCGCCGCCTCTCCCACCACCACGGCCCTCCCCGGGCCGCCACATGGTCTTCCCCCGACGTGGTCATGACTCCAGCCTACGGGCGCCCCGCGCCGCTTTTCCGGCGAGTTTCCACGACGATCCACACCACAGAGGGTGACCGTTCGAATGCGATACGGCCCGAAATCCCTCGAACTGCTGAATCGGACGCCGTTCGAGGGGGGAACCGGCCATTCCGCCCGGACGGTACGCCTGTGACACACGCACCAGGCAAATACGCCGACTTCGAAGGACTGCGAGAGCAGGCGGTGGCGTTGCGGCGGGCGGGACTGAGCCGACGACAGATCCGCGACCGGCTCCACGTCGACAACAACGACATCCTCAACCGCCTCCTGCAGGGCGAGCCCGCCCGGAATGGACGAAGCGCCCCAACGCCAAGGACGACCTGCGGGAGAAGGCGAGGGAACTCCGCCTCCAGGGCTGGACCTACGACCGGATCCAGGTGGAACTGGGCTGCTCCAAGAGCTCGATCTCGCTGTGGGTCAGAGACCTGCCGAAGCCGGAGCGGCGCGCCCCGACGGAACAGGCGAAGCTGGCCGCCCGCAAGCGCTGGGAGCATGAGCTGGCGATCCGCGACGAGAAACGACAACGGACCAAGCAGGCCGCCGCTCAGGAGATCGGCAGCATGACCGACCGTGATCTGTTCATGGCCGGCGTCGCCCTCTACTGGGCCGAAGGCACGAAGGACAAACCGTACGACCGGCGAGAGGCTGTCATCTTCGTCAACAGCGACCCCGGCGTGATCAAGCTCTACCTCGCCTGGCTGCACCTGTTGGGAGTGGAGCGAGAGCGCCTGCAGTACCGAGTCATGATTCACATGACGGCAGACGTCGAAGGCGCCAAACGGTACTGGGCCGACCTGGCCGGCGTGGACGTTGCCAGGCTTCAGAAAACTACGATCAAGAAGCACAACCCGAAGACCGTGCGCAAGAATGTGGGCGACACCTACCGCGGCTGCTTTGTCATCTGCGTCCTGCAGAGTGCCGACCTGTATCGACGCATCGAAGGCTGGTGGGCAGGGATGCTCTCCGGGATCACGACGACGCCCACCTCAGGTATGGTCTGACGCAGCCATCCGCCATGGGGTAACTGGTAGCCCGCGGGCCTTTGAAGCCCTGTAGTGCTGGTTCGAATCCAGCTGGCGGAGCTGGTCGGTTCGGGCCCTGACTGCACAGTCGGGGCCCGCTCTCATGTCCCCCCACCAGCCCCCCGGTATCCTGCGGATGTCACCCCCACCCCATCACAGCCGAAGGGCATCCCGTGAGCGCCAACCGCCCGGCAGCCGTCGTCGTTCTCGCAGCGGGTGAGGGCACCCGTATGAAGTCGGCCACACCGAAGGTCCTGCACGACATCTGTGGCCGTTCCCTGGTGGGCCACGTGCTCGCCGCCGCCGGTGAACTCCGGCCGGAGAACCTGGTCGTCGTCGTGGGTCACGCCCGCGAGCAGGTGACCGCCCACCTCGCCGGCATCGCCCCGCACGTGCGCACCGCCGTCCAGGCGGAGCAGAACGGCACCGGACACGCGGTGCGCATGGGGCTGGAGGAGCTGGGCGGGTCCGTGGACGGGACCGTGGTCGTCGTCTGTGGTGACACGCCCCTGCTGACGGGCGAGACGCTGCGTCGGCTGTCTGCCACGCATTCCGCCGACGGCAACGCGGTGACCGTGCTGACCGCCGAGGTGCCGGATGCCGCCGGTTACGGGCGGATCGTGCGGGACGGCTCCGGTGCCGTCACGGCGATCGTGGAGCACAAGGACGCCTCCGAGGAGCAGCGGGCGGTCCGGGAGATCAACTCGGGTGTGTTCGCGTTCGACGGTGCGTTGCTGGCGGATGCGTTGAAGAGGGTGCGGACGGACAACAGTCAGGGTGAGGAGTATCTGACTGATGTGCTGGGGATTCTGCGGGGGGCGGGGCACCGGGTGGGTGCGGCGGTCGCGGGTGATCACCGGGAGATCGTGGGGATCAACAACCGGGTGCAGTTGTCGGAGGCGCGTCGGATCCTGAACGACCGGTTGTTGACTGCCGCGATGTTGTCGGGTGTGACGGTGGTCGATCCGGCCACGACGTGGGTGGATGTGACGGTGACGTTCGAGCGGGATGTGGTGGTTCATCCGGGGACGCAGTTGCAGGGTGTGACGCATCTCGCGGAGGGGTGCGAGGTGGGGCCGAACTCGCGGTTGGCGGACACGGTGGTGGGTGCGGGGGCGCGGGTGGACAACACGGTGGCGTCGGGTGCCGAGGTGGGGGCGGAGGCGCTGGTGGGGCCGTACGCGTATCTGCGTCCGGGGACGCGGTTGGGGCGTGGGGGCAAGGTCGGTACGTATGTGGAGACGAAGAACGCGGTGATCGGTGAGGGGACGAAGGTGCCGCATCTGTCGTATGTGGGTGATGCGACGATCGGCGAGTTTTCGAACATCGGTGCGGCGAGTGTGTTCGTGAACTATGACGGGCAGGACAAGCATCACACGACGGTGGGGTCGCACTGCCGGACCGGTGCGGACAACATGTTTGTGGCGCCTGTCACCATCGGGGACGGTGCTTATACGGCTGCCGGCTCGGTGATCACCAAGGATGTGCCGCCGGGTTCGCTGGCCGTGGCCCGTGGTCAGCAGCGGAATATCGAGGGTTGGGTGGCCCGCAAGCGTCCCGGGGGTGCTGCGGCGCGGGCGGCGGAGGAGGCTTCCCGTCCGGTGGCGGAGGAAGGTTGACCGGATTCCGCCGCGCCGGACACGGCGTACGGTGATAAGTGCACATCCGCATCCCCACCTGCTGCGACACCTCTGAGGAGAAAGTGCTGTGACCGGGATCAAGACGACCGGGGAGAAGAAGATGATGTTCTTCTCCGGCCGCGCCCACCCCGAGCTTGCCGAGGAGGTCGCCCACCAGCTGGGGGTCGGGGTCGTCCCGACGAAGGCCTTCGACTTCGCCAATGGCGAGATCTATGTGCGGTACCAGGAGTCGGCTCGTGGTGCCGACTGCTTCCTGATCCAGAGCCACACCGCTCCGATCAACAAGTGGATCATGGAGCAGTTGATCATGATCGACGCGCTGAAGCGCGCGTCGGCGAGGTCCATCACGGTCATCGTGCCGTTCTACGGTTACGCGCGCCAGGACAAGAAGCACCGGGGCCGTGAACCGATCTCGGCGCGTCTGATCGCGGATCTGATGAAGACGGCGGGGGCGCATCGGCTGCTCACCGTGGATCTGCACACGGACCAGATCCAGGGCTTCTTCGACGGTCCGGTGGACCACTTGTTCGCGCTGCCGCTGCTGGCGGACTACGTGGGTGCGAAGGTGGACCGGGCGAAGCTGACGGTGGTGTCGCCGGACGCGGGTCGTGTGCGGGTGGCGGACCGTTGGTGCGACCGGTTGGGCGCGCCGCTGGCGATCGTGCACAAGCGCCGGGACAAGGACGTGGCGAACCAGGTCACCGTGCATGAGGTGGTCGGTGAGGTGAAGGGCCGCGTGTGTGTTCTGGTGGACGACATGATCGACACGGGTGGCACGATCTGTGCGGCGGCGGACGCGTTGTTCGCGCATGGTGCGGAGGACGTCATCGTGACGGCGACGCACGGTGTGCTGTCGGGTCCGGCGGCGGACCGGTTGAAGAACTCGAAGGTGAGTGAGTTCGTGTTCACGGACACGCTGCCGACGCCGGGTGAGCTGAGCGAGAGCCTGGACAAGATCAAGGTGTTGTCGATCGCGCCGACGATCGCGCGTGCGGTGCGTGAGGTGTTCGAGGACGGTTCGGTGACGAGCCTGTTCGACGAGCAGTAAGGGTTCTGCGGGCGGGTTCCCGTGGGGGTCCTTCCGTAGTGGGCCCGTAGTGGGCCTGGTGATCGTTTTGGGTGCGGCCTCCTGGTCCGAGTAGACTGCTGCAGTTGCTCGGCGAGGGAGGCCGTACCGCTTCGTGAGGGGCTGGTGCGGCGGTCCGTTATCGACGCGCTCTTCGTAGCAGGCCGTTCGTTGGCCGGGTGACCTTGTCCGTTTCCACCCCTACGAGGAGTGATCGATATGTCCGAGGTAAAGCTGAGCGTCGAGACGCGCACCGAGTTCGGCAAGGGTGCCGCCCGTCGTATCCGTCGGGACAAGAAGGTTCCCGGTGTTCTGTACGGTCACGGTTCGGACCCGCTGCACCTGACGTTCCCGGGTCACGAGCTGCTGCTCGCCCTGCGTACGCCGAACGTGCTGATCGCGCTGGACATCGACGGCAAGTCGAACGAGCTGGCGATCCCGAAGTCGGTGCAGCGTGACCCGCTGAAGGGTTTCCTGGAGCACGTGGACCTGCAGCTGGTCCAGCGCGGCGAGACCGTGACGGTGGAGATCCCGGTCCTCACCGAGGGCGAGCTGGCTCCGGGCGGCTACCTGCTGGAGCACGTGCTGAACACGCTGCCGGTCGAGGCCGAGGCGACGCACATCCCCGAGTCCGTGACGGTGTCCGTCGAGGGTCTGGCGGCCGGTGCCTCCATCCACGCCAAGGACATCGCCCTTCCGAAGGGCACCAAGCTGGCCGTCGACGAGGACGCGGTCGTCATCCAGGTGCTGGCCGCGCAGGCGGAGGAGGGTGCGGAGGACGGGGAGGCCGGCGAGGCAGCCGAGGCCTGATCCGCACCGACGCCGTTTTCGTCAGCCGCTGTTCCCCGTCGGGGGGCAGCGGCTGGCGCGTATCGAGGAGACACGCAGGTGACGACCGATGCCAGTGCCCCGTGGCTGATCGCGGGGTTGGGGAATCCGGGGCCGGAGTACGCGATGAACCGGCACAACGTGGGGTTCATGGTGGCGGATCTGCTGGCGGAGCGGGTCGGGGGCCGGTTCAAGCGGGCGGGGAAGGCTCAGGCGCAGGTGGTGGAGGGCCGGATCGGGCCGCCGGGGCCGGCCGGCCGGCGGGTGGTCCTGGCGAAGCCGATGTCGTACATGAATCTGGCGGGCGGGCCGGTGAACGCGCTGCGGGAGTTCTACAAGGTGCCGGCGGAGCGGGTGGTGGCGGTCCATGACGAGCTGGACATCGACTACGGGACGCTGCGGCTGAAGCTGGGTGGCGGGGACAACGGTCACAACGGGTTGAAGTCGTTGACGAAGGCGTTCGGGCGGGAGTACCACCGGGTGCGGTTCGGGATCGGGCGTCCGCCGGGGCGGATGCAGGTGGCGGATTTCGTGTTGCGGGACTTCTCGTCGGCGGAGCGCAAGGAGCTGGGCTACTTCGTGGACCGGGCGGCGGACGCGGTGGAGTGTCTGGTGATCGAGGGGCTGGAGCGGGCGCAGGGGACGTACAACTCGTGATCCGCCGGGGGTGGACCGGTCGGTTCGCCCCCGCCCGAGTTGACCGAACGCGATGTCATGGCCAAGGATCTCGGCCATGCCTTCAGCGGTCAGCTCCTCCGGTGGCTCTTCCGTCGTGCTGCGGTTCGGCCGGTTCGCGGCGATGGGTGTGGTCGCCGCGCTGATTCTCGTCGCGGGTGTGTGGGCGTCGTGGGGTACGGCGCAGCACGCGATGCTGACGAAGGGGCGTGAGCGCGGCACGGTGGTGGTGGCGCGGTGCGGCGCGACGGGGTGTGCGGGGCCGTACACGCCGCTGTCGCAGGGGTCGCAGCCGCGTGCGCGGGTCGTCCTGGAGAATTCGGTGGCCGTGGAGGAGGGGCGGACCTATCCGGTGGTGCTGAAGCCGGGCGGCGAGGAGGCGGTGCGCTCCGGTTTCGCGGGGATCCTCTACGCCTGGGTGCCGCTGGGGGGCGCGTTGTTGCTGGCGTCGGTGGTGGTGGCGGGTGGTCTGTTGCGGACGCGGGCGGCGTGGGTGCTGGCGTTGTCGGGGGTCGTGCTGCTCACGGCGGCTTTTCTGGCTGTCTGAGGGGGATGCCGGCCGTCCGTGTTTTCCCCGCCTGTGGGGCACGGGCGGGTCGTGCTTTCGTGGGGGACGTCGGGCGGGGCGGGGCGGGACGCCGGACCGCCCGCTGCGCGTCTTCCCGTCGGCCGCGTTCCCGTCCGCCGCCGGGGGTTCGCCGCCGGGGGTTCGCCGCCTGGCACGTCACTCGTCCGGCATGACGGGTGCCCCCGGGCCCGTACGGGGCTCGGGGGCACCCTTGTCCGTTCTTCCGGGTCAGCCGGTGTTGCGCAGGCCGGCGGCCACGCCGTTGACGGTCAGCAGCAGGGCGCGGGCCAGCAGGGGGTCGGGCTGTTCGCCCGCGCCGGCGGCGTCGCGCTGGCGCTTGAGGAGGGCGACCTGGAGGTAGGAGATGGGGTCCAGGTAGGCGTCGCGGATGGTGAAGGTCTGCTTGAGGACGGGGGCGGCGTCCAGGAGTTCCCGCTCGCCGGTGATGCGCAGCACCTCGGCGACGGTGAGTTCGTGTTCGGCCCTGATGGTGTCGAAGACGTGCTTGAGGTGGTCGGGGACGAGGGTGTCGACGTAGTGCTGGGCGATGCGCAGGTCGGTCTTGGCGAGGGTCATCTCGACGTTGGAGATGAAGTTGCCGAAGAAGTGCCACTGCTGGTGCATCTCGTCGAGCACGGTGTCGAGTCCGGCCTCGCGCAGGGCCTTGAGTCCGGAGCCGACGCCGAACCAGCCGGGCACGATCTGCCGGGACTGGGTCCAGCCGAACACCCAGGGGATGGCGCGCAGTCCGTCCAGGCCGGCGCCTGAGTCGGGCCTGCGCGAGGGCCGGGAGCCGAGGTGGAGGTCGGCGAGCTGGTCCACCGGGGTGGAGGCGAAGAAGTAGGCCGGGAGGTCGGGGTCCTCGACCAGGCGCCGGTAGGCGGCGTGCGCGGCGTCGGAGACGACGTCCATGGCGGCGTCCCAGCGGGCCAGTGCCTCGTCCGACTGGCGGGGGGCGGTGTGCAGGGCGGACGCCTGGAGGGTGGCCGCGAGGGACAGTTCCAGGTTCTCCCGGGCGAGTGCGGGGATGAGGTACTTGTCGGAGATGACCTCGCCCTGTTCGGTCACCTTGATCTCGCCCTCCAGGGTGCCCCAGGGCTGGGCGAGGATGGCGTCGTGGGTGGGGCCGCCGCCGCGGCCGACGGTGCCGCCGCGGCCGTGGAAGAGGCGCAGCCGTACGCCGTAGCGGTGGGCGACGTCGCGCAGCCGGCGCTGGGCGCGGTGGATCTCCCACTGGCTGGTGGTGATGCCGCCGAACTTGGAGGAGTCGGAGTAGCCGAGCATGACCTCCTGGACGTCGCCGCGGAGGGCGACGAGGCGCCGGTAGGAGGGGTCGGAGAGCATGTCCTCCAGGATGGTGTCGGCGGCCTTCAGTTCGTCCGTCGTCTCCAGGAGCGGGACGATGCCGATCTTCGCCCAGCCGGCGTGCAGGTCGATCAGTCCGGCCTCGCGGGCCAGCACGGCGGCGGCGAAGACGTCGTCGGCGCCCTGGCACATGGAGATGATGTAGGACTCGACGACCTCGGGGCCGAAGACGGCGAGGGCGCGCTTGACGGTCTGGAACACGCCGAGGGTCTTCTCGCCGGCGGCGTCCACGGGTGCCGGGGTCGGGGCGAGGGGGCGGCGGGAGCGCAGTTCCTTGGCGAGCAGCTTGGAGCGGTACTCGCGCGGCATGTCGGCGTAGCGCCAGGACTCCTCGCCGAGCCGGTCGAAGAGCTGGCCGAGGGCGTGGTGGTGGGCGTCGGCGTGTTCGCGGACGTCCATGGTGGCGAGCTGGAGGCCGAAGGCGGCGAGGGTGCGGATGGTGCGGGCGAGGCGGCCGTCGGCGAACAGTGCGCCGCGGTGTTCGCGCAGGGAGAGCTGGATGATCCGCAGGTCGGCGAGGAGTTCGCCGGTGCCGAGGTAGTCGCGGCCGGGTTCGTGCGGGGTGCCCTTGGCGAGGCGGAGCTTGGTGTTCTCCAGCTTCTGCCGGATGCAGGTGGCCTTGAGCCGGTAGGGCTCCTCGGCGTTGAGTCGCTTGTAGCGGGGGCTGATCTCGGGGAGGGCGTCGAGGTCGGCCCGCAGGGAGGTCAGCAGTTCCTCGGTGGCGCCGGCGTAGCGGATGGAGTTGGAGAGGAAGCCGCGCAGTTCGTCGATCATCTCCAGGGCGTCGTTGATGCCGTGCTCGTGCTGGAGGATGAGGACGTCCCAGGTGACCTGGGGGGTGACGTTGGGGTTGCCGTCGCGGTCGCCGCCGATCCAGGTGCCGAAGGTGAGGGGGCGGGTGTCGTCGGGGAGGTGGACGCCGACGCGTTCCAGTTCGGCGGTCAGGTCCTCCAGGACGTCGCCGACGGCGCCGGCGTGCAGTTCGTCGAGGTAGTAGATGGCGTTGCGGGCCTCGTCGGCGGGTTCGGGGCGGACCACGCGCAGTTCGTCGGTCTGCCAGACGAGGTCGATGTTCTCGGCGAGGCGGGTGTCGAGGCGGCGCCGGTCGGACTCGATGACGGGGGTGTCGAGGAGGGCGGCGATCCGGCGGAGCTTGTTGAGGACGGAGCGGCGGGCGGCCTCGGTGGGGTGTGCGGTGAAGACGGGCCGCACGTTGAGGTGGCGCACGGTCTCGGCGAGGTGGTCGGGGTCGGCGTCCTTGAGGCGGTCGGCGGTGCGGGAGAGCAGTCCGCCCTCGGCGGCGCGGCGGGCGCGCAGTTCGCGGCCGCGGTGCACCTGCTCGGTGACGTTGGCCAGGTGGAAGTAGGTGGAGAAGGCGCGGACCAGCTTGGCGGCGGTCTGCAGTTCGGTGCCGCGCAGCAGTTCGGCGGCGGCCTCGCCGTCCTCACGGGTGAGTCGGCGCACCTTCTCGACGAGGTCGAGGAGTTCGGGGCCCTCCTGCCGGACCAGGGTCTCGCCCAGGAGGTCGCCCAGTCGGCGGATGTCGGCACGCAGCTCGCTGCTCGTGGTGGTCTGGTCGTCGGCACTGCTCACAGGTGCGGCTCCTTGCAGTGTTGAAGCTCGTCTGGGAGGGAACCCGTACGGCGTCCCGCGCGGCGTGTGCCACATGCGGGCCGGACGTCCGGGAGGAAATCAGAGCGGACCGCGCTGTCCGACCGACTTCAAGGATAGGTGTCGCCCCGGGCGCGGAGGCCGACGGGCTCTTGCCGCCGGACGACGCGCTGACATACTTACGTTGCCGTAGGTTACGGAACCGTAGGAAGCCGTGCGGTTCCGGCGGCCCGGCACCCGTCCCCAGTCCTCATACCCCATGGGAAACCGCATGACCTCACGCTCCGATGTGCTCGATGAAGCCCCGAAGCAACCTCGCACCGACGACGCCGTGCCCGCCGCGACGCTGGGCGGTGAGCGCAAGCGCTCCATCGAGCAGATCACCCTGCTCCTCTTCATCACCGTCCCCTTCCTCGCGCTGCTCGCGGCGGTGCCGCTGGCGTGGGGCTGGGGGGTGAGCTGGCTCGACCTCGGTCTGCTGGTGTTCTTCTACTACCTCGGCTGCCACGGCATCACGATCGGTTTCCACCGCCACTTCACGCACGGTTCGTTCAAGGCGAAGCGGCCGTTGAAGATCGCGCTGGCGATCGCCGGGTCGATGGCCATCGAGGGTCCGCTGGTGCGCTGGGTGGCCGATCACCGCAAGCACCACAAGTTCTCCGACGCCGAGGGCGACCCGCATTCGCCGTGGCGGTTCGGGGAGACGGTGCCGGCGCTGATGAAGGGTCTGTGGTGGGCGCACATCGGCTGGATGTTCGACGAGGAGCAGACGCCGCAGGAGAAGTACGCGCCGGATCTCATCAAGGACCCGGCGCTGCGCGCGATCTCCCGCCAGTTCGTCCTGTGGGCGGGGCTGTCGCTGGTGCTGCCCGCGCTGATCGGCGGCCTGGTCACGATGTCCTGGTGGGGCGCGTTCACGGGTTTCTTCTGGGGTTCGCTCGTGCGGGTGGCGTTGCTGCACCACGTGACGTGGTCGATCAACTCGATCTGCCACGCGGTCGGCAAGCGCCCCTTCAAGTCGCGGGACCGCTCGGGCAACGTGTGGTGGCTGGCGATCCTGTCCTGCGGTGAGTCCTGGCACAACCTGCACCACGCCGATCCGACCTCCGCGCGGCACGGTGTGGAGCGGTGGCAGCTGGATTCCAGTGCCCGTCTGATCCGCTGGTTCGAGCAGCTGGGCTGGGCGTACGACGTGCGGTGGCCGTCACGCTCCCGTATCGATTCGCGCCGCACCACCGTGGAAGGCGGCTCCCGGCAGGGGTCGGAGGCCGTCGAGGCGGCATGATGGTCGGTGTGGCGACCGACTCCAGCAGCACCCCGAGCAATGACAGGCCGCGGCGTGTCCGTCGCACCCGGATGACCGGTGCGGAGCGTCGCCAGCAGTTGCTGGAGATCGGCCGCACCCTGTTCGCGACGAAGGGTTTCGAGGGCACGTCGGTGGAGGAGATCGCGGCGAAGGCCGGGGTCTCCAAGCCGGTGGTGTACGAGCACTTCGGCGGCAAGGAGGGGCTGTACGCGGTGGTGGTGGACCGTGAGATGCGGCGGCTGCTGGACATGGTGACCGGTTCGCTGACGGCCGGTCATCCGCGTGAGCTGTGCGAGCAGGCCGCGTTCGCGCTGCTGGACTACATCGAGGAGTACACGGACGGTTTCCGCATCCTGGTCCGTGACTCCCCCATTCCGCAGTCGACGGGCTCCTTCGCCTCCCTGATCTCGGACATCGCCACGCAGGTGGAGGACATCCTGGGCCGTGAGTTCAAGAGCCGCGGTTTTGATCCCAAGCTGGCCCCGCTGTACGCGCAGGCGCTGGTCGGGATGGTGGCGCTGACCGGTCAGTGGTGGCTGGACGTCCGCAAGCCGAAGAAGGCGGAGGTGGCGGCCCACCTGGTCAACCTGGCCTGGCACGGCCTGGACGGCCTGGAGGCCAGGCCGCGTCTGATAGGCCACCGGAAGTCCTGAGCCGGTGGCGCACTGGATTCCTCCCGTGCCGTCGTGCGCGCATGGCCGGGATCACGGTCGGCGCGGCCCGTGCCCGGCTCGGTGACCTCGTGCGGGGCGCGGCCCGCGGCCGCGGGGCCCTCGGGCTCGCCGGTCGCGGGCAGGTGGCCGCGCTGCTCGTGTCGCCGCGGGTGAGGACCGGCGACGGCGTGATCCACATCCTCGTCTCCCGCCTGGGCCGCACCCCCTGACCTCAGCCCTTCTTGCGTGCGACCGCGAAGACGCGGCGGAAGGGGTACGGGGTGCCGTGGGCGCCGGGCGGGTAGGCGGCGCGCAGGGCCGTGCGGTATTCGGCGACGAACTCCTCCCGCGCCCCGGGATCGCCGGCGAGGGCGTCCAGGACGGGCCGCAGTGCCGTCCCCCCGACCCAGTCCAGGACCGGGTCCTCGCCCTCCAGCAGATGGACGTACGTCGTCTCCCACGCGTCCGTCGCGCATCCCAGGGCGGTCAGCCGTTCCAGGTAGGCCTCGGGCCGGAGCACCGCCCCCTCGTGGCGCAGGACGCCGTCCAGGCGGTCGCGCCGGCGGGGGGCGGCGGCCAGTTCGCGCAGCAGCACGTGGCTGGGGGCGTCGAAGTTGCCGGGCACCTGGAAGGCGAGGGTGCCGCCGGGCGCGAGTGCGGCGATCCAGTCGACGAACCGCTCCGCGTGCCCCGGTACCCAGTGCAGCGTGGCGTTGCTGACGATCAGGTCGTCCTGCTCCCCGGGCGTCCAGGTGCGGATGTCGGCCCGGGCGAAGTCGAGCCGGCCGCCCCCGGCCGTCGGGCCCTCGTGGTCGGCGCGGGCCCTGTCGAGCATCTCGGGGGAATTGTCGTAGCCGGTGACGCGGGCGGTGGGCCAGCGCCCCGCGAGCAGCGCGGTGACGTTGCCCGCGCCGCAGCCGAGGTCGGCGATGCGGGGCGGGTCGCCGGGGAGTTCCGGGACGCGGGCGAGGAGGTCGGTGAAGGGCCGGGTGCGGTGACCGGCGTGACGCAGGTACTGGGCGGGGTCCCAGGTGGGGTTGGCGGCGGCCGCGGACATGGAGCCTCCCGGTGCGGTGCTGGGGGACGGGTACCCAGCTTCACCCCCTCCTCTTCTCGACGGCAAGATGCTTGACGTCAAGAGACTTCACATCGACACAACCACTACACTGATCACCATGGAGGACGAGGTCGATCGGCTGGTCGCAGCGTGGCGCCGGGAGCGCCCTGACCTCGACGTGGAACCGCTCGAGGTGCTCAGCCGGGTGAGCAGGCTGGCCCGGCACCTGGACCGGGCGCGGCGGCTCGCCTTCGCCGAGCACGGCCTGGAGTCGTGGGAGTTCGACGTCCTGACCGCGCTGCGCCGCGCGGGCACCCCGTACCAGCTCTCGCCGGGTCAGCTCCTCACGCAGACGCTCGTCACCTCGGGCACGATGACCAACCGCATCGACCGGCTCGCCAAGAAGGGCCTGGTGGAACGGCTGCCCGACCCCAGTGACCGGCGCGGTGTCCTGGTCCGCCTCACGGACGAGGGCCGCGACCGCGCCGACCAGGCGCTGGCCGGGCTGCTGGACCAGGAGCGGGCGATCCTCGCGGAACTCACCCGCGCCCAGCGGGGCGAGCTGGCGGGGCTCCTACGCCAGCTGACCGCCCCGTTCGACAACATCCCCGGATAGGTCGACGGGGCCGACCCCCGCCCGCCGGGCGAGCGCCACGGCGGCCAGGGTGGAGTGCACACCCAGTTTCCCGAGGACGTTCTGCATGTGCGTCCGCACGGTGTGCGGGGACAGGTACAGGCGCTCGGCGACGGCCTTGCGCCCCAGTCCCGCCACCATGCACCGCAGCACCTCCCGCTCCCGCGGGGTCAGGGACTCCACCAGCCGCTCGCTCTCGGTGCGGTGCCTGCGGGCGGCGGTCAGTTCGCGCAGCACGCCGGTGAGCAGGGCGGGCGGCAGGTGCGTCTCGTCGCGCAGCACCCCGCGGATGACGCTGAGCAGCCGGTTCAGCGAGCAGTCCTTGGCCACCCAGCCGGAGGCGCCCGCCTGCAGGGCGAGCGCGGCCCGGCCCGCGTCGTCCTTCTCGGCGAGGACCACGATGCGCACCTGGGGCTGCGTCGAGTGCACCCCGGTGACCAGTGACATCCCGTCGACGAGCCCGTCCTCGTCGCCGGCCTGCACGGGTGCGGCCGGCCGGCCGCCCGGCACCTTGCCGCCCAGGTCGGCGTCGACGAGCAGCACGTCGAACCGCCGTCCCTCGGCGGCCGCCCGCTCCAGACAGCGCAGCGCGGCCGGGCCGCTGCCCGCCGCGGACACGTCGACGTCGGGCTCGGCGGCCAGGGCCGCGGCCAGCGACTCGGCGAAGATGCGGTGGTCGTCGACGACCAGGACTCGAATGCGAACCACGAAACCCCCTTCCCCGAGCTCCTCACGGAGCTGGGGATCTGCCCCTTCGTCGGAGGACGGCACCGGCGCGGGTACGACGCCGAGGCCCTTGTCACTTCACTCACCGGACGTGGGACGGGTCGCCGCGGCCGCACGGCCGCCGCCGTGCGACGACCGCCACCCCGCCCCGGACGTCGTACCCGGCCGTCTCGCCCTCTGAACGGTGCCGGCCCCCACCGGCACTGTCCTTCAGAGTACGGGCGGGGGCCGGGAGCGGAAGGTGATGTGCAGAACTTGTGGCCTTACGCGTTTATGGTGTGCCGCATGTTTCGTCTTGAGACAGAAGTCGACAAAGCCCGACGTGATCTGCTCCGCAGGCGGCTGCGGGACACCAACACGGCCGCCTCCGCGGTCCTGCGCTCCCTGCGCGGAACCCCCGGCGAACGCGAGTCGCCTCTGCACGTGTGGGCGTCGGATGCCAACGGTGACCTGGCCGGCGGCCTGGTCGGCCACACCTGGACGGCCTGGCTGCACGTCACCCTTCTCTGGGTCGACGGACGCCACCGGGGAGCGGGTCTCGGCTCACGGCTGCTGGCGGAGGCGGAGCGCGTCGCCTCCGCCGAGCGCGGCTGCACGGCCTCCCGCCTGGAGACCTGGGACTTCCAGGCCCCGGGGTTCTACCGGCGGCACGGCTACGAGGTGGTCTGCGTGATCCCCGACTATCCGCCGGGCGTCACGGAGTACACCCTGACGAAGCGGCTGCTCTGACCGGCAGGGCCGGGCACACGGCCGGGCCCCGCCGGAACCGGCGGACCCCGCCGCGCGGGGTGCCGTGCCGCCGCGGGGGTTCCGCGGCGGCACGGCGGGCTCAGCGCAGGCGGCGTGCGCCCGCCGCGGGCACCGCCTCGAAGACCCGTGGGGTCTTGAGGCCGGCCGCCGCGAAGGCCTCCTCGACCGCCTTGGTGACGGCGGGGACGTCCGGCTCCTCCGCCAGGACGATGGCCGAGCCGCCGAAGCCGCCGCCGGTCATCCGGGCGCCGAGCGCGCCCGCCGCCACCGCCGTGTCCACCACCAGGTCGAGTTCGGGGCAGGAGACGCGGAAGTCGTCGCGCAGGGAGGCGTGGCCCTCGACCAGCACCGGTCCGATCGCGCGGGTGTCGCCGGCCTCCAGCAGGGACACCACCCGCTCGACCCGCTCGTCCTCCGTCACCACGTGGCGGACCAGCCGGCGCACCTCCTCCTCGTCGCCCAGCCGCCGCAGCGCCGTGTCCAGTTCGCCGAAGGGGATGTCGCGCAGGGCGTCGACGCCCAGCAGGGCCGCGCCCTTCTCGCAGCCCTCGCGGCGCCTGCCGTACTCGCCCTCGCTGTGGCTGTGCTTGACCTGGGTGTCGACGACGAGCAGCCGCATGCCCTCGGCGGACAGGTCGAAGGGGATCTGCCGCTGGGCGAGGTCGCGGGTGTCGAGGAACAGGGCGTGCCCGGCCTCGCAGCAGGCCGAGGCGGTCTGGTCCATGATGCCGACGGGGGCGCCGACGTAGACGTTCTCCGCGCGCTGGCACAGGCGGGCCAGCTGCCAGCCGCGCAGCCCCAGGCCGAACAGGTCGTTCAGCGCGAGCGCGACGACGACCTCCAGGGCCGCGGAGGACGACAGGCCGGCGCCGGGCGGCACGGTCGAGGCGAGGTGGACGTCCGCGCCGGTCACCGGGTGCCCGGCCTCGCGCAGGGCCCAGACCACGCCCGCCGGGTAGGCGGTCCACCGCTTGTCGGACTGGGGGGCGAGGGCGTCCACCGTCAGGTTCACCACGGGGCCGTCCACGCCGGCGGAGTGCAGCCTGAGGACGCCGTCGTCGCGGCGCGCGACGGCCGCGACGACGTTGTGCGGCAGGGCGAACGGCATGACGAAGCCGTCGTTGTAGTCGGTGTGCTCGCCGATGAGGTTGACCCGGCCCGGTGCCGCCCACACCCCGTCGGGGGCACCCCCGTACAACTGCTCGAACCGCTCGGCGACGGACGCCGCGACGGCCTCGCTGGACTCGCTCATGCCCTGACCCTGACCCTTCGTCACGTTCTACTTGGCGCGCTGCTGCGCGAACTCCCACGCGTCGGCGACGATCCCCGCGAGGTCCGTGCGCGACGGGTTCCAGCCCAGCTTCTCGCGGGCGGTGGCGGCCGACGCCACCAGGGCCGCCGGGTCGCCGCCCCGGCGGGGGGCCACGACCTCGGGGACCGGGTGGCCGGTGACCCGGCGGACCGTCTCGATGACCTCGCGGACGGAGAAGCCGCTGCCGTTGCCGAGGTTGCAGATCAGGTGCTCGCCCGGCGCGGCGGCCCGCAGCGCCAGCAGGTGGGCCTCGGCCAGGTCGGCGACGTGGATGTAGTCGCGCACGCAGGTGCCGTCCGGCGTCGGGTAGTCGTCGCCGTAGACGGAGATCGCGTCGCGCCGGCCCTGGGCGACCTGCAGCACGAGCGGGATGAGGTGCGACTCGGGGTCGTGACGCTCGCCGTGCTCCCCGTACGCGCCGGCCACGTTGAAGTAGCGCAGCGAGACCGCGCCGAGGCCGTGCGCCGCCGCCTCACCGGTGATCATGTGGTCGACGGCGAGCTTGGAGGCGCCGTAGGGGTTGGTCGGACGGGTCGGGGCGGACTCGACGATCGGGACCTGCTCCGGCTCGCCGTACGTCGCGGCCGTGGAGGAGAACACCAGCCGGCGCACGCCCGCCTCGCGCATCGCGCCGAGCAGCGCCATGGTGCCGCCGACGTTGTTGTCCCAGTACTTCTCAGGCTTCACCACCGACTCGCCGACCTGCGAGAAGGCGGCGAAGTGCAGTACGCCGTCGTACGAGGAGTCCAGCCACTTGGCGGCATCCCGGATGTCGCCCTCGATGAACGACGCCCCCGCGGGGACGCCCTCCCGGAACCCGGTGGAGAGGTTGTCGAGCACGACGACCTCGTGACCGGCTTCGACCAGATGCCGGGCCACGACGCCGCCGACGTACCCCGCGCCCCCGGTGACCAGGTATTTCCCGCTCATGAACTCGCTACCTCCCGCAGTCGCTCGGCCGCGCGCTCCGGCGGCACGTCGTTGATGAACACGTTCATGCCGGATTCGGAGCCCGCGAGGAACTTCAGCTTGCCGGACGTGCGGCGGATGGTGAAAAGCTCCAGGTGCAGCGCGAAGTCGTCGCGCGTCACCCCGTCGAACTCCTCCAGCTGCCCGAACGGGGCCTGGTGCCAGGCCGCGATGTACGGGGTCGGGGGCTCGCCTTCGCCGAAGATCCGGTCGAAGCGCCGCAGGAGTTCCAGGTAGACCCGGGGGAACTCCGCGCGCGCCGCCTCGTCCAGGCCGAGCAGGTCGGGCACGCGGCGCCTGGGGTACAGGTGGACCTCGTAGGGCCAGTGCGCCGCGTACGGCACGAAGGCGACCCAGTGTTCACCCTCAAGGACGATCCGCTCGCCGGCCAGTTCCCGCTCCAGCACGGCGTCGAACAGGTTCTCCCCGCCGGTCGCCTCCTTGTGGGCGGCCACTTGGCGCAGCGTCAGGGCGGTGCGCGGGGTGGTGAAGGGGTAGGCGTAGATCTGCCCGTGCGGGTGCTGGAGGGTGACGCCGATCTCGGCACCGCGGTTCTCGAAGCAGAACACCTGTTCGACGGAGGCCAGATGGGACAGTTCGGAGGTCCGGTCCGTCCACGCCTCCAGGACCAGCCGGGCCTGCGGCTCGCTCAGGTCGGCGAAGGAGGCGTCGTGGTCGGAGGTGAAGCAGACGACCTCGCACCGGCCCGCGTCCCCGGCCAGCGAGGGGAAACGGTTCTCGAAGACGGCCACGTCGTACGACGAGTCCGGGATCTCGCTCAGCCGGTCGCCCTCGGAGGGGCACAGGGGGCATTCGTCGGCCGGCGGGTGGTACGTGCGCCCCTGCCGGTGGGAGGCGACGGCCACGGAGTCGCCCAGCAGCGGATCGCGGCGGATCTCGGACGTGGTGACGGTGGCGTCCAGCGGACGGCGGTCGGCGGCCTCCCGCACGGTGTCGTCGCCGAGGTCGTAGTAGACGAGCTCGCGGCCGTCGGCCAGCCGGGTCGAGGTCTTCTTCACTGCCGCACTCCTCCACACCCGCCAGTCACTCAACACAACCAAACATAACACGCCACAACTCACCAAAGGAGCTGCTTGATCACAATCAAACAAAGAACACCAGCGAAAGTGTTCAGTTACTGAACACAGAGGCATAGGTTCCGCACCGGATCAGTTCGCGAATGAAGCGAGTGCTTATGCAAACCCCCACATATCTATCTGCAGAGCTTCGACTCCCCACCAACTGGCTGGACTACACGATCCTCGGGATCTACTTCGTCGTCGTGCTGGGCATCGGTTTCGCGGCCCGCCGGTCGGTCAAGACCAGCCTCGACTTCTTCCTCTCCGGCCGCTCCCTGCCCGCCTGGGTCACCGGGCTCGCGTTCATCGCGGCCAACCTCGGGGCCACCGAGATCCTCGGCATGGCCGCCAACAGCGCGCAGTACGGCGTCTACACCACGCACTGGTACTGGATCGGCGCCATCCCGGCCATGGTCTTCCTGGGCCTGGTGATGATGCCGTTCTACTACGGCTCCAAGGTCCGCTCGGTCCCCGAGTTCCTCCTCCTGCGCTTCGACAAGCCGGCCCACCTGCTCAGCTCGTTCCTCTTCGCCGCGGCCGCCATCCTGATCGCCGGCGTGAACCTCTACGCCCTGGCGATCGTGGTCGAGGCGCTCCTGGGCTGGCCGCAGTGGGTGGCGATCGTCGTCGCGGGCTTCTTCGTCCTGGCGTACATCACCCTGGGCGGCCTGTCCTCGGCGATCTACAACGAGGTCCTGCAGTTCTTCGTCATCCTCGCCGCGCTCATCCCGATCACGGTGCTGGGCCTGAAGAGCGTCGGCGGCTGGGACGGCCTGTCCGACTCCCTGACCGAGTCGCGCGGCGGCGACTTCATGACGTCCTGGGGCGGCACCGGCATCGGCAGCGACAACCCGCTCGGCGCCAACTGGCTGACCATCGTCCTCGGCCTCGGCTTCGTCCTCTCCTTCGGCTACTGGACGACCAACTTCGCCGAGGTGCAGCGCGCCCTGTCCGCCAGGAACCTGTCGGCGGCCCAGCGCACCCCGCTCATCGCCGCGTTCCCGAAGATCTTCATCGTCTTCCTGGTGATGATCCCGGGCCTGGTCGCCGCCGTGCTCGTGCCCAGGATCGGCACCTCCGGCTCGGACCTGCAGTACAACGACGCCATCCCCTACCTGATGGAACAGCTCCTGCCCAACGGTGTCCTGGGCATCGCCGTCACCGGCCTGCTGGCCGCGTTCATGGCGGGCATGGCGGCCAACATCTCCTCCTTCAACACCGTCTTCACCACCGACATCTGGGCGAAGTACGTGGTGAAGCACCGCGAGGACGCGTACTACGTCCGCTTCGGCCGTCTGATCACCGCGATCGGTGTCCTCGCCTCCATCGGCACGGCGTTCCTGGCGTCCTCGTTCTCCAACATCATGAGCTACCTCCAGACGCTGTTCTCCTTCTTCAACGTGCCGATGTTCGTGGTCTTCATCATCGGCATGTTCTGGAAGCGCGCGTCCATGAAGTCCGGGTTCTGGGGCCTGATCGCGGGCACCACCGCGGCGATGGTGAACTACTTCTGGATCTACAAGCAGGGCCTCGTCGACATCCCCACCGACCAGGGCGCCAACTTCGTCTCCGCGATCGCGGGCTTCGTGGCGGGCGCGGTGGTCATGGTCGCGGTGTCCCTCTTCACCGCCCCCAAGCCCGCCGACGAGCTCCAGGGCCTGGTCTACGGCACCCGCTCCCCCGGCATGGCGGAGCCGCCCGCCGAGGGCGACGACGCCTGGTACCGCAGGCCCGCCCTGCTCGGCTGGGGCGCGGTGATCCTGGCCGCCGCCTGCTACATCCCGTTCTCGTTCTGACCGCGGGAGGATGGAGAAACCATGTCCGAGCACTACTCCGAGCGTGAGCTCCAGCGGGAGATCTCCGAGCTGGAGACCAAGTCCGCCACGGCGGCCCGCCTCTTCGACATCCGGCGCATCATCGGCGGACTGTTCGTCGTGTACGGCGTGATCGTCACGATCGCGGGGATCGCCGCGTCCGACGCCGACATCGACAAGGCCCAGGGCGTCAACATCAACCTGTGGACGGGGCTGGGGATGCTGATCCTCGGCCTGCTGTTCCTGCTCTGGCTGAAGCTGAGGCCGACGGCGCCGCCGCCACCGGACGTCCAGCCGGACGGACGGGAGGAGCGAACCGGGTGACCGCACGCCGCTGACGGGCGCGGTGCGGGTGCGGGCCGGGGGTGTTCACACGGCCCGGCGGCACGACCGCCCGCGGCGGCCGGCTGTGGCCGCGTACGGCGCGGAGGGGACGGAACCGGAGGGACGGGGCGGAGGAGTCCGCCCGCAGGGGCCGGCGCGTGCGCGCCCGTACCCCTCCGACCGGCCGATTCCACGCCGGCCCGAGGACGGACACCCCCCCGGCCCGGCCCCGGTCCGCCCACCACCCGCAGGGGCTGCGCGCACCCCCACCCCCCCACCGCACCGGACACCGCGCCGCGGGCATCCGCCCGCCGGCCGTCAGCCGATCGGCCCCGCCCGGTCCAGCAGCCCCGTCCGCGCCGCCAGCGCCGCCGCCTCCAGCCGGGACCCCACGCCCAGCTTCATCAACACCCGCTGCACATGCGTCCGCGCGGTCGACGGCGCGATGCCCATCCCCGCCGCGATCAACCGGGTGTCCTCCCCGTCGGCCACCCGCACCAGCACCTCCACCTCCCGGGGCGTCAGCATCCGCAACAGCCGCAGCCCCTCGTCGTCCGGCTGCGCCGCGGGATTCAGCAGCTCGCCGAAGGCCCCCTGCAGCAACTGCGGCGCCACCGCCGCCTCCCCCGCCCGCGCCTTCACGATCGCCCGCTCGACCCCCTCGATGCGCTCGTCGTGCCGCACATACCCCGACGCCCCGGCCGCGAAGGCCGCCGCGATCCCCCGCGGCGACGGCACCGGGCCGAGCACCAGCACCGCCACCTGCGGCCGCTCCCGTTTGATCTTCACCACCGGATCGAACGTCCCCGGTTCCGCCGGCGCCGCCGTCCCCAGCAGACACACCTCCGGCGCCCTGCTGATCACCAGATCCGCCGCCCCCGCCGCCGGCGCCGCCGCCGCCAGCACCCGGTGCCCCCGCAGCTTCAACGCCGAGGCCAGCGCCTCCGCGAGCAGTCGGTGGTCGTCGACCACCATCAGCCGCACTCCCATCGAACAACCAACCCCCCATACCGCGCGCACCCCCTGTGCGCCGCCACCCCGGTCCGACTCCCCGCGGATGCCCCCGGAAGCTACACGCTTGTTCGACGTCGCGCTCCCCCTACCGGCGAGAATCGCCCCGGATCACCGAAATTCTCGCATTCGACGGCGATGAGCGCATGATGAGCGGTACGCGCACGGCCCCGTCCCTGAGCAGGGACGGGGCCGTGACGGTCAACAGGCGGGAACGATCACTCCGTGCCAAAGGCGATCGCCAGGTACTCCTTGTCCGAACTCGAGAAGTCACTGGCGTACACCCCCGACATGTACAGAGCGCCCTGTCCGTACAGGATCTCCGCGTAGTCCGGCAGCATCCGCGTCTCCACGTCCCGCACGGCCTTCGTCGCCGGGTTCTCCATCAGCGTCGTCTGCTCGAAGGACGCCCCGTCGATGCTCACGATCTGTCCGCCCTTGTCGTAGGGCGGGCGCTTGTACGCCAGCACGTTGCCGCCGTCCATGCGCAGCGGGGTGACCTGGTAGCCGTCGCCCGCGTCGGCACGCTGACCGGTCTGCTTGCCCGTCGACAGGTCGAAGGCCACGACCTCGTTGGTCTGGCTGTACTCGGCCGTGCCCTCGTGCTCCTCGGTCGGGATGTACAGCCGGCCGTTGCCGACCACGAGCCCGCTGCACTTCTCGATCTTGGTGATGATGTCGCAGCGGGCCGAGAACTCCTCGCCCGGCGCGGAGATGCGCGCGCGCAGCTTGCCGGTCTTGTTGTCGATGGAGAAGAAGTCCGAGATGCCGCTGCCGTCACCCGCGGAGTCACCGACGTCGGAGGCCACGACCAGCGGTTCGGTGGACACGATGCCCGCGTACTCGATGCCCTCGTCCATCTTGTACTCGGTGATCACGTTCCCGGTCTTCGGGTCGATGGTCTGGATGTGCAGCTGACGCTGGTCGTACGAACCGCACTTGCGCACCGCGACCAGCTTCTCGCCGCCGCCGTACCCGGAGTCGTAGCAGGCGTCGGAGGTCTTCGGCGCCCACAGCTGCTTACCGGAGGCGGCCTCCCAGGCGGCGCCGCCGCTGGTGCTGCCCGCGGCGACGGTGCCCCCGCTGATGGTGACGTTGTTGAAGCTGATCTCCATCGTGCCGGTCTTGGCCGTCTTCGACCACACCTCCTCGCCCGCCTCCAGGTCGATCAACGCGACCTGGGTGCAGGACTGGGGGTCGTCCTTGGTCGGCATGGCCGGCTTGTGGACGATCGCCGTCTTGTTGTCCTCGGTGACGTGGCTGGTGGCCTCGCACACCGGTCCGGGAAGGTCGAGCGTCCACTTCTCGGTGCCCTTGGCACGGTCGTAGCCGACGATCTCGGCGATCCCGCTCTTGGCGTACACCGTGTCGGTCAGCCAGGACCCGGTGGTGGCGATGGTCGTACTGCCCTTGGGGACCTTGGGCGCGGGCACCTGGAACAGCACCTTGGAGGCGGTGTCGGCCGGGGCCTTCTCCCGGGCTCCGGAGGACGTGCCACCGGTGCCGCCGCCGTTCTTGGCGTCCTTGCCGCCGGTGCCGCCGGACTCCGCGGTGGTCCCCTTGTCGTCGTCCTTGCCGGAGGACGTGGCGTACCAGACGCCGCCGCCGACGATCAGGGCGATGGCCACGACCGCGGAGACGATGATGGCCAGCTGTCCGTTGCCCCGCCGCCCGCCGCCACCGGGCTGCCCCGGCTGCGGCTGCATCGGCATGGTCCCGGGCTGCGGATACCCGTACCCGGGCTGCCCGTACGGCCCGGGCTGCTGCGGCTGGCCGTACGGTCCCGGCTGCTGCGGCTGCCCGTACGGTCCCGGCTGCTGACCCGGATACCCGTACCCGGCGGCCGGAGCCGGCGGCTGCTGCGGATACCCGTACCCGGGCCCCTGCGGGGCGGACGGCGGTGCGGGCGGAGGCGTCTGCGGGGCCTGCGGGTAGCCGTACCCGGGCTGGGGCGCCTTGCCGAGATCGGGCCCGCCGGAAGGAGCCGGCGGCTGCGAGGAACCCTGCGGCGGCCCGAATCCGGGCTGCTGCGGCTGTTGGGGCTGCTGGGGAGGCTGGTTGGGCGGCGGAGGCGGCTGGGTCATGACGTGAGTACCTCGGTGGTCGGGGGACGGCGGGCGACATGCGACGGGCGACGGGCGACGTGGAGCGGGGAAGCGATCGGACGCCTCACTTGCCGTAGGCGAGCATCAGCTTCTCCTTCGCCTCGTCGTTGCCGGTCAGCCGGGTGGTGGAGAGGTAGAAGCGGCCGTCGACCCAGTCGATCGCCTTGCTGAAGAAGCCGTTCTCGATGTCCGCGACGCCCTGCGGGTTCTGCATCAGCTTGACCGGCGTGTGGGTGGTGCCGCCGACGGGGAGGGAGACGACCTGGCCGCCCGCGTCGTACGAGGGCTCGACGTAGGCGATGAGGTTGCCGCCCTCGACCTTCATGGGCAGTATCGAGTCCTCCGCCGGTGACTTCTCCCGCCACTTCTCCTTGCCGTCGTCGAGGCTGATCGCGACGATCTCGTTGGCCCCGGTGGTCGCCTCGGTCGGCAGGTAGAGGGTGTCCGCGTCGACGGCGACGCCCTCGCAGCCCTGGAGGTCGCGGGCGAGGATGGCCCAGCCGCAGCCGGGGGCGAAGTTCTCGTCGACGGCGACCTGCGAGCGCACCTTGCCGCCGGCGGTGAAGGCGGCGATGTTCCAGACCTTCTTGTCGCCGTCCCCCTCCTTGGTGCTGTAGAGGACGAGCGGGTCGACGGAGTAGGCCCGCTCGATCCGCCAGCCCTTCTCGTACGCGTAGGTCCACTTGACCTTGCCGGTCGTGGGGTCGAGCTCCCGGACCTCGTCGTGCTCGTTGTCGCCGCCGGCGCCGCAGGACGCGACCTGGACCAGCCGCTCGCCGCCGCCCGCGAAGGCGGCGGGGAAGCAGGCGTCGCCGTACTTCTTCGAGTCGAACAGCTTCTTGCCGGTGCGCACGTCGTACGCCGTGCCGGACTGCGAGCGGCCCACCATCAGCGTGTTGCCGCTGAGGGTCATCTCGATGGAGAGCACGGAGTCGAACAGGGCGCCGTCGGCGACCTCCTGCGTCCAGCCCTTCTCACCGGTGTCGAGGTCGACGAGCTGGAGCTGGTTGCACTTGGCGCGGTCGCTGCTGCCGCTCATGTAGGCGACGACGACCTTGTCGTCGGACGTCTTCTCCTGGGTGACCGCGCAGATCTTCTGCGGGAAGGCGATGGTCTCCCAGGCGGGCGTGCCGTCACCGACGTTGTAGGCGGAGAGCTCCTTGAAGGCCGCCTTCACCGCCGTCTTGTCGGTGATCCACATGCCGGGGGCGTCGGCGCCGGAACCGGGTGCGTCGGGCGCCTCCTTGTACCAGAGCACCTTGGACTCGCCGGCCTTGCGGCCCTCGTTGAGGTTCTCCGGGTCCTCGCCGCCGTCGCCGCTGCCGTCCCCCGGGTTGACCGGGGCGCCGCCGGAGGTGTCCGGCCCGGAGTCGTCGGTCCGCCCGGCGACGGGCTCCTTGTCCTTCCCGGCGTCGTCACCGGAGACGGCCCACACCGTGCCGCCGATCACCAGCAGCGCGGCCACCGCGGCGCCGGCGACCAGGGCGGGCCTGCCCTTGAGGGGGTTGCGGGAACCGGACCCGCCGGGCGGGGTGCCGGGCGCCCCGGGGAACTGCGGCTGCGGCGGGTAGCCGTACCCCGGCTGCCCGTACGGCCCCGGCTGCCCGTAGGGCCCCGGCTGCTGCGGCTGGCCGTAGGGCCCCGACGGGTACGGTCCGGACGGCTGTCCGTACGGTCCCGGCTGCTGCGGCGCCTGCTGCGGGTAGCCGTACCCGGGCTGCGGCGCGCCGGACGGCGGCCCCTGCGGAGGCGGCGGGGTCTGCGGAGCCCCGAACCCACCGCCCGGCGGCGGATCCTGCGGCGCTCCGAAGCCACCGTGCGGCGGCTGGCTGGGCGGCTGAGTCATCAGCGCGTTCCCCCTTGCTCACTGATTTTTAGCCACGCCCTGAGGTACGTGATGAACCCAGAGTCGTCTTCATATAGTGCTCAGACGGCTCTTTCTATCACCCGGCACCGACACGTCACCGGGTCGCGTCCGACCCTGTTCCCAAGGGAGGACCGGCTCGTGATGCCCCCGTTACGCGCCTTCACGCCCTCTCCACGCGCCGCGCGCTCCCCACACGGGGGCGCGCGGAGGGATCCGCGCGGGTCAGGCGTCCTCCGCCAGTTCCAGCCAGCGCAGTTCCAGTTCCTCCCGCCGGCCGGTCAGCTCCCGCAGTTCGGCGTCGAGTCCGGCCACCTTCGCGAAGTCGGTGGCGTTCTCGGCGATGGCGGCGTGCAGCTTGGTCTCCTTCTCGGAGATCTTGTCCAACTGACGCTCGACCTTCTGCAGTTCCTTCTTCGCGGCGCGCTGGTCGGCGGCGCTCCTCTCCGGCTCCGTGCCCTGCGCCGCGGCGGCCGGGACGGGGGCCGCCGCGGCGGCGGCCTCCTCCATCCGCCTGCGCCGCTCCAGGTACTCGTCGATGCCGCGCGGCAGCATCCGCAGGGTGCCGTCGCCGAGGAGGGCGAACACCCGGTCGGTGGTGCGCTCGAGGAAGAACCGGTCGTGGGAGATGACGATCATCGAGCCGGGCCAGCCGTCGAGGACGTCCTCGAGCTGGGTGAGGGTCTCGATGTCGAGGTCGTTGGTGGGCTCGTCGAGGAAGAGGACGTTGGGCTCGTCCATCAGCAGCCGCAGCAGCTGCAGCCGCCGCCGCTCACCGCCGGACAGGTCCCCGACCGGCGTCCACTGCTTCTCCTTGCTGAACCCGAACGTCTCGCACAGCTGCCCGGCGGTCATCTCGCGCCCCTTGCCGAGGTCGACGCGCTCGCGCACCTGCTGCACGGCCTGGAGCACCCGCCAGGTGGGGTCGAGTTCGGCGACCTCCTGGGAGAGGTAGGCGAGCCTGACCGTCTTGCCGACGCGGATGCCGCCCGCCGCGGGCTGGGTCTCCCCCTCGGTCCTCGCCGCCTCCGCCAGCGCGCGCAGCAGCGACGTCTTCCCGGCGCCGTTGACGCCGACCAGGCCGACGCGGTCGCCGGGCCCGAGCTGCCAGGTGACGTGCCGGAGCAGCACCTTGGGGCCGGCCTGGACGGTGATGTCCTCCAGGTCGAAGACGGTCTTGCCGAGCCGGGACGACGCGAACTTCATCAGTTCGCTGCTGTCGCGGGGCGGCGGGACGTCCTTGATGAGCTCGTTGGCGGCCTCGACGCGGAAGCGCGGCTTGGACGTCCGCGCGGGGGCGCCGCGCCGCAGCCAGGCCAGCTCCTTGCGGACCAGGTTCTGCCGCTTGACCTCCTCGGTGGCGGCGATGCGCTCGCGCTCCGCGCGGGCGAAGACGTAGTCGGAGTAGCCGCCCTCGTACTCGTACACGTCGCCGCGCTGCACGTCCCACATGCGGGTGCAGACCTGGTCGAGGAACCAGCGGTCGTGGGTGACGCACACGAGCGCGGACCGGCGGGTCCTCAGGTGCTCGGCCAGCCAGGCGATGCCCTCGACGTCGAGGTGGTTGGTGGGCTCGTCGAGGACGATCAGGTCCTGTTCCTCGATGAGCAGCTTGGCGAGCGCGATCCGGCGCCGCTCGCCACCGGACAGCGGCCCGATGACGGTGTCCAGCCCCTTGGGGAAGCCGGGCAGGTCGAGCCCGCCGAACAGCCCGGTCAGCACGTCGCGGACCTTGGCGTTCCCCGCCCACTCGTGGTCGGCCAGGTCCCCGATGACCTCGTGCCGGACGGTGGCCGCCGGGTCGAGGGAGTCGTGCTGGGTGAGCACCCCGAGCCGCAGCCCGCCGGAGTGGGTGACCCGTCCGGTGTCGGCCTCCTCCAGGCGGGCGAGCATCCGGATGAGGGTGGTCTTGCCGTCACCGTTGCGCCCGACCACCCCGATCCGGTCCCCTTCGGAGACGCCGAGGGAGATGCCGTCGAGCAGGGCACGCGTGCCGTACACCTTGCTGACGTTCTCGACATTGACCAGGTTGACGGCCATTTCACTCCTGCCTGGGGGATCGATCAGCCTTCAAGCGTAGGCCCTGGACGACAGCGGCCGGGACGCGAGGAGACCGTCACTCTCCGTGATGATGTGATCGGGGAAGGGGCCGCTCCTGTGGCCGGCTTCCCGCTTCGGCGGTCGCCGTCGGCCCGGGCACGGCCGAAACGCGGTCCCGGTCCCTCAGAGGACCGTCGCCCCGGGTACCGGACCCGCTGCCCCGCGCACCGTGCGGCAGGTCCCCGAGGCCCGCAGGGCGGCGGCGACCCCGTCCGCCGACTCCGCGTCACGCGCGAGGAACGCCGTGGTCGGCCCCGACCCGGACACCAGCGAGGCCAGGGCACCCGCCGCACGCCCCGCCTCGAGGGTGCCGGCGAGCTCCGGGAACAGCGACAGCGCCGCCGGCTGGAGGTCGTTGGAGGCGGTGGCGGCGAGCGCCTCCGCGTCCCCCTTCGCGAGGGCGTCGAGGAGTGGCCGCGAGGCCACCGGCCCGGGGATGTCCCGGCCCTCCGCCAGCCGGTCGAACTCCCGGAAGACGGCCGGGGTGGACAGCCCCCGCGAGGCCATCGCGAACACCCAGTGGAAGGTGCCGCCCACCTCCAGCTCCGTCAGCCTCTCGCCCCGGCCGGTGCCCAGCGCCGCCCCTCCCACCAGGCTGAACGGCACGTCGCTGCCCAGCTCGGCGCAGATGCCGAGCAGTTCCTCCCGTGAGGCGCCCGTGCCCCACAGCGCGTCGCAGGCGACCAGCGCGCCGGCGCCGTCCGCGCTGCCGCCCGCCATGCCGCCGGCGACGGGAATGTCCTTGGCGATGTGGATGTGCACGTCCGCGTCCCGGCCGTACCGCTCGGCGAGCGCCAGGGCGGCGCGCGCCGCGAGGTTCGTACGGTCCAGGGGGACCTGGCCGGCACCGGGGCCCTCGCAGGTGATCCGGAGTCCGCCGGCGGACGGTGTCACGGTGACCTCGTCGTGCAGGCCGACCGCGAGGAAGACGTTGGCCAGGTCGTGGTAGCCGTCGGGGCGGGCGGCGCCGACCGCGAGCTGGACGTTGACCTTGGCGGGGACGCGGACGGTGACGCTCACGCGGCGGGCTCCTCGTGCGGGGCGTGTTCGGCGATGCGCGCGAATTCCTCGACGGTCAGGGACTCCCCCCGGGCCTGCGGCGAGACGCCCGCCGCGACCAGGGCGGTCTCGGCCGCCGCCGCGGAGCCCGCCCAGCCGGCGAGCGCGGCCCGCAGGGTCTTGCGGCGCTGGGCGAAGGCCGCGTCGACGACGGCGAACACCTCGCGCCGGGAGGCGCCGGTGCTCAGCGGCTCGGCGCGGCGGACCAGCGAGACCAGCCCGCTGTCGACGTTGGGGGCGGGCCAGAAGACGTTGCGTCCGATGGCCCCGGCCCGCTTGACCTCCGCGTACCAGTTGGCCTTGACCGAGGGCACGCCGTACACCTTCGAGCCGGGCGGCGCGGCGAGGCGGTCGGCCACCTCCGCCTGGACCATGACGAGGGTGCGCTCGATGCTCGGGAAGGTCTCGAGCATGTGCAGCAGCACCGGGACGGCCACGTTGTAGGGGAGGTTGGCGACCAGCGCGGTCGGGGCGGGGCCGGGCAGTTCGGTGACGTGCATCGCGTCGCGGTGGACCAGCGCGAACCGCTCGGCGCGCTCCGGCATCCGGGCCGCGACGGTGGCGGGCAGCGCGGCGGCGAGGATGTCGTCGATCTCCACGGCGGTGACCCGGTCGGCGGCCTCCAGCAGTGCCAGCGTGAGCGAGCCGAGCCCCGGGCCGACCTCGACGACCACGTCGTCGGGGCGGACCTCGGCGGTGCGGACGATACGGCGGACCGTGTTGGCGTCGATGACGAAGTTCTGGCCGCGCTGCTTGGTGGGCCGTACGCCGAGGGCGGCCGCCAGTTCACGGACGTCGGCGGGGCCCAGGAGGGCGGCGGGGGTGGGGCTGGTCACGGGACAAGGGTACGGGGCGGCAGGGACCGCCCGGTCCGGGGTACGGGGCGGCAGGGACCTGCCCGGTCCGGTGGCCTCGGCGGAACCCCGGCGAGGTCTCGCCGGGACCTCAGTAGCCGAAGGCGCGGGCCGTGTTCGCCCCGAGAGCCGTGGCCAGGGTGTCCTCGTCGACGCCCCGCACGGCCGCCATGGCGCGCACCGTGACCGGCACCAGGTAGGGGGCGTTGGGCCGCCCGCGGTAGGGCGCGGGGGTGAGGAACGGCGCGTCGGTCTCCACCAGGACCAGCTCGAGGGGCGCCACGGCGAGCGCGTCCCGCAGGTTCTGCGCGTTCTTGAAGGTGACGTTGCCGGCGAAGGACATGAAGTAGCCGGCGCGCGCGCAGATCTCCGCCATCTCCGCGTCCCCCGAGTAGCAGTGGAAGACGGTGCGGTCGGGGGCGCCCTCCTCCTTCAGCACGCGCAGCACGTCGGCGTGGGCGTCGCGGTCGTGGATCACCAGGGCCTTGCCGTGCCGTTTGGCGATCTCGATGTGGGCGCGGAAGGACCGCTCCTGCGCGTCCTTGCCCTCGGGCCCGGTGCGGAAGTGGTCGAGGCCGGTCTCGCCGACACCCTTGACCTGGGGCAGTGCGGCCAGCCGGTCGATCTCGGCGAGCGCCTCGTCCAGTCCCGCGTCGCCGCCGGGCTCCCGCGCCCCCTGCCGGGACCAGCCCTCGGGGTCGCCGTGGACGATCCGCGGCGCCTCGTTGGGGTGCAGCGCCACCGTGGCGTGGACGGCGTCGTACGCCGCCGCCGTGTCCGCCGCCCACCGCGATCCCTTGAGGTCGCAGCCGACCTGCACCACCGTCGTCACGCCCACCGACGCGGCCTTGGCGAGGGCCTCCCCGACCGTGCCGGACTGCATGTCGAGGTGGGTGTGGGAGTCCGCGACCGGCACCCGCAGGGGTTCCGGGAGCGGTGGGGCGGCGTTCTTGTCGGGGGCGTTCGAAGGCATGCCCCCGATCCTACGGAAAGCACCCCGGGTCTCGGCCCGCCCGGTGGAAGGACGGCGGCAGACCGGACAGACGCCGGCGGCGCGGCTCCCCGGCCGATGCGGCGGAGGCGGCCGGTGCGGCCGGTGCGCCGGATGCCGCCGAGGCCGCCGAGGCGACCCGCCCCGGCCGCGTGATCCGCACGACGTGACCGCCTCAGGGACGGACGGCGCTCCCGGAACCGGGACCTCCGGCGGCATTCTTGGACGCCACCACCGCGTCGAACACCTGCCGTTTGGGAAGCCCCGCTTCCGCCGCCACCGCGGCGATCGCCTCCTTGCGGCGCTCCCCCGCCTCCTCGCGCACCCGCACCCGGCGCACCAGCTCGGCGGCGTCCAGCTCCTCGGGCCCCTTCTCCGGCGCGCCCTCGACCACCACGGTGATCTCCCCCCGCACGCCCTCGGCCGCCCACGCCGCCAGCTCGGCCAGCGGGCCCCGCCTGACCTCCTCGTAGGTCTTGGTCAGCTCCCGGCAGACGGCGGCCCGGCGCTCCGCGCCGAACACCTCGGCCATCGCGGCGAGCGTGTCGTCGAGCCGGTGCGGGGCCTCGAAGTAGACGAGGGTGCGCCGCTCCCCGGCCACCTCGCGCAGCCGCCCCAGCCGCTCGCCCGCCTTGCGGGGCAGGAACCCCTCGAAGCAGAACCGGTCCACGGGCAGCCCGGACAGGGCGAGCGCGGTGAGCACGGCGGACGGCCCGGGCACCGCGGTGACCCTGACGTCCCGCTCGACGGCCGCGGCGACCAGCCGGTACCCGGGGTCGGACACGGACGGCATCCCGGCGTCCGTCACCAGCAGCACGCGCGCGCCGCCCACCAGTTCCTCCACCAGCTCGGGCGTGCGGGCGGACTCGTTGCCCTCGAAGTACGACACGACCCGCCCCTTGGGGGTGACGCCGAGCGCCTGGGTCAGCCGCCGCAGCCGCCGGGTGTCCTCGGCGGCGACGACGTCGGCGCCGGCCAGTTCCTCGGCGAGCCGGGGCGGGGCGTCGGAGACGTCGCCGATGGGGGTGCCTGCGAGTACGAGGGTTCCGGTCACGCCTCCATCCTTCCAGTACCAGACGGAGGCAGGGCATACCGGCCATGCGCGGGACTCACACAGCGCCGTTCCCTACGATGGCGCGGTGACCAGTACCGCGTCCTCCACGGACACCCGGCAGGACCAGTCGCCGCACGAACGGCAGCCGTCGTGGCACCAGCGGCTGCGCCGTTTCGGCTACCCCGCGTCGGGCTCCGGGGGTGACGTCCGCGACCGCCTGGTCCCGCCGTACACCGAGCCGTCGGGCCGGCTGTGGGCGGCGCTCGGGGTGCCGGCGGGGCTCGCGCGGCGCATCACCCGCTGGTCGGCGTGGGGCGGTCCGCTGCTGGTCGCGCTGCTGGCGGGGGTGCTGCGGTTCTGGAACCTGGGCAGCCCGAAGGCGGTGATATTCGACGAGACGTACTACGCCAAGGACGCGTGGGCGCTGGTCCACCGCGGCTTCGAGGTCAACTGGGAGAAGAACGCCAACGACCTGATCCTCTCCTCGGGCGGGCACGTCCCCATCCCGACGGAGGCGGCGTACGTCGTGCATCCGCCGGTCGGCAAGTACGTCATCGGGCTGGGCGAGCTGATGTTCGGGTTCACCCCGTTCGGCTGGCGCTTCATGACCGCCCTGCTCGGCACGCTCTCCGTCCTGATGCTGTGCCGCATCGGCCGGCGGCTGTTCCGCTCCACGTTCCTCGGCTGTCTGGCGGGCGCGCTGATGGCGGTGGACGGGCTGCACTTCGTGATGAGCCGGACGTCGCTGCTCGACGGCGTGCTGATGTTCTTCGTGCTCGCGGCCTTCGGCTGTCTGGTGGTCGACCGGGACCGGGCGCGGGAGAGACTCGCCGCCGCGCTGCCCGTGGACCCCGACGGCCGGGTCCGGCCGGACGCGTACGCCGCGGAGACCACCCGGATCGGTTTCCGGCCCTGGCGTCTGGCGGCGGGCGTGATGCTGGGCCTGGCGATCGGCACCAAGTGGAACGGTCTGTACATCACGGCCGCGTTCTGTGTGATGGCGGTGCTCTGGGACGTCGCCTCCCGCCGGGTCGCCGGCGCGCACCGGCCCCGGTCGGCGGTGCTCAGGCACGACCTGGGCTGGGCCTTCCTGTCCACCGTCCCGGTGGCGGTGGTCACCTACTTCGCCTCCTGGACCGGCTGGATCCTCTCCCCGTCCGACGGCACCGGCGGCTACTACCGGGACTGGGCGGTCGAGGACGGCAGGGACAGCGACTGGTCCTGGCTGTTCCCCGACTGGTGGCGCAGCCTGTGGCACTACGAGAACCAGGTCTACGACTTCCACGTCGGCCTGTCCTCGCCGCACACCTACCAGTCCAACCCGTGGAGCTGGATCGTCACCGGCCGCCCGGTCTCCTACTTCTACGAGTCCCCGGCGCCCGGCAGGGACGGCTGCCCCTCCGACGCGGGCGAGAAGTGCGCCCGCGAGGTGCTGGCCATCGGCACCCCGCTGCTGTGGTGGGTGGCGTGCTTCGCCCTCCTCTACGTCCTGTGGCGCTGGTTCTTCCGCCGCGACTGGCGGGCCGGCGCCATCGCCTGCGGCATCGCGGCCGGCTACGCCCCCTGGTTCCTCTACCAGGAGCGCACCATCTTCTTCTTCTACGCCGTCGTCTTCCTCCCCTTCCTGTGCCTGGCGGTGGCGATGTTCCTGGGCGCGCTCGTCGGCCCGCCCCGCTCCAGCGACGCCCGCCGCGTCGCGGGCGCGACGGCGGCCGGCGTGCTGACCCTGCTGATCGCCTGGAACTTCATCTACTTCTGGCCCCTGCACACCGGCACGTCGATCCCGATAGACGACTGGCGGGCCCGGATGTGGCTGGACACCTGGGTCTGAGCCCGTCCGCCCCCAGGGGGTCTCTCTTCGGCCAGCGGTTCACCGGCTTCCGGGACGATGTCGCGGCGGCGGCCGTGGCCCGGCAGGGCGGCCACGGCAGCGACGCCGCCGGTCCGATTGTCGCAGCAGTGCTACGAGCGGGCGGCTGATCGCGCCCGGCGTGTGACGGGACTCTAGGGTGGTGGCCGACGTCTGCGCACACGGCGCCGTGCGTGCCACACGGGCCACAGGAGCCACACGGGTCACAGGGCCACCAGGGCTGCGGGGAACCCGGCGAGCAACGGAGGAACGGAAAGCAGTGGGGAACAGAGAGAACGCCGGTGAGCGGCGGAAGACGAGACCCGCCGTGCTCGGCGGGGTGATCGCCGTGGTCGTCGGCGGTGCCGGTCTCGGCGCCTACGCGCTGTTCGGCAGCGGTGCCGCCGCGGAGGACGGCACCCGCACGTCCTCCGCGCAGCAGGCGGGGGAGGTCAGGACGGGTCCCCTGTCCGCCGCCGAGGTCACCGCCGCGGCCGAGCGCTTCCTCATCGCCTGGCAGTCCGGGAAGGCGGACGAGGCGGCCGCCGCCACCGACGACCCCGAGGCCGCCGCCGCCCTGCTCACCGCGTACGCCGAGGACGCCGGCGTCGAGGACGTCACGCTCACCGCCGGCCCCCGCACCGGCGCCAAGGTCCCCTTCTCCGTGAAGGCCACGGTGAGGCACGAGGACATCGGCAAGCCGCTGGCGTACGACAGCGCGCTGACCGTCGTGCGCCGGGCCGGGGACGGTGAACCGCAGGTGGCCTGGCGGCCGGCCGTCGTGCACCCCGACCTCAGGGAGGGCGACAAGCTCGTCACCGGGGAGTCCGGCATCCCGCCGGTCGAGGCGCTGGACCGGGACGGCGGGGAGCTGACCACCGGGACGTACCCGTCGCTCGGCTCGGTGCTGGACGGGCTGCGCGAGAAGTACGGCGAGCAGGCGGGCGGCGAGGCCGGCGTCGAACTGCGGGTGGTGCGCGGCAAGGAGTCGGAGAAGGCGAAGCTCTCCGACAAGACGCTGCTGGAGCTGAGCGAGGGCACGCCCGGCACGGTGAGGACCACGCTGGACCCCTCCCTGCAGGCCGCCGCCGAGGCGCAGGTGGCGAAGAGGGACCGGGCGTCGGTGGTGGTGCTGCGCCCCTCGACCGGCGAGATCCTGGCGGTGGCGAACTCCTCGCGCGGTTTCAACACCGCCCTCCAGGGGTCGCTGGCCCCGGGCTCCACGATGAAGGTGATCACCTCCTCGCTGCTGATCGAGAAGGGCCTCGCCTCGATGGACGAGCAGCACCCGTGCCCGAAGTACTTCAGCTACGGCGGCTGGAAGTTCCAGAACGACGACAAGTTCGAGATCGAGGGCGGCACCTTCAAGGCGAGCTTCGCCCGGTCCTGCAACACGGCCTTCATCAGCCAGGCGCCGGAGCTGAAGGACGACGACCTGACCAGGCAGGCGCAGCAGGTCTTCGGGCTGTCGATGAACAACTGGCAGGTCGGCGTGCCGACGTTCGACGGCTCGGTGCCGGTGCAGACCGACGCCCCGATGGGCGCCTCGCTGATCGGCCAGGGCGGGGTGCGGATGAGCCCGCTGAACATGGCGTCGGTGTCGGCGACGGTCAAGGCGGGCGTCTTCCGCCAGCCGTACCTGGTGTCGCCGGAGGTCGACGGCCGCGAGCTGGCGACGGCCCCGCGCACCCTGTCGGCCGGGACGCTGGCGCAGCTGCGGGAGCTGATGTCGTACACGGCGGCCTACGGCACGGCCGCGGAGGCGATGGCCGGGGTGGGCGGTGACGCCGGTGCCAAGACCGGGTCGGCCGAGGTCGACGGGCAGAAGAAGCCCAACGGCTGGTTCACGGCGTACCGCGGGGACCTGGCCGCCGCCGGTGTGGTCCAGGCGGCCGGCCACGGCGGTTCGACGGCCGGACCGATGGTGGCGGCGCTGCTGAAGAGCGGCGGCTGAGCCGAAGAACTCCTGACCCAAGGGTTCTTGACCGAAGGGCTCCGGACCGAAGGGCTCCGGACCGAAGGGCTCCGGACCGAGGGGCTCTGGGCCGAACGGGTGGTCAGTGCGGCACCGGTTCCGTCGCGGCGGCGTAGGTGCTGCGCAGGAACCGGGCCAGGGTCTTGGTCTCGAACTCCACCACCGACACGCCCTGCCGGGTGTGGAACTCCACCACGGACTGCACCCGGCCGCAGGGCCACACGCGGATCGCACCGCTCCCGGCGGGGGCGCGCAGGCCCCGCTCCAGCAGGTCCCGGGCGACGGTCCACTCGCGGGGCACCGGACCGGGCAGGTCCATCCGTACGCACGAGGGGTCGGTCTCGGGGTCGTACCGCAGCACGACGGGGACGGCCCCGCGGTCCTCCAGCCGGGGATCCGCATCCGTCACTATGTGGACTCGCGCGTACTGCTCGACTACGGACATCGGTGGGCCCCTTACGTTCCGTCGGTCTGCCGGTGAAGGCGTGCAAGCCGTATACCCGCCCCCCGTTCCATCGTGCACCGATTCCGGAATCCGCGCGTCCGGGTGGCATGTATCACAGGTCGGACAAGGGACAGGTCAAGACAAGCTCATCGCTCTTGCAAGTGGCTTGCGACAGCCCTCTGTCATCGGACGGTGCACGCACCCGACGGATTCATCGGCGTCCCCGTGTCCGCCGCGGCCGGACCGGTCGCCGCCGGCGCCGTCGCCGTGAGCCTGCGCGGCGGACGGCGCGACGGCGGATCTGCTCGCCGACGACGCGCCGATGCGCGCCCGTCGCCTGGAGCCGCCGTACGGTCTCGACCCGCGTTCCGTGTCCGCGGTGCCCGGCCGCCGCGGGCGCTGAGCGGCGTCACCGCCGCCGGCACCGGCACCGGCACCGGCACCGGCACAACATCGGCGTAACGATCCCGTCCGGCCGGCGCGGCCCTGGAATCGCAGGCGGACCGCGGCCGTTGCACCCACCGTCGCAGGCGAGTGGAAGGACCGACGGGACGTGGACGTGCACGGCACAGTGGCCGAGGGCTTCGAATCGGTGGGGGTGGCGTTCGCACGGAACTTCGAGGCGCTCGGCGAGCGGGGTGCCGCCGTGGCCGTGTACCGGGACGGGCGCAAGGTCGTCGACCTGTGGGCCGGGGCGAGGGACGTCGACGGTACCGAGCCCTGGCGGCGGGACACCGCGCAGGGGGTCCGCTCGGCGACCAAGGGCGTCGCCGCCGCCGTGCTCCTGCTGCTGCACCAGCGGGGCGAGCTGGACCTGGACGCGCCGGTCGGCCACTACTGGCCCGAGTTCAAGGCGCACGGCAAGGAGCGGCTGCTGGTCCGGCACGCGCTGAACCACCGCGCCGGGCTCCCCGTCCTGGACCGTCCGCTCACTCCCCGGGAGGCGGCCGACCCGGCGCGGGCCGCCGGGGCGCTCGCCGCGCAGGCCCCGGTGTGGGAGCCGGGCACCGACCACGGCTACCACGCGCTGACCTACGGCTGGCTGCTCGACGAACTGGTGCGGCGCGTCACGGGCCGGGGGTCGGGCGAGTGGATCGCGTCGGAGATCGCCGCTCCGCTGGACCTGGACCTGTGGGTGGGTCTGCCGGACGCGCAGGCCCACCGCGTCGGGACGGTCGGCCGGATCGAGGGGCCCGAGCCGTCCGGGGTGCTGCGCGCCCGCCCCAAGCGCTCGGTCACCGACGCCTACGCCGACCCCGCCTCCCTCACCCGCCGCGCCTTCGCCGCGATCACCCCGTTCCCGGACCAGAACGACCCGGCGTTCCGCGCGGCGGCCCTGCCCGCCGCCAACGGGGTCGCGACGGCGGACGGCCTGGCCCGCTTCTACGCGTCACTGATCGGACCGGTCGACGGCACGCGCCTCCTCGACGCGGCCACCGTGGAACGTGCCCGCGCCGAGGAGTCGGCGGGCCCCGACCGCGTCCTGGTCGTCGCCACCCGCTTCGGGCTCGGCTACATGCTGCACGGCAGCGCCTCCCCCTTCCTGGCCCCGGGCTCCTTCGGCCACCCCGGCCGCGGCGGCTCCCTCGGCTTCGCCGACCCGGAGTCGGGCATCGCCTTCGGCTACGTCACCAACGGCTTCCGCAGGACGGTGACGGCGGACCCCAGGGCGCAGGCGCTGATCCGGGCGGTACGGCAGTCGCTGACCCCTTAGCCGGACCGCCCGGACCCTCAGACGTGGATCGGGTGCGAGGTACGGCCCGACGCGTCGTCGATCTCGCTGTGCGCCTTGGTCAGCAGTTGCATGGCGAGTTCGTTCAACGCCCGCGCGCCGGCGACCTCCTCCCCGACCCGTGGCTGATTCGCGTCGGTGTGGTGCCGGGTCGCGTGCCCGCTCGCCCGCACCTCGCTCCCGTCGGGCAGCCGGACCATCGCGGCCGCGCGCGTGTGCTGGTCGTCCTCCGTGAACTCCAGCTCCACATGCCAGCCCACTGCGGTGTGCATCATGACGATCACCTCCGGAACACCTACTTCCAGGGTGCTCCTCGTCCCGTTCCCCTGCACCCGCCCGTACGGCGGCGAAGCCCCTCGGGGCCGGCCTGCCCGGCGCGCGGCATCAGCCCGGTCCCGGCGACCGGCAGCCCGGCCGCGGCGACGCGCGGCGCGCCGAAGCGCTCGTGGAGGAACAGGGTGCCGACGGCCGCGCCCACGATGACCGACGGCTCCCGCAGCGCCGCGACGGACGGCGGGGTCCGCGCGGGTGCGGGCCCACAGGACGAGCGCGTACGCCGCGACGGGCATCGCGGCGCCGAGCAGTCCGGGTCCGGCGTGCGGCCGGAGCAGCGCGCCCGCCGCCGCGGGCGCCACGGGGCGTACGCCGGGATCACCGCGCCCTGGACCGCCGTCAGCCACGCGACGTGGCCCGGCGGTGGACCGGGGGCGCGTACGCCGGTCCCGTCGGCGGCCGGGTACGCGGCGATGGCCGGCCCGGTCGCCGGCGCCGCCCCGGTGGCCGCCCGGCCGGGCCGGTGCCCGCGGAAACGGGAAGCCGGTGAGGGCGCCCCGTCCCCACGGAGCCCTCACCGGCTGGTTTCTGTCTCCCGTTCGGGCCGTCAGGCCCGGACGAGCTCCCGGTCCTCGTCCTTCGGATCGTCCTGCGTGCGCAGCGCCTCGCCCTCGACGTCCACGTTGGGCAGGGCGCGGTCCAGCCACTTCGGCAGCCACCAGGCCTTCGTGCCGAGCAGGGCCAGCACGGCCGGGACGATCGCCATGCGGACGACGAACGCGTCGAAGAGGACGGCGACGGCGAGGCCGAAGCCGATCATCCGGACCATGGAGTCGCTGGAGCCGATGAAGCCGGAGAACACCGCCATCATGATCACCGCCGCGGCGGTCACCACCCGGGCGCTGTACCTGAAGCCGGTCACCACGGCCTGGCGGGGCTTCTCGCCGTGGACGTAGGCCTCGCGCATGCGGGTCACGAGGAAGACCTCGTAGTCCATGGCCAGTCCGAAGACCACGCCGACCATGAAGATCGGCATCATCGACATGATCGGGCCGGTCTCCTCCACGCCCATCAGGCCGGACAGCCAGCCCCACTGGTAGACCGCGACGACCGCGCCGAGGGCCGCCATCACGGAGAGCAGGAAGCCGAGGGCCGCCTTCAGCGGGACCAGGATCGAGCGGAACACCACGATCAGCAGGAGGAAGGCCAGTCCGACGACCAGGATCAGGTACGGCAGCAGCGCGTCGTTGAGCTTCTGCGACACGTCGATGTTCATCGCGGTGGAGCCGGTGACCAGGACGTCGGCCCCGGTGCCGGCCGTGATGTCCGCGCCCGTGTCACGGATGTCGTGCACCAGGTCCTCGGTCGTCACCGACGAGGGCTTGGCGTCCGGGACCACCGTGATCGTCGCGGTGTCCCCGGCCTTGTTGGGGGCCGCGGGACTCACCGAGACCACGTTGTCGAGGCCCTTGATGTCGTCGCCGGCCTGCCGGAAGACGGCCGTCGGGTCGTCGCTGTCCTTGGCGTCGACCACGACCACCAGCGGGCCGTTGAAGCCCGGGCCGAAGCCGTCGGAGAGCAGGTCGTAGGCGCGGCGCTGCGTGGTGGACGTCGGCTGCGTGCCGTCGTCGGGCAGACCCAGTTCCAGCGAGGCCGCCGGGACGGCCGCGGCGCCCAGGCCGATGACGCCGAGGAGGAGCACCGCAAGGGGACGGCGTACGACGAAGCCGGCCCAGCGGGTGCCCATGTTCGGGCGCTGCGGCTTCCCGGCGGCGCGGCCCCCGCCGAGCAGCTTGCTCTTCTCACCGGCGGGGCGGACCCTGCGGCCCGCGTAGCCGAGCAGTGCGGGGATCAGGGTGAGGGCGATGAGGACGGCGATGGCGACCGTGCCGGCCGCGGCGACACCCATCTTGGTGAGCATCGGGATGTTGACGACGGCGAGGCCGACCAGGGCGATGACGACCGTGAGGCCCGCGAAGACCACGGCGGAGCCCGCCGTGCCGACGGCGCGGCCGGCCGCCTCCTCGCGTTCGCGGCCCTCGGCCAGTTCGGCGCGGTAGCGGGAGACGACGAACAGCGCGTAGTCGATGCCGACCGCGAGGCCGATCATCGAGGCCAGGATGGAGGTGGTGGAGCCGAGGTCCAGGGTGCTGGCCAGCGCGGTGATGCTCGCGACGCCGATGCCGACGCCGACGATCGCGGTGATCAGCGGCAGTCCGGCCGCGAGCAGCGAGCCGAAGGTGATGACCAGGACGACCGCGGCGACGCCGATGCCTATGATCTCGGCGGAACCGGTGTGCGGGACGGCCTGCAGCGCGTCACCGCCGACCTCCACGGTCAGCCCGGAGCCGCGGGCGTCCTCGGCGGCCCCCTCCAGCGCGTCGCGGGAGGAGTCCTCCAGCTCCATGCCGGAGACCTTGTAGCTCACCGAGGCGTAGGCGATGGTGCCGTCCTCGCTGACGCCGCCGCCCTGGTAGGGGTCGGTGACGCGGGCGACCTCGGAGCCGTCGCCGAGTTCGGCGACGGCGTTCCGGACGGTCTTCCTGTGGTCGGCGTCGGTCATCTTCTCGCCGGACGGCGCCTTGAAGACGACGCGTGCGGTCGCTCCGTCGGCGCTGGAGCCGGGGAAGCGTTCCTCCAGCAGGTCGAAGGCCTTCTGGGCCTCGGTGCCGGGGATGGAGAAGGAGGAGCTGCCGGCCGCCGGGGCGCCGGCCGCGCCGGCGCCCGCGAGCGCCAGCAGCGCCACCCAGAAGAGGGCTGTGAAGTGCCGTCGCCTGAAGGCGAACCGGCCGAGTCGATAGAGGAAAGTGGCCACGAGGGCGTACTCCCGGTCAGGTCGTGGGTACTTCGGGGCAGGTGTGATCAGCCCGACGACGTGAGCGGTGACGTCAGGTGGTGGCTGACTGGGGGACGGTCAGTGGGATGTCACGCCGAGGGCGGGGAGGACCACGGCGTCGATGTACGAGGTGAGGAATTCCTGTGTGGGCGGCAGGTCGTCGATCAGCGTCCGCGTGGCGAAGGCGCCGACGAGCATGTGCACCAGGTAGTCAAGCGCCGGGCTGTCGGAGCGGATCTCGCCCCGGTCGACCGCGCGCCGGATCATCCGCCGGAACTCTTCCATCTCCGGCTCCACCAGGAGTTCCTTGAACGCCTGGCGCAGATCGTCGTTCATGTGCACGGCCATGGCCAGCGCCCGCATGAGCGCGGCGTGCTGCGCCATGACGCAGTCGTCCTCACGGCTGACGATGGCGTGCAGGTCGCCCCGCAGGGATCCGGTGTCGATGTCGGCGATGCTGCCGGGCTTCTGGCTGCGCATCGCCCTGACCACCAGCTCGGCCTTGCCGCCCCACTGGCGGTAGAGGGTGGCCTTGCTGGATCTGGTGCGGGCGGCCACGGCGTCCATGGTGAGGCCGTCGTAGCCGACTTCGCGGAGCAGGTCGAGCACGGCCAGGTACAGCTCGGCCTCGCGCTCGGGCGTGAGCCGGCTGCGACGCGCCGTCGCGGCTTCGCTCATCCTTCCCACCCTTTCCACTCCGGCTTCCACCGCGCCGAACGACACGGTTTCGTACACGTCGAAGGTACCGCACCCACCTAGCGAAACGAAACGGTTTCGTTCGTGTTCCGCGTCACGGTTGTCGGTTACTCATAAGTTGCCGGGCTCCGGGCCCCGGCAAAGCATGGGAAGGGTGAGCTACCTCCGCCTGCCGCACCTCAAGGACGACCTGCTGTGCTTCGTGGCCGAGGACGACCTCTGGCTCGCCCCGCTGGACGCCCCGGGCCGCGCCTGGCGGCTCACCGCCGACCGCACCAAACTCGGCCACCCCCGCTTCTCCCCCGACGGCCGGCACATCGCGTACACGAGCTGGCGCAGCCTCGACCCGGAGGTCCACCTCGTCCCGGTGGACGGCGGACCGGGCGAACGCCTCACCTACTGGGGCAGCTCCGACACCCGGGTCTGCGGCTGGGCGCCCCCCGACGGCGACGGCCACGCCGAGATCCTCGCCGTCGCCTCGCACGGCGAGCCGTTCTCCCACTTCACCTGGGCCTACACGCTCACCCCCGACGGCAGCCCGGGCCGCAAACTGCCCTGGGGCCCGGTGGCCGACCTCCAGGTCGCCGACCTCGACGGCGAACGCAGGACCCTGCTGCTCACCGGGACCCCGCCGCACGAACCGGCCGCCTGGAAGCGCTACCGGGGCGGCGCCACGGGCAGGCTGTGGCTGCACGGGCGGCGGCTGCTCGAAGGGCTCGGCGGCCATCTGCACTCCCCGATGTTCGTCGGCGGCCGCATCGCCTTCCTCTCCGACCACGAGGGCGTCGGCAACCTGTACTCGTGCGCGTACGACGGCTCCGGCCTGCGCCGCCACACCGACCACGACGCCTTCTACGCCCGGCACGCCGCCGGCGACGGCACCCGGGTCGTCTACCAGTGCGCCGGCGAGCTGTGGCTCGTGGACGACCTGTCCCCGGGCGCCGTCCCGCGCCGTCTCGACGTCACGCTGGGCGGGCCGCGGGCCGGACGGCGCCGCTACCAGGTGCCGGCCGCCCAGCACCTCGACGGCATCTCGGTCGACGGGACCGGCCGCGCGAGCGCCGTCGTCGTACGCGGCAGCCTGTACTGGCTCACCCACCGCGACGGCCCCGCCCGCACCCTCACCGACACGCCGGGCGTACGGGTGCGGCTGCCGGAGATGCTCGGCGCCGGCGACCAGGTCGCGTACGTGACGGACGCCGAGGGCGAGGACGCCGTCGAGATCGCCTCGCTGCCCCGGGCGACCGGCCAGCGCGCCCCCCGGCGGCTGGCCTCCGGGAAGCTGGGCCGGGTGCTGGAGATGGTGGCCGACCCGGACGGGGAGCGGCTGGCCGTCGCCGCGCACGACGGCCGGCTGCTGCTGGTCGACACCGACGAGGAGGCGGACGGCTCGCGGGACGGGGTCACCGAGCTGATCCGGTCCGTCAACGGGCCGGTGCGCGACCTCGCCTTCTCCCCCGACGGGGCGTGGCTGACCTGGTCCCACCCCGGGATCGGGCGGTCACTGCGGCAGATCAAGCTCGCCCGGATCGAGGGCCGGCTGGTCATCGACGTCACCAACGGCCGTTTCGAGGACGAGAACCCGGTCTTCACCCGGGACGGCCGCTATCTCGCCTTCCTGTCCTGGCGCGGCTTCGACCCGGTGTACGACGTGCACACCGGTGACCTGTCCTTCCCGCTGGGCTGCCGCCCCTACCTGGTGCCGCTGTCCTCCGCGACCCCCTCCCCGTTCGCCCTGAACCCCGAGGGCCGGCCGGCCGCCGGCGGCCTGGACCCGGTGGAGCGCGAGGACGCCGGGGAGGGCGGCGAGGCGGGCGCGGTGACCGTCGAGGCGGAGGGCCTGGAGAACAGGGTCACCCCCTTCCCGGTCGCCGCCTCCAAGTACTCGGGGCTGCACCCGGTCGCGGGCTGCGGACTGGTCTGGCTGCGCTGGCCGATCTCCGGCGCGCTCGGCGAGACCTTCGCCAACCCCGACGACACCAGCGGCAGGCCCACCCTGGAGCACTTCCACATCGGCAAGGCGAAGAAGTCCGAACTCGTCGGGAACCTGGACTTCTTCGCGGTCAGCGGCGACGGCACCCGGCTGGTCGTGGTCGACGAGGGTGAGCTGCGCGCGGTGCCCTCGGCCGAACCCGGCGACAGCGACTCCACGGTGTGGATCGACGCCCGCCGCATCCTGCACGAGGCCGACCCGGCCGCCGAGTGGCGGCAGGCGTACGCGGAGGCCGGGCGGCTGATCCGCGCCCACTTCTGGGAACCCGGCATGTGCGGCATCGACTGGGACGCGGTGCTGGAGCAGTACCGCCCGCTGGTCGAACGGGTCGCCTCCCCCGACGAGTTCGCCGACCTGCTGCGCGAGGTCCTCGGCGAACTCGGCACCTCCCACGCCTATGTCACCGCCGCCCGCCGCAGCGAGGGCCCCCGGCACTACCAGCGCCGCCAGGGCCTCCTCGGCGCCAACCTCGCACCCCGGGAGGGCGGGTGGACGGTCCGGCGCATCCTGCCCGGCGACTCCTCCGACTCCCGCGCACGCTCCCCGCTGGCCGGCACCGGCATCCGCGAGGGCGCGGTCCTCACCCATGTCGACGGCCGCCCGGTGGACCCGGTCGCCGGCCCCTGTCCGCTGCTCGCGGGCGCGGGCGGTACGACGGTGGAGCTGACGTTCCGCCCGCCCCCCGCCGACCACCACCCCCCGGCGGGAGGCCCTCCGGACCCCACCGGCACCACGGACGGCGAGACCCCGGCCCAGCCCGGCACCACGGACGGCGAGCCCCCGGCCGAACCCGGCACCACACACGGCGAGCCCCCGGCCGAACCCGGCACCACGGACGGCGAAGCCCCGGCCCGGCGTGTCGCAGTCGTTCCGCTGATCGACGAGACGCCGCTGCGCTACCAGGACTGGGTGACCAAACGCCGCGCGGTGGTGCGGGAGTTGAGCGGCGGCCGGTGCGGCTATCTGCACATCCCCGACATGGGCGGCTCCGGCTGGGCCCAGTTCAACCGGGACCTGCGCATGGAGATGTCCCGCCCGGCGCTCATCGTCGACGTGCGCGGCAACGCGGGCGGCCACATCAGCGAGCTCGTCGTCGAGAAGCTGACCCGCACCATCATCGGCTGGGACCTCACCCGCGACGCCCAGCCGGTGTCGTACGCCTCCAACGCCCCGCGGGGACCGGTGGTGGCGCTCGCGGACGAGGCGACGAGCTCCGACGGCGACATGATCACGGCGGCGTTCAAGCTGCTCGGGCTGGGCCCGGTCGTGGGCCAGCGCACCTGGGGCGGCGTGGTCGGCATGACCGGCCGGCACCGGCTCGGGGACGGCACGGTGATCACGGTGCCGATGAACGCGGCCTGGTTCGACGCGTACGGCTGGTCCGTGGAGAACGAGGGCGTCGCCCCCGACCTGGAGGCGCTGCGCACCCCGCTGGACTGGGCCGAGGGCCGCTACGCCCAACTCGACGACGCCGTGCGGCTCGCCCTGGACCTGCTGGAGACCGACCCCGCGGCGACTCCCCCGACTTACCGGGACGTCCCCGACCGTTCCCGCCCGGAGCTGCCGCCCAGGACGTGACGGCGGGGCGCCGAGGAGACGGGGAGGCGGGAGCGCGGGAAGGGGTGCCCCTCGACGGGGCACCCCTTCCGCTCGGCGCGCCGGGTCAGGCGTCGTAGTCCTGGTCGATCCGCTCCTCGGACTCGCGTCCGCGCTGCGACTCGTCCATGTCCTCGTCCCGGCGGCGGCCGCGGTTCTGCAGCTGCTCCTTGCCCTGCTGTGCGCGCTGCTTGGCCTGCTGCTGGAACTGCTCGGACTTCTCCTGGAACTGGTCCTTCATACCCATGTGGGTTCACTCCCGTGGTGGGGTGGGGGAACTTGCCCGACCAGATTCACACGGCCCGTCACGCCACGCATGTCGATCAGTCACGGACCGTAGCGCGATGCTGCTCGTCGGCGTTCCCACCGGCCCCGACCAGTCCCGTGCGGATACCGGTGAGCCGGTCCGCGAACCGCCGCATCTCCCGCTGTCCCACGGTCCCGATCACCGCCGGCAGGTAGCCGCGCACGCCCTGCATCCCGCGCAGCCACCACTGCCCGTACACATGGCCGGCGCGCCGCTCGATCCCGGCCACGAGCCGGTCCACCGCGGGCCCCAGCGGATAGGTCTTGTTGGACGGCCAGGGCAGCCGCTGCCGCAACTCCCGCATCACGTCGTCCTGGTCGGCCCCGCGCACCATGTCGGTGTCGGTCCACGACAGATACCCGACGCCCACCTTCACACCCCGGTGGCCGACCTCGGCCCGCAGACTGTGCGCGTACGCCTCCACACCGGACTTGGAGGCGCAGTACGCGGTCATCATCGGCGCGGGGGTGAGCGCGGCGAGGGAGGCGATCTGGAGCAGGTAGCCGCGGCTCCCGGCGAGCAGCGGCAGGAACGCCCGCGCGGTGACCGCCGACCCGATGAGGTTCACCTCGATCACCCGCCGCCAGGACTCCGGATCGGAGTCGGCGAACGGACCGCCCGTCGCCACACCGGCGTTGGCGACCACTATGTCGACCCTGCCGAACCGCTCCTCGACCTCCTCGGCGACCCGGGCCATCGCCTCGTGGTCGGTGACGTCCGCGTACCAGTGGTCGCTGTCGCTGTGCAGCCGCGCGGAGACCTCCTTGAGGGCGTCCGGCTCCAGCCCGACGAGCGCCACCCGCACCCCGCGCGCGGAGAGCTTGCGGGCCAGCAACTCCCCGACCCCGCGCGCCGCTCCGGTGACGACGGCGACCTTTCCTTCGAGACTGACCCTGCTCATGCGCTCTCCTCGGCGGGTACGGCGTGGGTGTGGGCGCTCACCTGCGCCGCGACGAGTGCCCGGATCCTCCCGGTGACCGGGCCGGGCGCCTCGACCGGCGTCATGTGGCCGATCCCGGGCAGCTCGGTGACGCCGAGGCAGTTGGGCAGCGCGGCGGCGAGCGACCGGGCGTGCACGGGCGGGGTGAGCCGGTCGGCGGTCCCGACGACGATCTCGACCGGTATGCGCAACTCCCGTACGCCGTGGTCGAGATCGAGCGTGTCGAGCACGCCCGACCAGGTGTGGCGCACCGCGCGCGGGCAGGCGTGCACGATGCGGGCGCACGCCTCGACCATGTGCGGAGCCGACGCCGGGCCCATGGTCCCGTACCTGAGGATCCGGCGGGCGAGCGGCGTGACGGGTCCGAGCGGTGCGCGGGAGCCGAGGATGTGCCGGGTCAGCCGGGTCCGCAGCCGCCCGGGCCGGAGCGGCAGCACGGTCGACTCGGCGACCAGCCGCGAACTGCCCGTGCTGCACAGCAGGACGGCGGCCGCGTGCTCGCGGAAAGCGGGCCGGCCGGACGCGGCCATCACCGTCATCCCGCCCATGGAGTGCCCGGCGATCACGGCCCGTTCACCGGGGGCGAGGGTGGCGGCGAGCACGGCCTCCAGGTCGTCGGCGAGCGTGTCGGCGCTGCACGCCGGGCTCGCGGGGGACCGTCCGTGGCCGCGCTGGTCGTAGGCGACGACCCGGTGGTCGGCGGCCAGTTCGCGGATCTGCGCCGCCCAGAAGGCGGTCGAGCAGGTCCAGCCGTGGGCGAGGACGACCGCGGGCGCCCCCTCGGGGCCGTGCACCTCGACGTGCAGCCGGGCGCCGTCGGCGGAGCGGACGGTCAGTTCGCGGGCGGCGACGGGCGGGGCGTACGGGCCCGAGGTGACGTGGGCGAGGCGGCTCACGCGGTCGCCCCGGTGTCGACCCGGGCGCCGTCCCGCGCGGCCGGGGTGCTGCGCAGTACGGCGTACTCGGCGAGGTCCACGCGGCGCGTCTCCCGCCGGAACTCGGCCGTCGTGCCGGGCCAGATGGTGGTGTTGCGCCCGCTCTCGTCCATGTACCAGCTGGTGCAGCCGCCGGTGTTCCACACCGTGCGCTTCATCCGCTCCTGCACCCGGTGGTTCCAGGCGCGTACGGCGCCGGGGCGGGCGTCGAGGGCGACCCGGCCTCCCCCAGTGCCTTCAGGGCCTGGGGGGACCCCCAGGACGTCGAGCTGGCGGAGGTAGTCGGCCAGGTAGTTCAGCTGGGACTCGATCATCAGGATCATGGAGGAGTTCCCGAGGCCGGTGTTGGGCCCGATGACCGTCATCCAGTTGGGGAACCCGGCGGCCGAGGCACCGCGCAGTGCCTGCATCCCGTCCGCCCAGGTCTCCGCGAGGGTCCTGCCCTCCGCCCCGACGACCCGCTCGGCGATGGGCATGTCGGTGACGTGGAACCCGGTCCCGAACACGATCGCGTCGACCTCGGCCTCGGTCCCGTCGGCGGCCACGAGGGTCGATCCGCGCACCTCGCTCAGCCCGCTCGCGACGACCTCGGCGTTGGGCTGCGCGAGCGCCGGATAGTAGGTGCTCGACAGCAGGATCCGCTTGCAGCCGATGCGGTAGTCGGGGGTGAGCTTGGCGCGCAGGGCCGGGTCCTTGACGGCGCGGGCCATGTTCCGCTTGGCCAGCTGCTCGACGAAGCCGAGCTGGCCCGGGTGCCTGGTGAACGCCTGGACCTGCAACTCCCGTACGCCCCAGAGCAGTCCGCGGCGCAGCTTGGTGGTGAAGGGCAGCGCGCGGTGCAGTGCGCGCTCGGCGCCGCCGATGGCGCGGTCCATGCGGGGCAGCACCCAGGCGGGCGTGCGCTGGAAGAGGGTCAGCCGCGACACCAGCGGCTGGATGGAGGGCACGATCTGGATCGCCGACGCCCCGGTCCCGACCACGGCGACCCGCTTGCCCCGCAGGTCGTAGTCGTGGTCCCAGCGGGCGGAGTGGAACACCTTGCCGGGGAAGGTGTCGAGCCCCGGTACCTCGGGCAGCCTGGGCTCGGACAGCGGTCCGGTCGCGGACACGACCACGTCCGCGCTGAGGCTGCCGCTGCTCGTCTCGATCTCCCACCGCAGCAGTTCGCCGTCCCACACCATCCGCTTCACCTCCGAGTCGAGGCGGAGGTGCGGGCGCAGCCCGAAGACGTCGGTGACGTGCTCGAGGTAGGCGCGGATGTGCTGCTGGCCGGAGAAGGAGCGGGGCCAGTCGGGGTTGGGCGCGAAGGAGAACGAGTACAGGTGCGACGGCACGTCGCACGCGCACCCGGGGTAGCTGTTGTCGCGCCAGGTGCCGCCGACGCTGCCCGCCCGTTCCAGGACGACGAAGTCGGTGATCCCCTCGCGCCGCAGTCGCACGGCGGCTCCGAGCCCGCCGAACCCGGACCCGATCACCGCCACCCGTACATGCTCGTGCTCACGTTCGTGCTCGTGCTCGGCCATCCCGAAGCCTCCACGCATCGCTCTGAACCATGCCAGTGAACACTGGCGCAATGGGGAGAGTAGAGCAGCGCCGTACTGATGGGTAGGGGTCGTGCGAGGAAAGTTACCGCCGGTACGTCCTAGGCTTCAGACGTGGCAGACGACAGCGGTGAATCCCTGGAACGGCGCGAGTACCGCGTGGAGGAGCTGGCCCGCCTGGCCGGCATCACGGTGCGCACCCTGCGCTTCTACCGCGAGCGCAAGCTGATCCCGCCACCCCGCCGCGAGGGCCGCATCGCCTGGTACGACGACCACCACCTGGCCCGCCTGCGCACGATCACGGCGCTGCTGGAGCGCGGCCACACCCTGAACGGCATAGCGGAACTCGCCGAGGCCTTCGACCACGGCCGTGACGTCGGTGAACTCCTCGGCATGGAGGCCCCCACCGAGGAGACCCCGGTCCGTCTCACCCCCGAGGAACTCGCCGACCGCTTCGCCGGCGAGGTCACCCCCGAGAACCTGGCCGCCGCGCTGGACCTCGGCTACCTCGGCACCGACGGCGAGGAGATCGTCCACATCAGCCACCGCCTGCTGGACGTGTCGTCCGCGCTGGTCCGCGAGGGCATCCCGCTCGCGGAGGTGCTCCGCACCGGCGCCGAGGTCCGCACCCACGCCGACGCCCTGGCCGGCCTCTTCGCCACCCTGATCCTCCGCCACGCCCCGGAGGAGGCCGTCCACCGCCTGCGCCCCCTGGCCCGCAGCGTGGTCGACGCGGAACTCTCCCTGGCCCTGGACCGCCGCCTGAGCAGGCAGCCGGACGAGGGCTAACCGGCAGCGGCCGGCGGCCGGTGCCCGTAGACCACGGTCACCGGGGCGTGGTCCGACCACCGCTCGGCATGCGTGGCCGCGCGCTCGACGTGCGCCTTCACCGCGCGCCCCGCCAGCCCCGGCGTCGCCACCTGGTAGTCGATCCTCCACCCCGTGTCGTTGTCGAAGGCCCGCCCCCGGTACGACCACCACGAGTACGGCCCCTCCACGTCCGGATGCAGCGCCCGCACGACGTCGACGTACCCGCCGTCCGCCGGATCGAGGACCCGGGACAGCCACTCCCGCTCCTCCGGCAGGAAGCCCGAGTTCCTGGTGTTCCCCCGCCAGTTCCTCAGGTCGGCCTTCTCGTGCGCGATGTTCCAGTCCCCGCACACCAGGACCTCCCGCCCGCCGGCGGCGGCCCGCTCCCGCAGCTCCTTGAGGTAGGCGAGGAACTCCCCCATGAAGCGGACCTTCTCCTCCTGCCGCTCCGTGCCGACCTCACCGGAGGGCAGGTAGAGCGAGGCGACCGTCACACCCGGCAGATCCGCTTCCACGTACCGCCCGCTCCCGTCGAACTCGGCCGAACCGAACCCGATCCGCACCCGCTCGGGCTCACGCCGGGTGTACAGCGAGACCCCCGCGCGCCCTTTCGCCGCGGCGGGCGCGTGCACCACGTGCCACCCCTCGGGCGCGCGGACGTCCTCCGGCAGCTGCTTCGCCTCCGCCCGCACCTCCTGCAGGCACAGCACATCGGCGGCGGTCCCGGCCAGCCACTCCACGAAACCCTTTTTGGCGGCGGCACGCAGTCCATTGACGTTGACGGAGGTCACAGTGAGCATCAGGGCACGATACGACACCCCATGCACGGACATGTTCTACGGTATCCAGCATGGACATCCGCCGGGTCCCCTACGACCACCCCGACGCCGTGAAACTGGACGCCGAGGTCCAGGCCGAGTACCACGTCCGCTACGGCGACGGCGGCGACTCCACCCCCATGCGCCCGGCGGACTTCGCGCCTCCGAACGGCATCTACCTGATGGCGTACGACGAGTCCGGTGTCCCCGTCGCCTCCGGCGGCTGGCGCGTCCAGGACGCCAACGGCGAGGGCAACCTCGACGGCGACGCCGAGCTGAAGCGCATGTACGTGATCGAGCAGATGCGCGGCCGGGGCCTGGCCCGCCGCATCCTGGCCGCCCTGGAGGAGGACGCCCGCGCCGCCGGGCGCGTCCGCATGGTCCTGGAGACCGGTACGAAGCAGCCGGAGGCCATAGCCCTGTACACCTCCAGCGGCTACGAGCCCTGCGAGAAGTTCGGCTACTACCGCTTCCACGAGGAGAGCCGCTGCTACGCCAAGGCACTGCGGGAACCCGCTCCGGCCACCGGCTGACACCCCCGCCCCCGGGCCCACGGGGCAGCGCGATCAGTCCAAGGTGACCTGGAAGTACGCCGTCTCGCGGTAGCCGTCGTCCGGCGGGATGACCTCCACGGTGACCGGCGTCCCCCGCTTGTCCGGCCTGACCCGGACCGTGACCTCGCGCGTCTCGTCCTCGCCGAGCGGCGGTGTGAGGGCGAAGGCGCACTCCCGCCAGTTCATCCACGTCAGGTAGTGGCCGACGGCGTGGTCGTCGAGGGGCTCGCCCTCACGGACGGTGAGCGCGGCGCCGACCGCGTCCCCGAGCGTCTCGCCGCCCAGCGACACCTCCTCGTCGGTGTCGTTCTCGTAGGTGACCGTCAAGTCGTACGTGCCGTCGGCCTCCCGGCGAGGAGGACTGACCGTGATCTCCAGGCCGTCCTCGTACCGGGCGGTCGCACCGGGACCGAGGGGGTCCACCACGCTTCCGGACGCGCCGGTCCGCTCCAGCTGCCCGTCCCCGTCCAGCCCCTTCTCGAACTCCTCCAGCGCCCAGGCTCCCAGGGCGATCAGTACCGTCAGCAACAGCATCGCCACCGCGCAGCCGATGAAGCATCCCGGGTTCTCCGCGGTCGGGGCGTCGGTGGGGGCCGGGTCCGTGTCCATGCAGGCATATTGCAACCGGCTCCCCGCACGGTCATGAGCGCGCGTACTCAACATCCGGCCGGGCGGTGTGCCCGGCCACGCGCGTGCGAGAAGAAGGCGCCGGTCGCCTTCCGGCAGCCTCCGCTCACCCACCCCGCCGTCTTTCGGACCACCGATCGCCCAGGTCGGCCCCGGAGGAATGACGATCGGCGCTCCCGTTTCGGTGTCCTGGGCAAGGACGCGCCGCCCCCACCCGGCTCGATGACCGGATTCCGCCTGAGTACGCGTACTCGAACGGCATGGTGGCCGTGACGGATGGATCGGGCTTCAAAGCCTCGCTACCGTGCGAGTCGATCACCACGGCGTCGCGGTCGTACGCCGACGACCGCTCGAAAACGCACGACGGGGGGCACGCATGGCGTGGGACGAGTGGGAGCAACTGAAGACGGCAGCGGCCGAGCAGCACACCGCGCACATGCGGCTGAACCAGCTGCCGGCCGACCAGGGCGGCGGCACGGCCGACCTCATCTCGAACAAGCCCGTCTGGACGAGGGCCGGCACGGACATCGGCTCGCTGCGTGAGGACATCAGCAAGGCGGCGGCAAAGCTGAAGGACGGTCAGACTGGCCTCGGCAGCGACACCGGCTGCCTGACCGCTGCCGCCCAGAAAGATGTCCACGCCTCATGGGAGACCTACGTCAAGAACGTCAGCGGGCGCTGCGAGAAGCTCTCCGGCCTCCTGGTGAAGGCGGGCAACGACCAGGTCCGGACGGACGAGTCGGTCGAGGACGAAATCAAGAAGCTCGACGTGGCGTACGCGGACACGCCGGCCGTCGGCGGCCAGGACAAGGGACGATAACGAGACACCATGGACCTCGCGACGCTCAAGGCCCTCAAGCCGACCGAGTACTCCGAAGCGGCCGACGGATATCGCAGCACCTCCGACATGGCGAGCGCGGTCAAGGACCGCATCGAGAACCAGATCGCCGCGGCCATGAGGAACCACCTGAAGGGCAAGGCATCGACGGCGGCAGGCAAGCAGCTGGCGTCGCTGGGCCAGAACTTCCACTACATCCAGACACAGTGCGGTCTCATCAGTACCGCTCTCGAAGCCTTCTCCTACGAGATGGAAGCGGCCAAGAGGAAACTCGACACCGCCCTCGAGAACGCCAGAGCGGCGAACCTCACCGTGAACACCGACGGCTCGGTCACCTACCCGCCGGGCGGGGAGAAGAGCAAGGACGGCAAGACCCCCGGAGGGGGCACGGTGAGCGGCCTGACGGACGGCACGGCCTCCGCCGTCGGCCGCCAAGCGGCCAACCTCGACCCCAACCCCCACCACCGGCTCGCTCAGGACTGCGCCGACCTGATCGCCACCGCCCTCAAGGAGGCGACCGAAGCCGACGAGAAATGGGCACCCAAACTGCGCGCCCTCAAGGCGGACGACGACCTCAGCGTCTCCGACGCGGACTGGGCCGACACGTCCTCGGACACCAAGGGCGTGACCGACGCCGGCGGGCAGTACCTCAACTCACTGCCACAGCCGCCCAAGGACGGCAGCCCGAAGGAGAACGCGCAGTGGTGGAAGGGTCTCAGTGCGGAGGAGCAGGCCGCATGGGCTGCCATGCGACCCGGCACCGTGGGCGCACTCGACGGACTGCCCTCCACGGTTCGGGACGAGGCCAACCGCATCCTGTTCGACACGACGCGGGGCAGCATGCAGATGGAGCTGAACTCGATCCCGGCGCCACCCGCCAATGAATGGACCTGGATCACCGTTGGGGGCTACCCGTCCAAGGTCCACACCGACGAATGGATGCAGTGGCACAACAAGTACAGCGACCGTTACGACCAGCTCAACAGATCCCTTAAAGGCATGCAGGCGATCCAGAACCGCTTCGACTCGACCGGGAGGAACGGGCTGCCGGAGGCGTACCTGCTGGGATTCGACGCGGAGAAGGACGGCCGCGCGATCGTCGCCAACGGAAATCCCGACACCGCGGATCACACGGCGGTCTATGTGCCGGGCACGGAGTCGGACCTGGAGGGCATCAAGGGAAACATCAACCGGATGGCGAATGTCTGGCGCAAAGCCAATGACGAAGCCGATGGAGAATCCGTTTCCACGATCACGTGGCTCGGTTACGATGCGCCGGACGGCGTCGTGAAGGACGCACCCTTCGAGCACTACGCGTACGACGGCGCACCGGCGTTCCGTAATTTCATGGACGGACTCGACGCATCACGCTCCGGCGATTCACCGGGGCACACCACCGTGATCGCCCACTCGTACGGGACGACTCTTGTCGGCGCGGCGGCACAGACAGGTCATCTCAACGCCGATGAGGTCATCCTCGCGGGCAGCCCTGGCGTCAAGGTGTCCGATGCGGAGGAGCTGGACGTCCCCAAGGGGCACGTGTGGAACGCGGAGGCCGACGGAGACGTTGTTCCGGACATCGGTCGGTGGGGTCACGGCGGGGACGGCTTCGTCATCCCCAGCGACCCGAGCTTCGGCGCCAATCAAATGACCACGGACACCGAAGGGCACAGCGCTTACTGGGAGGAGACGACACAGAGTCTGGCGAACCAGGCCCTGGTCGTCGTCGGCAGAGGGGACGAGGTATCGCTGAAGGCGCCGCCCGACCCGTGGGCGCACGTGAAGTAGACCGCACCCAGTACGACGGAGTAAGGCTCCCTGACGTGAAAATCAAAATGAGCGCTCTTGCGCTCACCATTCCTCTCGTCTTCACTACTCTCACCGGATGCAGCATGACTGACAACAAATCCGAGGGTGTTCCGTCCGCCGGCACGAGCACTTCGCGTGAGGCCTCGGACGCCATGGAGAAGATTTCCAGCGGTATCTACGATCTGATCGGCGTCAAGGGGAAGGCATCCGACAACCGTCCCGGAGTCATGGACTGCTCGGACAAGGACACGGAAACGCACTTTCGAATTTTCCATCCCTGGAGTTTCTACCCGACTTCGGCAAGTGACCTCGAGGTGGCGATGGAACGACTCAAGACAGAGCTGCCGAAGAACGGATGGAAAATCGTCGATTACGGACCGGACACCAGCAAGAACAAGAACATCACCCTGACTGCCGATAACAACGAGAAGAAGGCCGGAATAAAAATCACCCAACGATCAAAGAATGACCCGCCAAAGCTGAGTCTGGACGTCGTGTCCGGTTGTTACAAGATCCCGGACGGCCAAGAGATCGAGCGCTTCTGACGCAGGGCCGAGCATGGGCGGCATATCGGCACGATCACGTCGGCACGTCAGATGCGGCGCCATCACAGTCGGCGCGGCGCAATGGACGGCCGACCGTCAGAATTCGAGCATCCCTACCGAGGAGACCCCGAAGACGAACATGCAGAAAGCCGTCGAACACGCTGACAGAATTCTTGACGACACTTTCGGCACCGGACGGCTGCAACCACCATCTCTCCATAATGCCGGGGCAGCCTCCGCCAAATTTCCGAAGATCACTAGAAATTTGAAGCGGCTGCCCCCTGCGTGGCCAAATCCTCTGCATCAGCGCCGACAACCGACGCAATCGAGCTCAATCACACAGAAAGCTCCCCCCCTGACCCGAACGTGCGCTCCGAGTTCCGGTCGATCAAATCACCGGTTCCCTCCAGGACCTGACTTGGCTAGGCGAACTTGGAAGTTCGTGCGTACTGCCGCCTCCTGCATCCTGCTGGCTGGCTGCTCACAGGGAAGTGAGTCGGCCGATATGAATGTACGCAACGGAGAAACAGTGAAGATGGAGGTCGAACAGGCCTCCAGCCGGATTGGGGAGATAGCGGCTCTCCAGGGGGAGGTGACGGACACCGGCGCCATGACGGTGCGATGCACAAATTATGATTCGGAAGAGAACGTTTACCGCGTACGTCATCCGTGGAGTTTCCACCAGGTTCCTTTAGCGGCCATGGAAGAGGCCATGGAGCGCCTCCGCACAGGCCTCCCCGAGGAGGGTTGGAAGATCGTCAAGGACGGCGTGGACGACAGTCCCGCGCAGAGCCCGCAGATCGTCGCCGAGTCCGAGGGGCAGGAATACGCGGTGGATTTGCGTTTGCTCGACGAGAGAAAGTACGGAGACGATCCGTCACTTATCGAGGTAACGGTTGTATCGGCCTGCTATCGGTCCAAGTGAACGTTTCTCGTCATGACTTGGCGACTTGCTCGAAGACGTGGTTCAGGACGAGATACCGGATATGACCCGGTATGAAACGGTTAGGGCTCCTGCCGTCGATCGCGGGAGTGAGATCACCAGCGCAACGACCAGGAGCCCTACCGCGGCCACCCGCCCGGCACGGCCCGGCATTTCCAGGCCGTCGGCCAGTTGCCGGGCCTTCGCCTCATCGGCAAGCCGTGGGACCCGACCGCCCTCGACGTCGTCGACGCGCGGCCCGTGCGCGTGGACGACGGGCCGGCCTCGCGGCTCAGGCCTTCACACACGGGAGGGGCGGCGGTGCAGGCGTGCGACGGCCCGCAACGATGGGGTCGATCGCCCCCGGAGCGGGACGCGGGTCCGCGCTGCAGTCACCGCCGGAACATCCGACGCGGGGGCCGCAGCGTGCGAATTGTTCACGGGATGCGGCAGCACCGGACGCCGGCCCTCAGCGGCGGTACGCGGCTGTCGCGATCTCGACGAAGGATCGGATCAACGGGTTGGTGTCGCCTTCGTTCCACACCACCACCACTCGGCTCGGTGCCATGTCGGTCAGCGGCACCACGGCCAGTTCTGCGGGCAGGTCGTGTCCGAGCGGGGCCAGGCCGACCGTGCCGTTCCACAGCACGGCCTGCAGGCATTCCTGGACGGCGCGCACCACCGGGCCCTCGCGCGGCCGGCCGCCGTTCCAGTACGACTGCCAGATGGGGTCGGTGCCCTGCGGGAACTGGAACCAGCGGCGGTCGCCCAGCTCGGCCGGCCGCAGCCGGTCGCGACGGGCCAGCGGGTCGTCGGCGCGCAGGACCGCGCCGACCGGATCGGTTCGCAGCGTGCGCACCGTCAGGGCGGTCTCGTCGAACGGCGCCCGGGTGAGGGCGACATCGACCAGTCCCGCGCGCAGCCCGCACGTCGGGTCGGTCAGGTCGGTGTCGCGGATGCGGATGTCGATGCCGGGGTGGTTCCGGCGGTAGGCGGCGGCCAGCCTGGACACTCCGGGGTCGGTGCCATCGCCCAGGATGCCGACCGTGATGGCCGCGACGCCGGCCGCCGCGCTCACGCGCAGCCGGACGCGGTCGGCGTGGTCGAGCAGGGCTCGCGCCTCGTCGAGCAGCACCGTGCCCACCGCGGTGAGCGTGACACCGGTGGGTGAGCGGGCGAAGAGCGGGGCCCCGGCATCGGCCTCCAACTGCCTGATCGCCCGGCTCAGCGGCGGCTGGCTCATGTGCAGTCGGGTGGCGGCCCGGCCGAAGTGGAGTTCCTCGGCGACCGCCACGAAGTAGCGCAAGGTCCGTAGCTCCACGCTGCAACGATACCCACGGGGTATCGGCGTTGCGGAACGGGTCTTGGACACGGGCGGGGTCCCGGCGGTGGACTCGTGAGCATGACCGAGGAAACGAAGACCAGCGAGCCGCAGTCCACCCCCGTCGTATCGGTGGTGGGCCCCGGCGACGGTGAGACGATCCTTCTGGGCACCACGCGCATGCGCGTCCTGGAGGACGGCAGCCACACCGGGCACCGCCTTGCGATCGCCGAGTCCGTCCTGGCCCCGCACACCCAGGGACCACCGCAGCACCGCCACGCCCAACACGACGAAGGCTTCTACATTCTCTCCGGCACCGTGCGGTTCACCGTCGGGGACGAGGAGCACGACGCCACCGCGGGCACGCTCGTGATGGTTCCGCCGGGCACCCCGCACACCTTCGCCAACCCGGCCGGCCAACCTGCCGTCATGCTCAGCACGTTCACCCCCGACCTGTACGTGCAGTACTTCCGGGAACTCCAAGAGGTGTTCGCCGACGGCCGGCCGCTGACGCGACAGGCCAACATCGATGCGATGAGCCGCTACGCGACCGAGCCCGCCACCGACCCCGCCGCCGATCCCGCCTGAAACCGACGGGACGGAACGGCCCGGCCGCCCTTCTTCCGGCCGGTGAGGGCGTAGCGCTGCCGCCTTTGCCGTCCGGCTCTCCCGGACGACCGGACCGGGCCTTCTCCAGGGGCCTCCCTGGGAATCGACGCAATCGACGGGGCCTCCGTGAACCGGCGGCCCATGGACGGGAACGATGAACATCGCCTACTGGATCGTGGCCGGACTGCTCGCCCTCTTCTACTGCTACTCAGGCACGCTGAAGGTGATCCGCAGCCGCGATCGGCTCCGCCCGATGATGGCCTGGGTCGACCGCGTACCCCTGCCCGCCCTCAGGGCGCTGGGGGCGGTCGAGGTACTCGGCGCGGCCGGCCTGGTCCTGCCGCCGCTGACCGGCGTCGCGCCCTCGCTGGCGCCGGCCGCGGCCATCGGTTTCGTCCTCCTGCAGACCGGTGCGATCGCCGTGCACCTGACCGGCGGGGACCGCCGGATCGCGCTCAACGTCGGGCTCACCGCCACCGCCGCCGTGACCGTCTGGCTGGCCGTCAGGCTGTGATCGAGCGCAGTCCTCGACCGGAGGATGCGAATCCAGGGCCGGCCGCCCCACGGCCGCCGAGGACCGCCGCCGTCCACCACCCCGAACAGGGTCGAACAGGCTCCGGAAACGACGAAGATCCCGACCGATCATGAAGATCGGTCGGGATCCCGTCGACCACTCCTGAGCCAGCTCAGGAACAGTCGTGCAGTGGACCTGAGGGGATTCGAACCCCTGGCCCCCTCGATGCGAACGAGGTGCGCTACCGGACTGCGCCACAGGCCCTTGCAACGAGTGAAACTTTAGCATCCCGATCGAGGTGCTCGGAAATCCGTTGGCACCACGGGCTACCCGTTACTCGTTGGCGGCCTTCGGACGGTCCCCGTCCTCGTACTGGTCGAAGAGCGGGGTGCGTCCGCGTTCGCGGGAGCGGCGGGCCGAGGCCGCCCTGCGGGCGTCGCAGCGGTCGCCGTCGGCGGGGGCCGGGTCCGGGTCCGCCTCCTCCGCGGGCGCCGGCGCCTCCTCCGCCGGTACGGCGCTGGAGCGGGCCGAGCTCCAGGTGTCCGGCGCGCCGAGGTCCACGTCGCTGGTGGCGCGCGGGGCGACCGGGGCGGTCACGTACGTGGGCAGCGGCACCGGAACCGGGTCCCAGCTGTCGCCGCCCTGGCCGGGGCGGCGCTGCCGCTCGCGCTGCTGGTCGACCCACTCGGCGTGGTCGGTCTGCTCGACGAGCGCGCGCCGGTCCGCGGCGAGCGCGGTCAGGCCCGGGTCGGTGTCGGCTCCCGCTTCCGGTCCCTCCGGTTCGTCGGGGTCGCTCTCGTCGGCGGAGGGACGGCGGCGCGGCTGGCGCTCGCGCTCCCGCAGCCGCTGCGCCGCGACTTCGGCCTGGCGGCGGTCCATCTGGTACGCGAACCGGTGGCGTTCCTGGGAGCGCAGATACGCGATGTACGCGCTCAGCAGCACGGCCGGCACGCCCGGCGCCCACAGGAACGCGAGTCCGCCGACCGCCGCGACGACCGCGCCGAGCGTGAAGGCGACGAACAGCATCGTGGTGGTGCGCCGACGGCGGGCGAGCACCTTCGTGCGCCGGGCGCGCGCCGCGGCGGCCTGCGCCGCCCGGTCCCGCCGGATGTCCGCGGCCCGGCGGGCGGCGGGAACCCGCGCCCGCGCGGCGGCGGAATCGGGGGCCCGCCGGTCCTCGTGTTCGCGAGAGGGCCGGCCGGCCCGGGCGGGTGCCGGTTCCGGCCGCTCCGCGGGGAGGGACGGTACGGGCGCTTGGGCGTGCGGGCGGGTCTGGGACACGGCGAAGGCCCGGACGTCCACCGAGTCGGTGATCGCGTCCGGGTCGTGGACGCCCTGCTCCCCCTCGCCGGTGGAGCGCGCCCGCAGGTCCTTGGCGTACCGGCGCTCCATGCCCGCCCGTCCGGACAGCAATCGGATGGCGGTGCTGAAGCGTTCCGTCGGACGGGCCTCGTTCAGCTCGTCCTGCCTACGGAGCCACATCGGCACCAAGTAGGCGGCCCAGGCCCCGACGATGACTGCGTAGATGAGGCCGCTGCTGCTCACGCCTCACACGGTAGAGGGGTTTACGCGGGGCCATCCGCCAATTGGGCCGGTGTGTCGCACGATCTGGCTGATATTTCGAGCTTTTTTTGTGACCGACACGATCGGGAGGTGACTGGATCCGGGAATTCCGGGTTCGAAGACGGTCATATCCGACTTGAATTCGAACATTTATTCAATTTCCCGGGTCCCGCGGGATTCCCGGGGCGCGTCGTTCACGTTCCGGGCAGCTGGTGGCCGGACCGCTGCTGAGAGCGTGCCCGGTGCCACCGGGCGAGCAAACCGTCGGCGGCCTCCTCCGCGGTGAGCGCGAAGACGAGATGATCGCGCCAGCCACCGTCGATGTGCAGATATCGCGGCCGCAGCCCCTCCTCGCGGAATCCGAGTTTCTCCACGACCCTGCGGCTCGGCCGGTTCTCCGGGCGAATGCAGATCTCGATGCGGTGCAGTCCCACGGTGCGGAAACAGTGGTCCACGACCATCGCCACGGCCGTCGGCACCACCCCGCGGCCGGCCACCGACTCGTCCACCCAGTAGCCGACGTGCCCCGAGCACATCGAGCCCCAGGTGATCCCGGCGACGGTCAACTGGCCGACCAGGCGCCCCCGGTACTCGATGACGAACGGCAGCATCCGGCCCGCGTTCGCCTCGGACCTGAGGTGGCGGACCATCTGGCGGTAGGTCGGCCGGTGGGTGACCGGACCGCTGGGCGTGGGCGGCGGAATGGTCGCTTCCCAGGGGCGCAGCCACTCGCGGTTGCGCCGGTTGACCTCGCGCCACGCCTTCTGGTCGCGCAGCTTTATCGGCCGGAGGACGATGTCGCCGTCCACCAGCTCGACCGGCCAGTGCGGGCTGTTCAGCTCGCACCCCCGGCACCGGCGTCCGCTCCGGCGTGGTCACCGCCGCGCAGCTGGTCGACGGCGTGCCTCAGCAGCGGCTGGAGGACGGCCAGACCGTCCTTCACCCCGCCGCTGGACCCGGGCAGGTTGACGATCAGCGTCCGGCCCGCGACCCCGGCGAGGCCCCGGGAGAGGGCGGCCGTGGGCACCTTGTCCCGGCCGTACGCGCGGATGGCCTCCGCGATGCCGGGAACCTCGTGGTCGATGACCCGGCGGGTCGCCTCGGGGGTGCGGTCGGTGGGCGAGATGCCGGTGCCGCCGGTGGTCACGACGACGTCGTACCCGGCGTCGGCGCCCGCGCGCAGGGCGGCCTCCACGGGGTCGCCGTCGGGGACCACCCGGGGGCCGTCGACGGCGAAGCCGAGGCGCCGCAGACCGTCCGCGATCAGCGGGCCGCCCCTGTCCTCGTAGACCCCGGCGGCGGCCCGGTTGGACGCGGTGACCACGAGCGCCCTGTACGGCGCGGACAGCGCGTCGCCGGCCGGCCCGTCGTGCGTCATGACCGGCTCCAGTCGCCCGACTTGCCGCCCGTCTTCTCCTCGACCCGCACGTCCGTGATGACCGCCTTCCTGTCGACCGCCTTGACCATGTCGATCACGGTGAGGGCGGCGACGGAGACCGCGGTGAGCGCCTCCATCTCGACGCCCGTGCGGTCCGTCGTCCGCACGGTCGCCGTGATCTCCACGGCGTCGTCCGCGACCGACAGGTCCAGTTTCACACCGGACACCGCCAGGGGGTGGCACAGCGGAATCAGATCGGGCGTGCGTTTGGCGCCCATGATGCCCGCGATCCGGGCGGTGGCCAGGGCGTCGCCCTTGGGGACGCCCTCGCCGCGCAGCAGCTCGATCACGCGCGGCGAGACCAGGACGCGCCCGGTGGCGCGCGCGGTGCGGGCGGTGACGTCCTTGCCGGACACGTCGACCATGCGGGCGGCGCCCGCCTCGTCGAGGTGGGACAGACGGGACTGCTCGGAGGGTCCGGGGGTGTCCCCCCGGGATGGCACGGTCATGATCGTGTGGCGCTCCCGGTCCTGGCCCGTCGCGGTGCGGCGCACGGGCCTGCTGTGCGCGACACGGTACCGCCAACCGGCCGCGCTCAGCCGAGCAGGACCACCTCGACCTCGGTGCCGGGCGCGACGGACTCGGCGTCCTCGGGGAGGACGATCAGCGCGTCGGCCTGCGCGAGGGCCGCCACGAGGTGGGATCCGGCGCCGCCGACGGGCGTCACCGTGCCGTCGGCGTACCGGCCGCGCAGGAACTGGCGGCGGCCCGCCGGCGAGATCAGCTCCCGGTCGGCGGCGAGCCGCGCGCGGGCCCTCGGCCGGTGGACGTCCGGCAGGCCCATCAGGGTGCGGATGGCGGGGCGGACGAACAGCTCGAAGGAGACGTAGGAGGAGACCGGGTTGCCGGGCAGGGCCAGCAGCGGGGTGTGGTCGGGGCCGATGGAGCCGAAGCCCTGGGGCTTGCCCGGCTGCATGGCGAGCTTGCGGAACTCCACGCCGCTGCCGGGCTCGTCCTCGTCGCCGGCGTACGACAGCGCCTCCTTGACGACGTCGTACGCGCCGACGCTCACGCCGCCGCTGGTGACCACCAGGTCGGCGCGCACCAGCTGGTCCTCGATGGTGTCCCGCAGGGTGGCGGCGTCGTCGGCGACGGCGCCCACCCGGTAGGCGATCGCGCCGGCGTCCCGCGCGGCGGCGGTGAGGGCGAAGCTGTTGGAGTCGTAGATCTGACCGGAGCGCAGTTCCTCGCCGGGCTGGACGAGTTCGCTGCCGGTGGAGACCACCACCACGCGCGGGCGCGGATGCACCCGGACCGTGCCGCGGCCGATCGCGGCCAGCAGCGAGATCTGCGGCGGGCCGAGGACCGTGCCCGCCCGCAGGGCGCGGTCCCCGGCCCGGACGTCGCTGCCCTCGGCGCGCACGTGGGCGCGGGGCCCGGCCGGGCGGTGGACGTGGACCTGCCCGGTGGCGCCCTCGGGGGCCAGGCTGCGGGCGCGCATCCCGGTGGCCGGACCCGCGCCGAGTCCGCCGTCGGTCCACTCGACGGGGACGACGGTCTCGGCGCCGGGCGGGAGCGGGGCGCCGGTCATGATGCGGGCGGCCTGGCCGGGGCCGACGTGCAGGAGGTCGGCCTGGCCCGCCGCGACGTCCCCGACGACCTCGAGGGCCGCCGGGTACTGCTCGCTCGCGCCCGCGATGTCCGCGACCCGTACCGCGTACCCGTCCATGGAGCTGTTGTCGAACGGGGGCAGGGACACCGGCACCGTGACGTCCTCGACCAGGACGCAGCCCTGGGCGTCGAGGAGGTTCAGCTCGATGGGCTCGAGGGGCCGGACGGTGGCGAGGATGTCGTCCAGGTGCTCGTCCACCGACCAGAGGTGGTCCGGACCTGCGGTGCGGGGCGCGGCGGTGCTCAACGTTGCTGCATCTCCTCGGTGACGTAACGGCGGAGCCAGGTCCGGAAGTCCGGGCCCAGGTCCTCACGTTCGCACGCGAGTCGGACAATGGCACGCAGGTAGTCCCCGCGGTCCCCGGTGTCATAGCGCCGGCCCTGGAAGACGACGCCGTGCACCGGGCCGCCGATCTTCTCGTCCGCCGCGAGCTGCTGGAGGGCGTCGGTGAGCTGGATCTCGCCGCCGCGGCCGGGCTCGGTCTTGCGCAGTATGCCGAAGACGGCGGGGTCGAGGACATAGCGGCCGATGACGGCGTAGTGGGAGGGCGCGTCCTCGGCGGCGGGCTTCTCGACCAGACCGCCGACCTTGACGACGTCGGCGTCCGCGGTGGCCTCGACGGCGGCGGAGCCGTAGAGGTGGATCTGCTCGGGGGCCACCTCCATCAGCGCGATGACGCTGCCGCCGTGCCGCTCCTGGACTTCGATCATGCGCTGGAGCAGGGGGTCGCGCGGGTCGATCAGGTCGTCGCCGAGGAGGACGGCGAAGGGCTCGTTGCCCACGTGCGGGGCGGCGCACAGCACGGCGTGGCCGAGGCCCTTGGGGTCGCCCTGGCGGACGTAGTGCAGGGTGGCGAGGTCACTGGATTCCTGGACCTTGGCCAGGCGCGCGGCGTCGCCCTTCTTCTGCAGGGCCGACTCCAGCTCGTAATTGCGGTCGAAGTGGTCCTCCAGGGGGCGTTTGTTGCGGCCCGTCACCATGAGGACGTCGTCGAGACCGGCGGCGACGGCCTCTTCGACCACGTACTGGATCGCCGGCTTGTCGACGACCGGCAGCATCTCCTTGGGAGTGGCCTTGGTGGCCGGCAGGAACCGGGTGCCCAGGCCCGCTGCGGGGATGACAGCCTTGCTGATCCGAGGGTGTGACTGAGACATGCCCGCCACCCTATCCGGTGCCTTTGCGAGGAATCTGAGGCTCCGGTTATTTGACTCTCATATGAGCCCATTGGAACGGTACGGGAACGCACGTGGAACACGACGAACGCGCACACGATCCTGACAAGCGGGCGTTGCGTCGGGAAATCCTCACGGTGAGGAACGGGTTGACGGCGGATGACGTGCGGGAATCCGCGACCGCGCTGTCCCGGCGGGCCCTCGGGCTGCCCGAACTGGCGCACGCGCGCACGGTGGCGGCGTACGTCTCCGTCGGGAGTGAACCCGGCACGCTCGCGCTGCTGGACGCGCTGCGCGCACGGGGCGTACGCGTACTGCTGCCCGCCCTGCTGCCCGACAACGACCTGGACTGGGGCGCGTACACCGGGGAGGACTCCCTCGCGCGGGTCCGGCACGGCGGACGCATGACCCTCTCGGAGCCCGCCGGGCAGCGGCTCGGGCCGGACGCCGTGACGGGGGCGGACGCCGTACTGCTGCCCGGTCTGGCCGTGGACGCGCGCGGGATGCGGCTGGGGCGCGGCGGAGGCTCCTACGACCGGGTCCTCGCCCGGCTGGAGCGCGCGGGCGCGCATCCGGCGCTGGTGGTGCTGCTGTACGACTCCGAGATCGTCGAGCGGGTTCCCGAGGAGCCGCACGACCGGCCGGTGCACGCGGTGGTGACTCCGTCCGGGGTACGGCGGTTCGGCCGGACCCCCGCCGCGGGGAACGGCTGAAAGCGGCCTCCGGACGTGCGTGGAAGCGGCCCCGCCGGACGCGGAGGCCGTCCCCTCGGACGCGAGGCGCCTCCCTCGTACGCGGAAGCTCCCCCCGGTACGCGGAAGCGGCCTCCGCGCGTGTGCGTGGAGGCCGCTTCCGACGGCGGGCGGGCCGGGGTCAGGGCCTGAGCAGCAGGGTGTCGCTCGTGCTGTCCTCGACCGCCTTGTCCGAGTAGGCCCACGGCAGCAGCTCGCCCTCGGCCCACTTGTCCGTCTGGTCGACGTAGTGGGAGCTGTAGGCGTGCCCGGAGGCGCCGGTGAGGTTGATCCACCGCGACTTGTCGAGGTCGCCGAGGTTGACCACCATCCGCATGGACGGCACCCACACGACTCCGTAGCCGCCGGCGGCGTTCCAGCCGGTCGCGTTGACCGTGGCCTCGCCGCCGCCGAGCTTCCAGGGGCCGCGGTTGAGGATGTACTGCAGGAAGCCGGGACCGTCGGTGCCGAGCGTCTGGTTCTTCAGGAACAGGCGGTGCAGCCGGCCCCAGCTCCAGGTGTCGATGTCCTTGCCGAGCTTGGCGGTCAGCTCCCAGCGGGCGTCGATCATGGCCCGCTTGAACAGCTCGTCACGGTCGTCCGCGGCCGGACGGGTGCCCCTCTTGGGCGTCGTCCACCACTCGCTGTCCTTGTCCTCCATCAGCTTGCGGACCACCTCGAACCAGCGGTCGCCGCCGTTCGGCTGCGCCTGGTCGGCGTCCCGCTGGCCGCACTCGCGGACCTTGTCCGCCTCGTCGGCGGGCCCGGTGGTGTTGACCGGTTCGACCCACAGGCACTGGCCCTTGACGCGCAGCTCCTTGGGCAGCTTGTGGCCGAAGGCGAGCTTGAGGATGTTGCGCCACACCGCGTTGAAGTAGGCGGCGGCGGCCGAGTCGGCGTCCTGGGTGTAGTCCCAGCCCTCCAGCAGCTTCTGCGCCTCGCGCACGTCCTTGTCACCCGTGTCGATCTTGAGCAGGACGGGCACCAGCAGCTTGGCGATGGAGCTGGAGTTGTCGAGCTGCATCTGCCGCATGTCGTCGGTGGAGACCTTGCCGCCGTCCTTGATCTTCGACTTGATCAGGTCGGTGACGCGCCGGCTGCGGGCGCCGTAGCCCCAGTCCGTGGTCAGCGTGTACGGGTAGTCCTTGCCGACGACGGCCTGGTTGGCCGTGACGATGTAGCCGCGCTCGGGGTCGAACTCGTAGGGCAGCGCGTCCTGCTCCATCCAGCCGGTCCACTCGTAGTCGGGGTCCCAGCCGGGGGCGGGGACGGAACCGTCGTGGTTCTCCGCGCGGATGGGGATCCTCCCGGGCAGCGTGTAGCCGATGTGGCCCTCGGTGTCCGCGTAGACGAGGTTCTGCGAGGGCACCTCGAAGAGGGCGGCCGCCTCCCGGAAGTCGTCCCAGTCCTTCGCGCGGTTCATCGCGAAGACGGAGTCCATGGTGCGGCCCGGCTCCAGCGCGGTCCAGCGCAGCGCGACGCCGTAGCCGTCGCCCCGGTCGGGGGCGGCACTGTCGACGGTGGCCTTCCTGCCGGTCTTCACGAGGTCGGAGGAACGGTCGGACAGCAGGGGCCCGTTGTTGGTCTCACGGACGACGATCTTCCGTGCCGTGCCGCCGGCGACCTCGATGGTCTCCTCGCGGGTCTTGAACGGCACCACCTTGCCGTCGTACTGGTAGCCGTCGCCGGTGATCTTCTCCAGGTAGAGGTCGGTCACGTCGACGCCGGAGTTGGTCAGGCCCCAGGCGACGTCCTGGTTGTGGCCGATTATCACGCCGGGCATGCCCGCGAAGGTGTAGCCGGCGACGTCGTACTGGCACTTGGCGGAGACGCTGCGGCAGTGCAGGCCCATCTGGTACCAGACGGACGGCAGCGCGGCCGACAGGTGCGGGTCGTTGGCGAGCAGCGGCTCGCCGGTGATGGTGTGCTCGCCGGCGACCACCCAGGAGTTGGAGCCGATGCCGTCGCCGTTGACGCCGACGGCGGTGGGGAGGTCCTGCATGACCTCCTGGAGGCCCGTCAGCTGGCCCTCCAGGGCGGACCCGGCGGTGCCGGTGCCGGTCTCGGTCCCCGTGCCGGTTCCCGTGCCCGTCTCCGTGCCCGTGCCGGTTCCCGTCTCCGTGCCCGTGCCGGTTCCCGTCTCGGTGCCGGTTCCGATTCCCGTGCCCGTGCCGCCCGTGCTCCCGCCCTGTTCGTACGCGCCGGTGAGCTCGTTGTACTGGCCCTCCTGGATCACCGCCTTGTTCCGGTCGTACGGGTACGACGGGTACAGGTCGGCGATCTGCTTCGGGCCGAGGCGGCTGGTCATCAGCGCGCGGTCGATCTCGTGCTGCATGTTGCCGCGCAGGTCCCAGGCCATCGCCTTCAGCCAGGCCAGGGAGTCGACCGGGGTCCACTGACCGGGCTTGTAGTCGTTGGTGAAGCCCAGCGCGGCGTACTCCAGGGAGATCTCCTTGCCCTCCTTGCCCGCCAGGTAGGCGTTGACCCCCTTGGCGTAGGCCTGGAGGTGCTTCTTCGTGGCGGGGGAGAGCTTCTTGTCGTACTCCTCCTCGGCGACCCGGTCCCAGCCCAGGGTGCGCAGGAACTCGTCGTTGTCGATCTGGCTCTTGCCGAACATCTCCGACAGGCGCCCGGAGGTCATGTGCCGGCGCACGTCCATCTCGTAGAACCGGTCCTGCGCCTGGACGTAGCCCTGCGCCATGAACAGGTCCTCGTCGGAGGAGGCGTAGATCTGCGGGATGCCGTGGCCGTCACGTCTGACGTCGACGGTGCCCGACAGGCCCTGGAGCGTGATCGAGCCCTTGGTCTGCGGGAAGGAGGCACGCACGGTGCTGACGGACCAGTACCCCCCGTAGGCGACACCGCCGATCAGTGCCAGCACCAGGACGAGCACGACCAGTCGGGCTCTACGCCCCTTCTTCCTGCCGGGCTTGCCGGCCTGCTGACCCGTGGAGGCGGTGGTGTCGGTGGGCATCGCTGTCCTTGCTGTCCTAACGCGAGCGGCAGGTCGGGCTGTGCTTTTAACTGAGCGCTGGAGCAACGATAGGCGCAGGGCCCCGCGGCCCTTGACGCGGAGTCGGGAACCAGCCCGGACGGCCGTTCGATCTTGCCTCGATCCGCGTCAAGAAAGCGTCAAGATTTAGGTAAGGTAACGAAGTAGTTTGCCGTGCAAGCGGTGGAACGCATGCGATGTACGTGAGCTCACGCGCGGGTGCGCATGAGTCAGGGAAGGGAACGGCCGCTGACTGTCCACCACCTCAACCAGCTCCTGCTCGTCTGCTCGATCGTCCTGCTCGTCGCCGTCGCAGCGGTCCGGGTCTCCTCGCGCAGCGGGCTCCCCAGCCTGCTCGTCTACCTGGGCATCGGCATCGCGATGGGCCAGGACGGCATCGGCGGCATCCACTTCGACAACGCCGAACTGACCCAGGTCATCGGCTACGCGGCCCTGGTCGTGATCCTGGCCGAGGGCGGTCTGGGCACCAAGTGGACGGAGGTGGGACCGGCCCTGCCCGGCGCGTCCGCGCTCGCGCTGGCCGGCGTCGCGGTGAGCGTCGGGGTCACGGCGTCGGCCGCGCACTTCCTGATCGGGCTGGAGTGGCGGCAGGCGCTCATCATCGGCGCGGTGGTCTCGTCGACCGACGCGGCGGCCGTCTTCTCGGTGCTGCGGAAAATACCGCTCCCCGCGCGGGTGACGGGCACGCTGGAGGCGGAGTCCGGCTTCAACGACGCCCCCGTCGTCATCCTCGTCGTCGCGTTCTCCACGGCCGGTCCCGTCGAGCACTGGTACGTGCTGCTCGGCGAGATAGCGCTGGAGCTGGTCATCGGTGCCGCCATCGGGATCGCGGTGGGCTGGCTGGGCGCCTGGGGGCTGCGGCATGTGGCGCTGCCCGCGTCCGGCCTCTACCCGATCGCCGTCATGGCCATCGCCGTGGCCGCGTACGCGGCGGGCGCCATCGCCCACGGCAGCGGCTTCCTCGCCGTCTACCTCGCCTCGATGGTGCTGGGCAACGCCAGGCTGCCGCACTGGCCCGCCACGCGCGGGTTCGCCGAAGGGCTCGGCTGGATCGCCCAGATCGGCATGTTCGTCCTGCTCGGCCTGCTGGTCACCCCGCACGAGCTGGGTGGCGTCATCGTGCCCGCGCTGGTCATCGGGCTGGTGCTGACCATGGTGGCCCGCCCGCTGAGCGTGGTGCTGTGCCTGCTGCCGTTCCGGGTGCCCTGGCAGGAACAGGCGCTGATGTCGTGGGCGGGGCTGCGCGGCGCCGTGCCCATCATCCTGGCGACCATCCCGATGGTGCAGGGCGTCGAGTCGAGCGAGGAGATCTTCAACATCGTCTTCGTCCTGGTCGTCGTCTACACCCTCGTCCAGGGGCCGACCCTGCCCTGGCTGGCGCGCACGCTGCGGCTGGGCGGGGACGCCGGGGCCGCCGACCTCGGCATCGAGTCGGCGCCGCTGGAGCGGCTGCGCGGGCATCTGCTGTCGGTCGCCATCCCCGCCGGGTCGCGGATGCACGGCGTGGAGGTCGCGGAGCTGCGGCTGCCCGCGGGGGCCGCCGTCACCCTCGTCGTGCGCGGGGGGAAGTCGTTCGTGCCGCTGCCCTCGACGGTGCTGCGGCGCGGGGACGAACTGCTCGTCGTCGCCACGGACCCGGTACGGGACGCCGCCGAGCGGCGCCTGCGCGCGGTGGGCCGCGGCGGCAAGCTGGCCGGCTGGCTGGGCGGCGACGCATCACAGCCCGGACCGGGACGCTGACGGCACGCCCGTCCTGAACAGCCGGTTCGCTCCCCGGCGGCCCGTCGTCGGCGGCGGCGTGCCCCTCTTCACAGGCGCGCGCCTCTTTGGTCCCCGTTGATCCCTGTATGATGCAGACGACCCCCAGATCGGACCAACTCTGCCTGACGCAGGGCTGGCGCGACCGTATGGCGGCCGGGACGCCCTGAGCTGTGGCGCCGGCATCTACCGCAGTCAGCGCAAGAGGACAGCTCTCGGCGCGCCCGCACGACCCGCGCGGACGCCGCTACCAGGCGGCAGAAAGGCACGGGCCGTGGCATCCACGGTCACCACGTCGAAGGACTCGGCCGCCGCTCCCCGCCCGGGATACGGCCGACTGCTGCGCACCCGCGGCGCGTGGACGTTCCTGCTCCCCGGCTTCGCGGCACGTCAGCCGTTCGCGATGCTCACCCTCTCCATCGTGCTGCTGGTGCAGCACACCACCGGCTCGTACGGCGCGGCCGGCGCCGTCGCCGCCGTCACCGGCGTCTCCATGGCCCTGTTCGCGCCCTGCAGCGGCCGTCTCGCCGACCGTCACGGGCAGCGCGCCGTCCTGGTGCCCGGCGTGCTGGTGCACACGGTGTCCGGACTGGGCCTCACCGCGCTGGCGCTGACCGGCGCCCCCCTGTGGGCGCTGTTCGCCGCCGCCGTGCCCACGGGCGCCTCGGTGCCGCAGATCGGGCCCATGGTGCGGGCCCGCTGGGCAGTGAGGCTCAAGGGCTCCCCGCTGATGACCACCGCGGCGGCGTTCGAGTCCGTCACCGACGAGCTCACCTTCGTCGTCGGACCACTGCTGGCCACGGCCCTGTGCACGGCCGTCGACCCGGCCGCCGGACTGGTCACCGAGGCCGCGCTCACCCTGGTCGGCGGGCTGCTGTTCGCCGCCCGGAAGGGAACGCAGCCCGGGGCGGGCCGCGACGGGCACACGCGCGTGGAGCACGGTTCCGCGCTGCGCGTCCCCGGGGTGCGCGTGCTGATCGCGGCCTTCCTGGGCATCGGGGCCGTCTTCGGCGGCATGCAGGTCTCGCTGGCCGCGTTCAGCCAGTCGATCGGCGAGCCCGGCCTGAACGGCGTCCTCTACGGCGTCTTCGCCGCGGGCAACATGCTCTCCGGCATCGTCTGCGGAGCGATCGTCTGGAGGACCACCCCGCAGCGGCGCCTGGTCGTCGGCTACGCGGCGCTCGCGCTCACCGCCTCCGCCCTGTGGACGGCCGAGTCGGCGCTGCTCCTCGCGGGGCTCGGCCTCCTGGTCGGCATGTGCATCGCGCCGGCCCTGATCACCGGCTACACGCTGGTGGACAGCCTGGTCCCGGCCGGTGCCCGCACCGAGGCCTTCACCTGGCTGACCGGCGCCGTCGCGCTCGGCCAGGCCGCGGCCGTCACGGCCGCCGGGCAGCTGGAGGACCGGCTGTGGGCCGGCGCCGGGTTCCTGGTGCCGATGGCCGGTACGGTGCTCGCCCTCGCGACACTGCTGGCGCTGCGTTCACGGCTGGTGCCGGGGCCGCGCGGACGCACCGTCGCACGTGGCGTGGGTCACCGCGAGCCCGCCGCAGTGGACTGAACGCAGGGAATAGGTCAGTATGGAGCGTCGTTAGCACTCATCGAGTGAGAGTGCCAGGAGGAAGACAGTGCCGACCTACCAGTACCAGTGCACCGCGTGCGGCGAGGGCCTCGAGGCGGTGCAGAAGTTCACCGACGACGCTCTTACCGAGTGTCCCGCCTGCAACGGGCGCCTGAAGAAGGTGTTCTCGGCGGTCGGTATCGTCTTCAAGGGCTCCGGTTTCTACCGCAACGACAGCCGCGGCTCCTCGTCGAGCAGCTCCCCGGCGCCGTCGAAGGCCACAGGCTCCTCCGGTTCTTCCGGCTCCTCCGGTTCCTCCTCGACGGGCTCCTCGTCGTCCTCCGGCTCGGGTTCGGGCTCGTCGTCCGGCTCGTCCGGCTCCGGCAGCTCGACCAGCACCACCGCCGCGTAGGACCGAGGACCGAGGTCCGGCCGGCGGTACCGCCGCGGACGCGGCGGGACGCTTCCTCACGGGACCTTCCCCACCAGACCCTGTCGTCCGCCGGCGACGGGGTCTTCGGTGTTTCCGGGTGCCGTTAGGGTGCGGGGCATGGCGAACATGGCGAAGGCCGGGATCGGCGTGATAGGCGGCTCCGGTTTCTACTCCTTCCTAGACGACGTGACCGAAGTCCAGGTGGACACCCCCTACGGGGCGCCCAGCGACTCCCTGTTCCTCGGCGAGGTGGCCGGCCGGCCGGTCGCCTTCCTCCCCCGGCACGGGCGCGGCCACCATCTGCCGCCGCACCGGATCAACTACCGGGCCAATCTGTGGGCGCTCAGGTCGGTAGGGGTGCGCCAGGTGCTCGGGCCGTGCGCGGTGGGCGGTCTGCGGCCCGAGTACGGACCCGGCACGCTGCTGGTTCCGGACCAGCTCGTGGACCGTACGAAGTCCCGGGTGGGCACCTACTTCGACGGGCTGCCGCTGCCCGACGGCACCGTGCCGAACGTGGTCCATGTGTCACTGGCCGACCCCTACTGCCCCACCGGACGGGCGGCCGCGCTGAAGGCGGCGCGCGTGCGGGACTGGGAGGCGGTGGACGGCGGCACGCTGGTCGTGGTGGAGGGGCCGCGCTTCTCCACCCGCGCGGAATCGTCGTGGCACCAGGCGCAGGGCTGGTCGGTGGTGGGCATGACCGGCCATCCCGAGGCGGTGCTCGCCCGCGAGCTGGAGCTCTGCTACACCTCGCTGACGCTGGTCACCGACCTCGACGCCGGCGCCGAGACCGGCGAGGGGGTCTCCCACGACGAGGTGCTGCGGGTGTTCGCCGCCAACGTGGACCGGCTCCGCGGGGTGCTCTTCGAGACGGTGGCGGCGCTGCCGGCGACGGAGGAACGGGACTGCCTGTGCACATCGGCCCTGGGCGGGACGGATCCGGGGTTCGCGCTGCCGTAAGGGCCCGGGTGGGGTGGGGCGGCTGCCGCCCGGAGGGGCCCGGCTGGAAGGAGCGGCCGGCTGGAAGGAGCGGCCGGTCCGGGGGACGGAGCCGCGGAGCGGCTCGTTCGGGTGGCGGAGTTCTCCACAGGGTCCCGGTGCGTCCACAGGGCTCGGCGGGCCCCGGCGGGAGGCCTCATCGTGGGGGTCGCAAGCCGGTCCCTCGTCACAGGTGGTGGTCCCGTGTCCCGTCCTCCCTCCGCGCTCCGTTCCCCCTCCCCCGCGGGTCCTCGTCCGCCCGCCGCCGACGTCCCCGCCCCGTGCGGGGTGCCGCCCTTCGCCCCGGTGCGGGTGCGCGGCGGTCTGCCGCTGCCGGGCCGGCTCGTCCGGCACCGGAGGCGGGCCGTGGCGGCCGGCCTCGCGGTCACGGCGGCGGCGCTCGTGGCGGCGGGACCACGGGACGCGGACCGCTCCCGCGGCCATCCCGACGGGTCCCCGGCCGCCCGGGCCGCCCCCGCGTCCCCCGGGGCCCCTCCCCTGCGGTCACGGCGGCCGGGCGCGACGGTCACGGCGGCGGTGCGGATCGCCGACGCGGCGACGGTACGGCTGCTGCGGCCGGGCGACCGGGTGGACGTGATCGCCGCCGAGGAGACGGTGTCCGGGGGTGAGGCCCGGGTGGTCGCTCGCGGGGCCCGGGTGACCGAGGTGCCGGACCCGGCGGACGGCGCGCACGACGGCGGGGCCCTGCTGGTGCTGTCGGTACCGCGCGCCACCGCGTCCGGCCTGGCGGGCGCGAGCACCACGGCACGGCTGGCGGTGACCATGTGGTGACCGGTGCGGTGGGGAACGGCACCGCGGGGAACGGTGCGGTGGGGAACGGCACCGCGGGGAACGGCGCGATTTCGAGCTCCGCCCGCACGTCGGGGCCCTCTTTCGAGCGACCCGGCTGGACACGCCGGCACGGCGCTGGCATAGGTTGCGGAGCGTTCGGTTCCGTGCACGGCGCATCTGAGATGGGGGCTCGACTTGAGCGAGAAGAAGGAATCCGTACTGGCGGGCTTCAAGGCCTTCCTGACGCGTGGGAACGTCGTCGAGCTGGCCGTGGCGGTGGTCATCGGCGCCGCCTTCACCAACATCGTGAACGCGGTGGTGAAGGGCGTCATCAACCCGCTGGTGGGTGCGTTCGGCACGAGGAACCTGGACAGCTACAGCTCGTGCCTGAAGGGCCCCTGCGAGGGCACCGGGGACGCCGCGACCGGCGTCCGGATCCTGTGGGGCTCCGTGCTCGGCGCGACCCTCCAGTTCCTGATCACCGCGGCGGTCGTCTACTTCCTGATGGTGCTGCCCATGGCGAAGTACCTGGCCCGGGTGGAGGCCCGCCGGAAGGCGAAGGAGAGCACGCAGGAGGTCGTCGGGGTCACCGAGCTGGAGGTGCTCAAGGAGATCCGCGACACCCTCGTCGCGCAGCGCGGCACGGGCCACGGCGGACGGTAGGGCGCCCCGTGGGCGGAGGGGTTCAGATGTGGTGGGGCGGCTTCTCGTCCAGGAAGCGTTTCAGATCGGACGCGCTGTCGCCGGACGGGCGCTCGCCCCAGCCGCGGTCCGTGTCGTCCGGGGACTGCTGGTCCAGCGGGTCGTCGAAGACCAGCGCGGGCTTCGGCTCGCGCGGCCGGGGGTCGGGGGCGGTGCTCATACGCCCAGGGTACGGCCCCTCCCGGCGGGCAGGACTGATCCCATGACAGCTGACGCTCTGACGGATGTGGCCGGCCTGCGCGTGGGGCACGCGACGCGCACCGGTGACGGCTGGCTCACGGGCACCACCGTCGTGCTCGCGCCCGAGGGCGGGGCCGTGGCCGCGGTGGACGTGCGCGGGGGCGGCCCCGGCACGAAGGAGACCGACGCGCTCGATCCGCGCAACCTGGTGCAGCGGGCCGAGGCGATCGTGCTGACCGGGGGCAGCGCCTACGGGCTGGACGCGGCGTCCGGGGTGATGGCCTGGCTGGAGGAACGGGGGCGCGGGGTGCGGGTCGGCCCGGATCCCGCGCATGTGGTGCCGGTGGTGCCGGCCGCCTGCGTCTTCGACCTGGGCCGGGGCGGCGACTTCCGGGCCCGGCCGGACGCGGCCACCGGTCGTGCCGCGGTCGAGGCCGCGGCGGCGAGCGAGCCGGGCGCACCCGTGCCGCAAGGCTGCGTCGGCGCCGGTACGGGCGCGGTGGCCGGTCAGTTGAAGGGCGGGATCGGCACCGCGAGCACGGTGCTGGAGTCGGGCGTCACGGTGGCCGCGCTGGTGGTGGCCAACGCCGCGGGTTCGGTGGTCGACGGGGAGACGGGGGTGCTCTACGGGGAGTTGTTCCAGGGCCGGGTGCGCTACCCGGACGCGGAGGTGCACCGGGCGGCGCTGCGCCGGCTCGCGCAGGCGGCCGGGCGGAACGCGCCTCCCCCGCTGAACACCACGCTCGCGGTGGTCGCCACCGACGCCGGCCTGTCCAAGGCGCAGGCGCAGAAACTCGCCGGCACCGCCCACGACGGCATCGCGCGGGCGGTGCGGCCGGTGCATCTGCTCAGCGACGGGGACACGGTGTTCACCCTGGCCACCGGGCAGCGCCCGCTCGACGCGGCGGACCCCCTCGCCCTGAACGAGGTGCTCGCCGCGGGCGCGGACCTGGTGACCCGCGCGATCGTGCGAGCGGTGCGCGCCGCGGGACCGGTGGACGGACCGGGCGGATCATGGCCGTCCTACGGGGAGTTGTACGGGGAACGGTGAAGAAGCCGAGCGGTGGCGGCGCCTTCGGACGGCCCGGGAATTTCTCCGGCGGCCCGCCCGTTTTCCAGCCATCTGTTTTCTCGGTTCCTGGACATGACGTCCGACCGAGGAGCTACGGTATGCACCCACAAGGTGACATGCAGCAACGCCGGGAGAAGCCTTGAGCGTTCCGTACGAGACGGCAGCGTACGAACCACCCGACTCACCCGAGTCTCCGGAGGAGTACCTCGCGCGCCTGCTCGGCCGCGCCCTGAACTCCTTCGAACTGCCGGACGAGACGGTCCGGCGGCTGGACTGCGCGCTGGCGCACGACGGTTCGCTGCACTCCGCGCACCACAGCGCGGGGCTGCACCGGGAGACGTACCGGCACACCTGGCTGCTCGCCGACGGCTCGGCGCTCACGCTCTGGGAGCTCGTCCACAACACCGCACCGGGCGCGGAGCCGCAGCACGAGGTGTACGTGGACGAGGAGGAACTGCGCACGGCCACGGCCCGGTTGCCGTTACCGCCGGACGCCCCGGACTTCGAGCTGCCGGTGACGGTGACGTTGTCCCCGGCCCCCGCGCTGGGGCACGTCTACATCGCGGACGGTTCCGCGGACCACGCCCGCCGGCTACTGCGCCGGGCGGAGAACACGGACCGGCCGGGTGCCGAGACGGCCGCGCTGCTGACCACGGCGCACGCGCACCGGATCACCCAGGCTTTCGGCCGGCCGTCCCGCGTGGGGCGTCCGGGACTGTGCTTCTCGCTCTACGAGCACGCGTTCCTGCTGGGCGACGGCGCGGAGTTGTCCCTGTGGGAGGTCGAGCACACGGCGACGCCCGACGGACGGCACATGTGCGAGGTGTACGTCAGCGAGGACGCGGCGCGGGACGCGATGGAACGCCGGGCGGCGCAGGTCTTCTGAGGTCACGGTGGGGGCGGGAGTCAGCCTCCTTCACCGAAGCGCCGTACCAGCCCGGCGAACGCGTCGCGCTCCTCGGCGGTGAGATGTACCGCTTCCGCCCGTGGGCCCGTCCGCCGCTGCCGGGGAATGGCGGCGACACCGTGGGGCGTGTGCCGCCGGACGGCCCCCAAGTGCCCCTGGGCGCCTTCGCGCAGCCGTCCGCGCCGACGCCGCAGGATGCCGGTCAGACCCGCCGCGCAGGCCACGGCCACCAGGGCGAGGACGGTGACGTCCGTCATCCGCGAGATTGCCTCGTGCTCACGCATGCGCCCCAGTACACACCACGGCCCGGGGATTCGACCCCCGGACCGTGATGATCGTGATCTATCTCGCACTAGGCATGAACCACCCACACCTACCCAAACGGACGCATCGCTCGCACTAGGCGGCCACCGGCTGCCTGGCCTCCGCGGAGGGCACCGGGGTGCTCCCTCCGGCCCCCGCGGCGCCCGGGACCGGCTTGCGCAGGCCCTTGAGGATGATCACCAGGGCGGCGGTGACGCAGACGCCCGCGGCGATGGCGACGAGGTAGGGCAACGGGTTGCCGATCAGCGGGACCACGAAGATGCCGCCGTGCGGGGCGCGCAGGGTGGCGCCGAACGCCATGGACAGGGCGCCGGTGACCGCGCCGCCCGCCATCGAGGCGGGGATCACCCGCAGCGGGTCGGCGGCGGCGAACGGGATCGCACCCTCGGAGATGAAGGAGGCGCCCAGGACCCAGGCGGCCTTGCCGTTCTCCCGTTCGGTCCGGTCGAAGAGCTTGCCGCGGACCGTGGTGGCCAGGGCCATCGCCAGCGGCGGCACCATTCCGGCGGCCATCACCGCGGCCATGATCTTCATCGCGGAGTCGCCGGGGCTCGCGACGGCGATGCCGGCGGTGGCGAAGGTGTAGGCGACCTTGTTGACCGGTCCACCGAGGTCGAAGCACATCATCAGGCCGAGCAGGGCGCCGAGCAGCACGGCGTTGGTGCCGGTGAGGCCGTTCAGCCAGTCGGTCATGCCCTTCTGCGCCTCGGCGATGGGCTTGCCGATGACGACGAACATCAGGAAGCCCACGACCGCCGAGGAGATCAGCGGGATCACCACCACCGGCATGATGCCGCGCAGCGCGGTGGGAATGCGCACCTTCTGGATCGCGATGACCACACCACCGGCGATCAGACCGGCGGCGAGGCCGCCGAGGAACCCGGCGTTGACGGTGAGCGAGATCGCGCCGCCGACGAATCCGGGCACGAGGCCGGGCCGGTCCGCCATGCCGTAGGCAATGTAGCCGGCCAGGACCGGGACGAGGAACCCGAAGGCGACGCCGCCGGTCTGGAAGAGCAGGGCGCCCCAGCTGTCCGCCTGCGTCCACACGAAGTGGTCCATCACCGACGGCGCCTTGTTGATCTCGTAGCCGCCGATCGCGAAGCCGAGGGCGATGAGCAGACCGCCCGCCGCGACGAACGGCACCATGTAACTGACGCCGGACATCAGCCACTTGCGCAGCTTGGTGCCGTACCCCTCACCGCTGTCGCCGGTGCGCTCGACGGGCGTAGCGCCGGACGCGTCGGCCGCCCCGGTGACCTCGCCCCGTTCGGCCTTGCCGCGGACCTCGGTGATCAGTGCGGCGGGGCGGTTGACGGCCGCCTTGACGCCGGTGTCGACGGTGGGCTTGCCGGCGAAGCGCTCCTTCTCCCGCACGGGGACGTCGTGGGCGAAGATCACGCCGTCCGCCGCCGCGATCACGGCCGGGTCGAGCCGGGTGAAACCGGCCGAGCCCTGCGTCTCGACGACGACCTCGACGCCCGCCGCCCGGCCGGCGTTCTCCAGCGACTCGGCCGCCATGTAGGTGTGGGCGATGCCGGTGGGGCAGGAGGTGACGGCGACGACGCGGAACGGGCGGTCGCCGGAGGTTCCGGAGGCGGACGACGCGTCGGATGTCCCGGCGGTTCCGGAGGTCTCGGAGGCCTCGGAGGTCTCGGGGGTGCCGGGGGTGCCGGATGTCCCGGCTGTCTCAGAGGTTCCGGAGGTCTCGGCGGTCCCGGCGGTCTCGGGCGTTTCAGGGGTCCCGGCGGTGGCCGTGACCGTGGCGGCTCCGGCGGAGGCCGCCACCGGAGCCGCCACGGGGTCCGCGGGGCCGCTCGCGCCGGCCGTCGGCGGCTCGTCGCCGCGGATGAGCGCCGCCGCTGCCGCCGCGTCGCCCACCGACCGGAGCGCGGTGGTGAACTCGGCGTTCATCAGCTGCCGGGCCAGCGACGACAGGATCGTCAGATGGGCGTCGTCGGCGCCGGCCGGGGCGGCGATCAGGAAGACCAGGTCGGCGGACCCGTCCGCCGCGCCGAAGTCGATCCCGGCGGCGCTGCGTCCGAAGGCCAGCGTCGGTTCGGTGACATGCGTACTGCGGCAGTGCGGGATGCCGATACCGCCGTCGAGGCCGGTCGGCATCTGCGCCTCGCGGGCGGCGACGTCGGCGAGGAAGCCGTCCAGGTCGGTCACCCGGCCCAGGGCCACCATGCGCTCGGCGAGGGCGCGTGCCGCCGCTTCCTTGGTGTCGGCGGACAGGTCGAGATCGACCAGGTCCGCGGTGATCATGTCACTCATCGCGGGCTCCTTCGCACGCGTATCGCCCGTGCGGTGGGGTGGGCGGAAAGGGGGACGGGGGTGAGGGGAGGAAGGGGGAAGGAAGAGGGAGGGGGAGGACCGGGGAGGGCGGAGCCGGTGGCCGTGGGGGACTCATGACGCCGGCTCCCGCAGTGGGCGGTCGACGGGCACCTCGGCCGTGACGGTCACCGCGGCGGGGTCCAGGTCGCCGGGTGCCGGCATCACGCTGCCGGGCAGCTGGACGGCCGCCGCACCGTGCGCGACGGCGGAGGCGAGCGCCCGGGGTCCGCGCCCGCCGGCGACGAGGAAGCCGGCGAGGGAGGAGTCGCCCGCGCCCACGTTGCTGCGGACGGCGGCCACCGGGGCGCTGCCGAACCAGGTGCCGTCGTCGTCCACGAGCAGCTGTCCGTCGGCGCCGAGGCTCGCGAGGACGGTCCGGGCGCCCGTCTCCCGCAGTTCCTCGGCCGCCTTCAGCGCGTCGCCGACGGTGGTCAGGGAACGGCCCACGGCCTGGGCCAGTTCCCCGGCGTTGGGCTTCACCACGTCCGGCCGCTCGCGCAGGGCCGCGAGCAGGGCGGGGCCGGAGGTGTCCAGGGCGATGCGTACGCCGGCGGCGTGCGCCCGGGCGACCAGTTCGGCGTACCAGGAGGGAGCGAGTCCGCGCGGGAGGCTGCCGCAGCAGGCGATCCAGTCGGCGTCCCGGGACTGCCGTCGCACCGTGTCGAGGAGCAGTTCCCGCTCGGCCGCGGTCAGTTCGGGGCCCGGCGCGTTGATCTTCGTCAGGACGCCGTCCGCCTCGGCGAGCGCGATGTTGGAGCGGGTGGCACCGGCGACCGGCACCGGGGCGACCTGGATGCCCTGCGCGTCGAGCAGGTCGGCGACCAGGGCGCCCGGTGCGCCGCCCAGGGGCAGCACGGCCACCGTGCGCCGGCCGGCCGCGGCAACGGCGCGGGAGACGTTGACTCCCTTGCCGCCGGGGTCGACGCGTTCGCCGGTGGCCCGGACGACCTCGCCGCGGTCCAGCGAGGGGACCTCGTAGGTGCGGTCCAGGGAGGGGTTGGGGGTGACGGTGAGGATCATGCGCGTACTACTTCCGTGCCGCCGCGCTCGATGACGGCGGCGTCCTGCGGGCTCAGTCCGGTGTCGGTGATCAGCAGGTCGACGTCGCCCAGGTCACCGAAGCGGGCGAAGTGTTCCTGACCGTGCTTGGAGGAGTCGGCGAGCAGCACCACGCGGCGGGCCGCCGCCACGGCCGCGCGCTTGACGGCGGCCTCGGCGAGGTCGGGGGTGGTCAGACCGTGTTCGGCGGAGAAGCCGTTGGCGGCCACGAACAGGACGTCCGCACGGATCTCGGCGTACGCGCGCAGCGCCCAGGCGTCCACGGCGGCCCGCGTACGGTGCCGTACCCGGCCCCCGACCAGGTGCAGCTGGATGCCGGGGTGGTCGGCAAGGCGGGTCGCGACGGGCAGGCTGTGGGTGACGACGGTGAGGGAGAGCTCCACCGGCAGGAGTCCGGCGAGCCGCGCGGCCGTCGAACCGGCGTCGACGATCACGGCGCCGTCGCCGGGGAGTTCCGCGAGGGCGGCCTGCGCGATGCGGTCCTTCTCGTCGGCCGCGGTCGTCTCCCGCTCGGCGAGGTCCGGCTCGAAGCCGAGGCGTCCGGCGGGGATGGCCCCGCCGTGCACCCTGCGGACCAGACCCGCGCGGTCGAGAGCCTTGAGGTCCCGGCGGATGGTCTCGGCGGTCACCTGGAACTCCTCGGCCAGCGAGACCACGTCCACCCGGCCGCCGTCGCGGGCGAGCCGCAGGATCTCCTGCTGCCGTTCCGGTGCGTACATCGTCCGCCCGCCTCCGCGTCCACTCATGCCCGAACATGTGGTTTCGCTCGGAGATTACGCCCGCACACCAGGGAAGTAAACAGTTATGGGCACGATCGGGCATGGCCGGGTTTCTGTTTGTGCCCGTTTCTCCGGTCGGTGAGAGGTGGCCGGCCGGCCCGTCCGGGAGGAACGGGAGGCCCGGCCGCCCGAAGGCACGGGAAGGGTCCGGCACCCGTGGGTGCCGGACCCTTCCCGTCGGCCCGGAGGCGTGTCCGCTCAGGACACGAGTTCCGGCTCCTTCGTCACGGCGGGCGCGTCCTCGGCCCCCGTCCCCTCCACATGCCCGGCCGGGTGCTTCGGCAGGGCGAACATCAGCAGGAAGATCACGCCCAGCACCGCGGCCACCCAGCCCAGCGCGTGCCGGAAACCGTCCGCGAAGGCCGGCCCCACCTCGGCGGGCGCGAGCCGCTCGTCGATCACGCCGAAGAACACCACCGACACCAGACCGAGCCCCAGCGCGTTGCCCATCTGCTGCACGGTGTTGATCAGCCCCGAGGCCGACCCGGCGTGCTCCCGCGGCACCTCGGACAGCACCGCGTCGGTGAGCGGGGCCACGATCAGACCCATACCGACGCCCATGACCGTCAGCGGGAGCGCCATCTGCCAGGGGGAGATGGACTGGCCGTACCGCGCGGCCTCCCAGATGTAGACCAGCACCCCGGCCGCCATCACCAGCGCGCCCGCCTGGAGCACCTTGCGGCCGTAGCGCGGGACCAGCAACTGCACCGACATCCCGGCCGCCGCCGAGACGGCGAGGGAGAAGGGCACACCGGTCAGCCCCGCCCGCAGCAGACTCCAGCCGAGACCGATCTGCATGTACAGCGTCCACACCAGGAAGAAGACGCCGAGGACGACGCCGAACACGGTCTGCACCGCGACGCCCGCCGCGAAGCTCTTCACCCGGAACAGCGACAGCTCGATCAGCGGGGACCCGTCCCGCGCGCCCTTGTGCCGCTCGTACGCCACCAGTGCCGCGAAGACCACCAGCGCGCCGGCCATCGACACGTACCCCCACACCGGCCAGTCCAGCTCGCGGCCGCGGGTGAGCGGGTAGAGCAGCATCAGCAGGCCCAGCGTCACCAGAGCGACCCCCACGAGGTCCAGTTTCAGGGCGCGCGGCGCCTTCGACTCGCTGATGAAGCGGCTGCCGAGGATCAGTCCGGCGATGCCGACGGGCAGGTTGATCAGGAAGATCGGGCGCCATTCCAGGCCGAACAGGTTCCACTCCGTCAGCAGCGCGCCGAGCAGCGGCCCGGACACCGCGCCCAGGCCGACGATCGCGCCGAACAGCCCGAACACCTTGCCGCGTTCGTGCGCGGGGAAGGTCGCGTGCACGATCGACAGCACCTGCGGCACCATCAGCGCCGCCATGGCGCCCTGCAGGATGCGGGAGGCGACCAGCATCTCGGGGTTCACGGCGAGGCCGCACAGCGCGGAGGCGAGGGTGAAGCCGCCGATACCGATGAGGAAGATCCGCTTACGGCCGTGGATGTCACCGAGCCGGCCGCCGGTGACGAGCCCCGCGGCGAAGGCCAGGGCGTAGCCGGCGGTGATCCACTGGATCTGGCTGAAGGTGGCGCCCTCGTCGCGCTGGATCGACGGGATCGCGATGTTGACGATCGTGACGTCGACGAGGTCCATGAAGGCCGCGGTCATCACGATCGCCAGGGCGAACCAGCGGCGGCGGTCGCCCACCGCGGGCTGCGGGGGACACGGGGGATGTGAGGGATGCGGGGGAAGCGGGGTGCCGGTGGAGGTCATGTCGCCGAAGCTATGACCGCAGTAGGTCGGATGGTGTCCTAGATCTGCGGCACCCTGGTTCCCATGACGACGGACACGCCGGCCCGGCTTCTGACGCTCCTCTCCCTCCTCCAGACACCCCGCGAGTGGCCCGGCGGCGAGCTGGCCGAGCGGCTCGGGGTCTCCCGGCGCACGATCCGGCGGGACATCGACCGGCTGCGGGAGCTCGGCTATCCCGTGCGGGCGACCCTGGGCGCGGACGGCGGCTACCGGCTGGTCGCCGGCAAGGCGATGCCGCCCCTGGTCCTCGACGACGAGGAGGCGGTGGCCATCGCGGTCGGGCTGCGGGCCGGCGCCGGGCACGCCCTGGAGGGCGTGGACGAGGCATCGGTGCGGGCACTGGCCAAACTGGAGCAGGTGCTGCCCGGCAGGCTGCGCCACCGCGTCAGCACGCTCCAGGCCGCGACCACCCCGTTGACCAGCGGCGACGGTCCGACGATCGCTCCCGAGACGCTGATCGTCATGGCTTCCACGGTGGCCGGCCACGAACGGCTGCGGTTCGCCTACCGCGCGGCCGACGGCACCGGGTCCCGGCGGGTGACGGAGCCGTACCGGCTGGTGTCGACCGGGCGGCGCTGGTACCTCGTGGCCTACGACCTCGACCGCGCCGACTGGCGTACGTTCCGCGTCGACCGGGTGAGCGAACCCTTCGCCACCGGCGCGCGGTTCACCCCGAGGGAGCTGCCGACCGGGAACGCGGCGGAGTATCTGCGCCGGTCCATGCACCGGGCGCAGGAGTCGTACGCGCTCGTCGTCACCTTCGCCGCACCGGCCGAGGTGGTCGCGGCCCGCCTCCCGGCCTGGCTGGGCCCGCCCGAGCCACTGGACGGGGGAAGCTGCCGGCTGCGCGCGACGGTGAGCGACGCCAAGGACTGGATGGCGGTACGGCTGGCGATGCTGGGGCACGAGTTCACCGTGCAGGAGCCCGCGGAACTCGTCGAGGCGGTGAGGGAGTTGGGCGCGCGGATGAGCCGGGCGGCGGGCGCCGTGACGTGAGGGGTGTGAGTGGTGTGAGTGACGTGGTGTCACAGCGCTGCACGGCGCGGCACGACACGACCGGCACCGGCACCAGCACGGCACGACTGGCACGGGACGGCACGGCACGACCGGCACGGAACGGCACCCGCGGGACGGGTCCCTCCCGCCGTACGTCACGTCCTCCCGGTGGCCCTCAGCGTGCGCGAGGCGTGGTGAAGTCCTCCCAGGGGAAGTCCCGTAGTGCCGTCAGGTTGTCCACCGCCAGTTCGGCCGGGCCGTGCGGGCCCTCGGAAGGGCCGTCGCCCGCCGCCCAGCTCTCCACGGCCGTGCGCACGGCCGCGCTCGCGACGGCGGCGGCGAAGCACAGCCGGGCGCGGGCGGCAACGTTGTCGGGGTCGTAACCGACGCGACCGGCTCGACCGGCCGTCAGCCGCTCCGTCAGCGCCTCCGCCAGTTGCCGCTCCGACGCCTGGCACGCCTGCGCCCACACCCTGCGCAGGGCCGGGTTCGCCTCCGCCAGCCGGATCAGGGTGCGGACCCAGTTCCAGGAGGCCGCCGACACTCCGACGCCGGGGGTCAGCGTGTGGCGCACGGCGTCCTCCAGTACCTGCGGCAGCGGCACCCCGGCCGGGGCGGCGCGCACCGCCTCCACCCAGCGCTGGGCGCCGGCCGCGTAGATCGGGCCGACGGCCTCCTCCTTGCTGGCGAAGTACCGGTAGAAGGTGCGCGGGGCGATGCCGGCCGCCTGGGCGATGTCCTCGGCACGGCTGGCCCGCAGGCCCTGCCGGACGAAGAGACCGGCCGCGGCACGGGCGATCTCCATACGGGTCTCGGCCTTGCGCCGCTCGGTCAGGGAGACGGCGGGAGGCGGCGGAGGTGACGTCGGGGTGGTGCTCACGCCCGGCAGGCTATGCCCATGTGGCACAATCTGCCATCTGGTGGGCCACCCCGGGGTTCAGGTTCGGGGTGGCCCACCGCTCGGCCGCGGACAGCGCACGGCGCCCTCGGTCATGAGGAAGCCGGGCCCGGCGCCCGGGGGGAAGGGCGCCGAACCCGGCTCTGGGAAGTCCCGCCGCCGGGGGGGTGTGCGTCGGGACGTGGCTCATGCGTCCGGCGGGGCCCGAGGGCCCCACGGACGGAATTCCTGGGCTTGCCAGTCTTGTTCCCGTGGCCCGGCGGGTTGAAGCGGCGGGGAACGGCCATGTTTTGCGCTGTCTTTCGCCACCCGGCGTACGCGGTCGGGCCCGTTACACCACCGGATCGGACCCGCCCGTCACACCACGGGCCGCCCCTCGCGCCGCGCCACCGCCTCGAAGCCGCAGGTCACGCACCACGCGAGCCAGGGCCTCACGCCACCGCGGGGCAACGGCCTCACACCCACGCGAGGACGGTGGCTTCCCACCCACGCGAGGACGGTGACTTCCCGTCACCGCGGGACGAGAGCCTCACACCCACGCGAGGGCAAGGGCCTCACGCCACCGCCGGGTCAGGACCTCACGCCGCCGCGTCGAACCCGGTGTCGCGGGCCAGCTTCTTCAGCTCCAGCAGCGCGTGCTTCTCGATCTGGCGGATGCGCTCGCGGGTCAGACCGTGCTCCTTGCCGACCTCGGTCAGCGTGCGCTCCCGGCCGTCCTCGATGCCGTAGCGCATCTTGATGATGGAGGCGGTGCGCTGGTCGAGGCGGCCGATCAGGTCGTCCAGCTCCTCGCTGCGCAGCAGCGTCAGCACCGACTGCTCCGGCGACACCGCGGAGGTGTCCTCCAGGAGATCGCCGAACTGGGTCTCGCCCTCGTCGTCCACGGGCATGTTCAGCGAGACCGGGTCGCGGGCCCAGTCGAGCACGTCGGTGACGCGCTCCGGCGTGGAGCCGAGCTCGGCGGCGATCTCCGCGGGCTCCGGCTCACGGCCGTGCTCACGGTTGAACTCGCGCTGCACGCGCCGGATCCGGCCCAGCTCCTCCACCAGGTGGACGGGCAGGCGGATGGTGCGCGACTGGTCGGCTATGGAGCGGGTGATGGCCTGACGGATCCACCAGGTGGCGTACGTCGAGAACTTGAAGCCCTTGCGGTAGTCGAACTTCTCGACCGCGCGCACCAGACCGGCGTTGCCCTCCTGGATCAGGTCGAGCAGCGGCAGGCCGCTGCGCGGGTACCGGCGCGCCACGGCGACGACCAGGCGCAGGTTGGAACGGATGAAGACGTCCTTGGCCCGCTCGCTGGCCTCGACCAGGGCATGCAACTCCTCGGCGGAGGCACCGGCCTTGTTCTCCTCGAGACCGTCGAGGATCTGCCGCGCGAACACACCCGCTTCGATGATCTGGGACAGCTCGACCTCCTTGGCGGCGTCGAGCAGCGGTGTGCGCGCGATCTCGTCGAGGTACATGCCGACCAGGTCGCGATCGGCGATCTCGCCGCCATGGGCGCGAACACTGCTTGCCGAGTCGACCGTCTCGCCGGCGGCGGACTGACGACGGGCGACGGCACGGGTTGCCATGCGTGCTCCCTTGCGATGATGAGGTCAGCGGGTGGCCCTGCGGACGCTCGACACGTTCTTCAGGTCTCTGCGGACTCTGCTCGGGTGCCCTGCATCCGTAGGAAACAACGACTGGAATCCGGACAGAATTCCCCGCCCGCACTCCGATTTTTCTGATCATGCAGTACCCTGTCGGCCCACGCGGGGAGGCGCGATGCCGACGGAGTACGCAGAGGTCCAGGTCAGACCGGGGAACGAAGGCGATCTGACATCCCTCACCGACCTCTACAACCACTACGTGCGTGAGACGCCGATCACATTCGACACGGCGCCGTTCACCCCGGAGGAGCGCCGCCCCTGGCTGCTCTCCCACCCTGAAGACGGCCCGTGCCGTCTGATGGTTGCCACGGACACCGGTTCACAGCGGATCCTGGGGTACGCCACCTCGAGCCCCTTCCGCCCCAAGCCCGCCTACGCGACCTCCGTGGAGACGACGGTCTACGTCGCCCCGGACGCCGGCCGGCGCGGCGTCGGCACACTGCTCTACACGGCCCTCTTCGACGCCCTGGCGGGCGAGGACCTGCACCGCGCCTATGCCGGAATCGCCCAGCCGAACGACGCCTCGACACGGCTGCACGAGCGCTTCGGCTTCCGGCACGTCGGCACGTACCGCGAGGTGGGCCGCAAGTTCGGCCGCTGGTGGGACGTGGCCTGGTACGAGAAACCCCTGTAGGGGCCTCCCCCGAGGCCGTCCGCGGCCGTCAGCCGCGTCAGCCGCGTCAGCCGAACTGCACCGACCGCTTGGCCAGCCCCATCCAGAACCCGTCGATCACGGACTTCTGTTCCCCGAGCTCACCGGAGGCGTCCGCGGCACCCATGGTCACGAAGAGCGGTGCGAAGTGCTCGGTGCGCGGGTGGGCGAGCAGACCCGCCGGCGACTTGCGGGTGAAGTCGAGCAGCGCGTCGACGTCCCCGGAGTCCAGCGCCCGGCGGCCCCAGTCGTCGAACTCCGCCGACCAGGCGGGGATGCCGCCCTGCCGCAGTGCGGCCAGGTTGTGGGTGAAGAACCCGGAGCCGATGATCAGTACGCCCTCGTCGCGCAGCGGCGCGAGCCTGCGCCCGATCTCCATCAGCCTCACCGGGTCCAGCGTCGGCATGGACACCTGGAGCACCGGGATGTCGGCCTCGGGGAACATCTCGACCAGCGGGACGTAGGCGCCGTGGTCCAGGCCCCGGTCGGGGACGTCCTGCACGGGGAGGCCGGGGGCACGCAGCAGCTTGCGCACCGAGTCGGCGAGCGCGGGGGCGCCGGGGGCGCCGTAGGTGACCTGGTAGTAGTGCTCGGGGAAGCCCCAGAAGTCGTAGACGAGAGGGACGGCCCCGGTGGCGCCGAGGGCGAGCGGGGCCTCCTCCCAGTGGGCGGAGACGACCAGGATGGCCGTCGGGCGGGGCAGACCGGCCGACCAGGCGGCCAGCTCGCCGGGCCAGAGGGGGTCGTCGGCCAGGGGCGGGGCACCGTGGCTGAGGTAGAGCGCGGGCATGCGCTCCCGGGTGGAGGCGGTCATGACTGAGGCTCCCTTCGGCAAGGCGGCCGGCAGCCTGCTCACCGACGCTTGCTTGAACTCTCAACTTCTATCGTCAACCGTACGCCCCTTTTGTTTAACCTTCAAGGAGACCGGTCGTACAGTGGAGTACATGAAGACGGCACCCACATCGGCACGCGCCGAGGAACCCCGCTGGCTCACGGACGAGGAGCAGCGCGTCTGGCGCTCGTACATCGAGGCCGCCACCCTCCTGGAAGACCACCTCGACCGCCAGCTCCAGCGTGACGCGGGAATGCCGCACGTCTATTACGGCCTGCTCGTCAAACTCGCCGAGTCCCCCCGCCGGCGGCTGCGCATGACGGAGCTGGCGATGTCCGCGAAGATCACCCGCTCCCGTCTCTCGCACGCCGTCGCCCGTCTGGAGAAGAACGGCTGGGTACGCCGCGAGGACTGCCCCTCCGACAAGCGGGGCCAGTTCGCGGTGCTGACCGACGAGGGGGCCGGGGTGCTGCGCCGGCACGCGCCCGGTCATGTGGACGCCGTGCGCCAGGCTGTCTTCGACCGGCTCAGCCCGGAACAGCAGGAGTCCCTCGGCGAGATCATGCGGATCATCGCCGAGGGACTCCAGCCGAGCGAAGCGGGTGCGGACCTGCCCTGGCTCCGCTGACGCGGAAGCCGGGGCAGGTCCGGGGGAGCCGTACGGACGAGGCGTCCCTTCCCCGTCCGTACGGCTGGTCCGAAGGGGTACGGCGGACCGGGGCCGTCAGCGGTCGACGGCGGCGGCCGGGGCCGTCCAGCGCGCCGAGTCGGGCCGGCCGCCGTCGGGCCCGGCGGCCGGCGCGGGCCGGGCCCCTCGGAGTCACCGGTGACCGGCGCGAACCGAGCCGTCCGTCAGAGCCACCGGTGACCGGCGCGGGTCAGGTCCGTCAGTGCGCCAGCACCGGCACGGGGACCTCGTCCTGGGCGGCCTGTCCGGAGGACCCGACGACCGTGGTACCGCCCGGCCGGCCGGCGTTGATGAAGGTCACGGCGATGGCCGCGGCCACCACCAGGATCCCGACGGCGAACCAGATCGCGCTGGTGTAGCCCTGCACCTGCCCCTGGAGCTGGACCAGCTGCTGCTGGGACCGGCTCGTGGCGCCGCCGATGTGATCGGTGATGTAGGACGTGGTGGCCGAGGCCGCGATCGTGTTCAGCAGGGCCGTGCCGATCGCGCCGCCCACCTGCTGCGAGGTGTTGACCATCGCGGAGGCGACACCGGAGTCCCGGGGCTCGACGCCCTGGGTGGCCAGGGACATGGCCGGCATGAACGCCGTACCCATGCCGAGACCCAGCAGCAGCATCCCCGGCAGCAGCACCGCCGCGTACGAGGAGTCGATCTCCAGCCGGGTCAGCACCAGCATGCCGAGCGCGGCGGCCAGGAAGCCGGGGCCCATCAGCAGCCGGGGCGCGACCCTGGTCATCAGCCGGGTGCCGATCTGGGTGGAACCCGCGATCATGCCCGCGATCATCGGCAGGAACGCGAAGCCGGTCTTGACCGGCGAGTAGTCCTTCACGATCTGCAGGTAGTACGTCAGGAAGAGGAACAGGCCGAACATCGCGATGATCGCCAGGCCCAGCGAGAGGTAGATCCCGCCGCGATTGCGCTCGGTGATCACGCGCAGCGGCAGCAGCGGCGCCTTGACCTTGGCCTCGACGGCCACGAAGGCGGCGAGCAGCACGGCGGAGGCGACGAACATGCCGATCGTCAGGGAGTCGCTCCACCCCTCGGACTCCGCGCGGGTGAAGCCGTAGACCAGCGCGACCAGACCCAGGGTCGACAGCACCACGCCGGGGACGTCCAGCGACGAGCGGTTGCGGCTGCCCCCGGGCTCACGGATGACGAAGTACGCGCCGGCCGCGGCGACGACGGCGAACGGGATGTTCACGAAGAACGTCCAGCGCCAGTCCAGGTACTCGGTGAGGAAACCGCCGAGGATCAGACCGACGGCACCACCGCCGCCGGCGATCGCGCCGTAGATGCCGAACGCCTTGGCGCGCTCCTTGCCGTCGGTGAACATCACCGCGAGCAGGGACAGCGCGGCGGGCGCGAGCAGCGCGCCGAACACGCCCTGCAGGGCGCGGGCGCCGAACATCATGGCCTCGTTGGTGGCCGCGCCGCCGAGCGCGGAGGCCGCGGCGAACCCGCCCAGACCGAGCACGAAGGCCCGCTTGCGCCCCCACAGGTCGGCGATCCGGCCGCCGAACAGCAGCAGCCCGCCGAAGGCGAGGGCGTAGGCGGTGACCACCCACTGGCGGTTGCCGTCCGAGATGCCCAGATCCTGCTGGGCGGAGGGCAGGGCGATGTTCACGATGGTGGCGTCCAGGACGACCATCAGCTGGGCGAGCGCGATGAAGACGAGCGCTTTCCAGCGGTTGGCGTCGGGGACGACGCGGACGGCCTTTCCGGCCGTCGCGGCTGTTTGAGACATGGGGGTACCCACTTCGGAACGTATGACGGAAATCAGGACTGTTTCAGAACTGTTTAAGGAAAAATCGGGCGTGCTCGGGAAACGACCCGTCCCGGGCGGACGGCCGCTGTGATCGGTGCCCGTTGCTCCCCGCGAGGACTGCGGCCGCCGTGACCGCGGTCCCCTCGGCCACGGTCTTCGCGACCGGGTGATCAGGACGGGCGATGGATGGTCAGTGATCGTTCAGCGGCGCAGGTCCTCCACGGTCACGGCCGCGCCCGGCAGGACGGTGGGGGCCGGGGCCCGCATCCCGTCCAGGAACAGCTGGAGATGGCGGTGGACGAACCGGTCGGCGTTCAGGCAGCCGGTACCGGCCGGGGGCCGGCTCAGCTGGGCGACGCCCACCATCAGGTCGCCGTACTCCACGTCGGAACGGAGCTGACCGGCCGCCTTGGCGCGGTCCATCAGCTGGGCGACGAGGCTTTCGGCGCGCCGACGCGCCTCCTCGAGGTCGGGATGGTTCTGGTCGAAGGTGCTGGAGATCATCGGGCACAGCGCGCTGATCCGTTCGTCGGCGGCCGTGTGCGCGAAGCGCTCCAGTGCCTCGAAGGCGTCACCCGTCTCGTTGAGCGCCTGCTCGGCCGCCCGCGCCGTACGGTCCATCACGGAGCAGACGACCTCGCGCACCAGCGCGTCACGATCGGGGAAGTTGCGGTACACCGTGGCGTTGCCGACGCCGGCCCGGCGGGCGATCTCGTCGAGCGGCGCATCGGGCCCGAACTCGACGAACATCTCGCGGGCGGCGGTGACGATCCGCTCCCGGTTGCGCAGGGCGTCGGCGCGGGGCCGGGGCGTCCTGCGCGCTACGGGGGTCGCGGTCTGCACGGTGCACTCCTCGGTTGCGGTGGTTCGGGGCAGGCGATCCGGGGAGCAAATCCCCGTTTCGCTTGGACACAGGTCTAAACGGGGAAACGATCCCCGCTTATTTCCCACCACCGAAGCCTTCTCCTGTGACCTGCCTCACACCCTTCTTTCCCCTCCCCTCGCGGGAGACCCACGATCGGCCCTTCCAGCGAGCGCCCCCACACCCGTCGCCGCAGGGTGATCGGGAGGGTGCAGTCGGAGACCGGCGGCTGCCGTGTGGAACGGAGGTTCCCCGCATGCAGCCGAGCCGCAGCCGGATATCCCCGCGCCGCCTGGCCGCCCTCGCATCCGTGATCGCCCTGACCCTCGCGGTCAGCACCTCGGCCGGCAACGGCCACCTCTCCCCCGGCACCTCCGTCGCCGGCGCCGGGCCGAGCGCCCTGTCCCGCACCTCCGCCCACGGCCCCTGCATGATCGGCGGCGGCCGCGAGGTCCAGATGTCCGAGGGCATCCCCACGAGCCCCGGCTACACCCGCTCCACCGGCACGGTCCGCGCCCTCACCCTGATGATCGACTTCCCCGACGCACCCGGCCGGGGCGACGCCCTCGACCGCTACCGGGAGTTCTTCCCGGAGACCCGCGAGTGGTTCGCCACCAGTTCCTACGGCCGCCTCGACTACCGCCCCGAGATCCCCGTCCCCGACTGGCTGCGCATGCCCAGGTCCTTCCGCGCGTACGGCATAGAGCGCGGCGCGCCCTTCGACCCCGGCTACCGCGAACTGGTCCGCGACATCGTGGCCGAGGCCGATCACGAGGTGGACTTCCAGGCGTACGACCTGCTGAACGTACTGGTGACCCCGAACGCGGGCCCCGCCGCCCTCGACACGGTCCTGTCCGTCACCTTCGCGGGCAACGCGCAGGCCCCGACCGCGGACGGCGTCCCCGTCGCCAACGCGTCCTTCGTCTACTCCCGCCAGGACGACGGCTCCGGCTCCTACGACCGCACCGGCTACCGCGTCCTGCCGCACGAGAACGGCCATGTCTTCGGCCTGCCCGACCTCTACACCGCCGAGGGCGGCGGCGCGGTCGGCCACTGGGACATCATGAGCGAGGACTGGGGCGCCAACAACGACCTCCTCGCCTGGCACAAGTGGAAGCTGGGCTGGCTGGACGCGGACCAGGTCGGCTGCGCGGCGGACGCGGGGACGCGGGAGTACCCGCTGACGCCGCTGGCCCGGGCGGGCGGCCCGAAGCTGGTGTTCGTCCCCCTGGACGGCCACTCCGGGTACGCCGTCGAACTGCGCACCCGCGCCGGCAACGACGAGGCCGTGTGCCGCCCCGGCATCCTGGTCTACCGGGTCGACGCGAACGTGGACACCGGCATGGGCCCGATCACCGTCTACGACGCCCGCCGCGACAGCGGGGGGTGCACCCGCACCCCGAACGTCCACGCGGAACTGTCGGACGCCACCTTCGCACCGGGCCAGAGCTTCGTGGACCGCCGGACGGGCATCCGGATCGCGGTGGTGGCGGGGAAGGACGAGAAGTACCGGGTCCGGGTGACCCGCGCGTCGCAGAGCTGAACCACGGGCACACCGGCGGGCGGCGGCGCTCAACGCACGGCCCACCCGGCCCACCGCGCACTCGACGACCACGCCGACCACCTCTTCCCGCCCTCCGCCACACTGGTCGAAACCGGCCCTCACCCGGCGGCCGCCGCCACCTCCTTCACCCACGCCCCCTGACCTGACCCCCCGCACCCTCACGACCGCCATCCGGTACGCTGACGCCAGCGCCTTCGTAGCTCAGGGGATAGAGCACCGCTCTCCTAAAGCGGGTGTCGCAGGTTCGAATCCTGCCGGGGGCACAGAGCAAAGGGCCAGCTCAGGAGGGGTTTCCTCCCAGGCTGGCCCTTTGTCGTGTCCGAGGTCGTGCCACACGCGTGCCACTAGAGTCCACGCGGAGTCCACATCCCCTAGCCGGAGGCCCCTCCCTCACCGTCTCGGATCATGGCCCCGAGCCGGTCGGCGATGGCCCGGTCCCGGTCGCTGGTCATGTGCTGGTAGATCAACGCGGCCCGGGAGCTACTGTGCCCCATCCTCGTCATCAGCTCCCGCGTGCTGGCCCCGGCCGTCGAGGCTAGCGTGTTGCCCGTGTGCCGAAGATCGTGGAAGTGCAGCTCAGCCGTGACGCCCGCAGCCTTCCGGGCCTTGACCCAGTCGTCGCGGAAGTTGCTGCGCCGCAGCTGCCCGCCCTGCGGCCCGACGAAGACGTGCCCCCAAGGCGGGAGCGTCGAAGTGCTCCGGGTGATGGGTGACCGAATCGATGGAAGATGATGACACGGGGTTTCGAAGTGTGTCAGCTTTGACCCGTTGGGCCTATCCAGTAAGGGGGAGGAATGTCTTCTCAGTCGGTCAGTGAACGAGTGAGTGCGTCTGTTGTAATGCTAATTCTAGGCACGATCGCAGACGTAACTGCAGCCGTACTTTTTTTGGTTTCTTCGGATACAAGGAGCTGGCTGCGTGAACATTACATGGGCCTCACTATTTTTAGCCTACTACTAGTGGCCGCGGTGCTGGCACTTTCGAATGTTCTAGTATCCCAGCGAGCGAGGATTTCCGATCTCGAAGCACGTTTGGCAGAGCCATCCGCCCACGACTCCGACATGTTCCAGGCCTTTAATCAGTACGCCTCCCCTCAGAGCAATCTGCTCACCTGGCTACGAAGTGGCTTTCTAGTGACTTCCTATGAAGCTACTCAGCTCAATCTGCTAGATCAGTTCATCGATTTTTACGACAGAGATCCCAGGGGATTCGATGATGCCGAACTGAATGCGATGCATACGGAATTAATCCAGAGATTTCGCACTCTTCGCGATCGGATCGGCCCAAGAATTTTTCCGGTCCCTAATAGCACCCGATACATGATTCCGCCAGAGTGGCGGGATGAACGCCCTGAACTGCATCGCGAGGCAGTTGAGCAGATCACCACTGCACTTGACGAACTTTTGAAGACATACGACGCCTTCATTATTTCGGCTCAACGCAAGCGATTCAAGAGTCACCTGGAGGCTCGCAACTAGCGTGGTAGCGGGTCCGGGTGCGCACCCGCAGGGTCGACTACGTGCCAACTTCGGTATCGCCGAGGAAGCAGTGAAGTGACGGTGGAAAACCAGTGTCACTATTGGCCAGCAAGACGCTCGGATGATCGATTGCAGTGGGCATCACAGGTTCCAATCCTGCCCGGAGAACAGAAAAAGGGCCGGCGCAGGAGGAGTCTCCTCCCAGGCCGACCCATCACCATGTGCCGCGTTGTTCCACTCAAGTCCGCGCCGGAATTCACATCTCCTAGGTGGAGGCCCCTCCCCCGCCATCGCGGATCATGGCCCCGAGCCGGTCAGCGATGGCCCGGTCACGGTCGCTGGTCATGTGCTGATAGATCAACGCGGCCCGGGAACTGCTGTGCCCCATCCGCGTCATCAGCTCCCGCGTACTCGCGCCGGCCGTCGAGGCCAGCGTGTTACCCGTGTGCCGAAGATCGTGGAAGTGCAGCTCGGCCGTGACACCCGCGGCCTTCCGGGCCTTGACCCAGTCGTCGCGGAAGTTGCTGCGCCGCAGCTGCCCGCCCTGCGGCCCGACGAAGACGTGCCCGTCACGGCTGGGAGCGGCGAAGTGCTCCAGGTGGTGCGTGACCGCGTCGAGCAGTTCGGCGGGGAAGGAGACGGAGCGCACCCCGGCCGCGGATTTCGGCGCCTTGTCGAAGAGCCGGCCGTCCTGCAGTTCGGCCTGAGCGCGGCGCACGGTGACGGTCAGCGCCTCCAGGTCGATGTCCCGGCGCCGCAGGGCCGCCAGCTCCCCGAAGCGCAGGGTGGTGAAGGCCGCCAGGAGCACGAGCAGCCGGTAGCGCGGCGCGATGGAGTCGGCGACGGCGAAGACCTCCGCCACCGTGAGGACCGGCCGCTCGGGCACGTCGTAGCGGTCCGCGCCCTTGATGCGGCACGGGTTGCGCCGGATCAGCTCGTCGTCCACGGCCGTGTTCATCAGGGCGCGCAGCAGTTGGTACGCCTTGACCACCGTCGGCTCACCGACGTCGGCCGCGAGGAGCTTGCCGCGCCAGCCACGCACCCGGGCTGTCGTCACGTCGGCCACGCTCCCGGTCCCGAAGGTGGGCAGGATGTGCAGCCGTATCACCGACTCGTTCCGCTCGCGGGTGCGGTCTGCGAGCTTCCGGTCCCGCAGCCACGCGGTGGCGTACTCCTTGAAGTTCACCGCCCCGGCGTCCGGGTCCGACCACTGCCCGCGCGCGATGTCCGACTCGATGTGTGTCAGGGCGACTTGGGCATCGGTCTTGGTCGCGTACGTCTTCTCCGCCGGACGCAGTTGCCCCGTCTCCGGGTCTCGGTAGCGGACCTGCCAACGGCCGGACGGAAGCTGTCGGACCGAGCCGAAGTCCCGGCGCCTCCCCTTCTTGTTCGCCATCAGGCAGCCCTCCGCAGGGAGCTACGGCGGTCGCCGATCGGCTGCACCGTGTTGGCGTCGATGAAGGCGTTCAGTGCGCTCTCCGGGATACGGACGTGTCGGCCGACCTTGACGAACACGATGCGTCGCTCGGCGATCAGGCGGCGCGGAAAGCGTTCCGTGGTGCCGAGGAGTTCGGCCACCTGCGCCACGGTCAGGTAGCGGTCAGCCATGGGTGGGTTCTCCTTCCGTTCCGGGAGCGGGTTCGAGGGTTTCGGTGAGCCAGGCTTCGGCGTCGGTGAGGCCGGTTCCGGCGTAGACCCAGTGCGCGAGGACGAGGGTCGTGTCCGGGTCGGTCTCGGCCGCTTCCAGGGCCTGGGCGCGGCGCCATTCGGCGCGGGCGTCGCGGAGGGCGCCGAGGGTGGTGGAGTAGCGGCGGGACTTGGTGGAGAAGTGGCCGCGGAAGCCGAGCATGTGGGCCCAGGCACGCAGGCGGAGGTGTTCGAGGTCCTTGCGGGCGCCGAGGGTCCATGCGGTGCGAATGAGTCGGCGGGCGTGGTCGCTGATGTCGAGCTGGGCGAGTTCCGCGAGGAACCTCAGCGGCCGGTCCAGAGCTCCCGTCGCGGTCTCGGCGCCCTTGGTGGCGTATTTGGCGATGTACGCGGCGACGGCCCGTTCGGTCAACTCCTGGCCGCCGTCGAAGTCGGCCGAGCGGATGGTGCGCACGTCGAGTTGACGGCCGAAGGCGAAGGCATGGGCCCGGCCGTCGATGGTCGGGCCGTCCACGCGGGCGGCGGTGGCGGCGGCGCGGATGGCGTCGGTCAGTAGTTCGGCGGTGGCCCAGGCGGGTGGTGGGGTGTCGCCGCCCTCGGGGCCGTCGATGCGGATGACGGCGTGGAAGTGGACGGCGCCGCGCTTCTGGTACTCGGCGACCTTGGCGAAGGACACCCGGGCGTACTCGCGGAAGGCCCGCTGGGTGAGGCCGGCGCGCTTGGCGACCTCCCGTCGCAGGTAGATCGAGAAGCGCCGCCACAGCGGACCGGCGTGCGCGTTCCAGAGCACGGCCGCTTCGTAGTCGTAGGTGTCCGGGTCGAGCGGGGTGCCGAGGGCGGGGTCGTCCTGGTCGTGAAGGGCGCCGCAGCGGCAGCGGCGAACCGAGCCGACCGGGCCGGTGGGGCGGTTGTGGACCGGGCCGAAGCCCGGCGCGGTGAACGTGGCGAAGACGCGTGGGTGTGCGGCAACGCGTTCGGAGACGCCCTTGCCGCCACGCAGGCCCGAGGTGATCAGGTGGAAGGTGTCGCAGCGGTACACCTCGGCGCAGGCCGCGCACCGAGTGGTGCGGCGGTTGTTGCAGCGGACCAGGAGGTGACCGGCCGGGAGGTCGGCGGAGTCGAGGTGGCGGAGGGCGGTGCCGATCTCGCCGGTGCGGGTGTCGACGGCGTACTCGGTGCGGTGGCCGTCGAGGCGGATCGGGTGCGTGCAACCGCCCAGGCCGGACAGTTGGCGGGCCAGCTCGGGCAGGTTACCGAGGGCGGCGAGTTGGGAGAGTTCCGCCAGCGGGGGCGGAGTCTGCCGGGTGATGATGGGAGTTCCTCTCGGCTGTTACGGCGGTTGGGAGGGACGGCCCCGGGGCGGCGGGATGCTTGGCGGCTTGTTGCCGCCCCGGCGGCCGGTCAGTGCCTGGTCGCGCCGGTGACGAGGGAGCGCAGGACCACGCCGGCGATGGCCACGGACACGGCCGTGACGGCGACGGCCGCCAGGAGCGCGGTGAGGACGACGCCGACGACGACCACCGCGGCGACCGGGCCCACGTACGGGGCGAGGGCGCGGCCGGTGGAGGGCACCGGGCTGTGGGCGTGGTGGTCGCTGAGCGCGGTCGGGGTCGGGACGTCGGGCAGCTTGGGACGGAACACGGCGTATCTCCTTGTCAGCCGCGGGTGCCGTTGACGATGCCGACGCCGGAGCGGGCGCCGGAGTCGATGAGCGGGGCGAGGACGGTCCGGGAGAGCAGGAAGCCGAACAGGGCGATCACTACGACGATCCAGACGCGGACTCCGAGGAACCGGACCACGCCCCAGGCAATGAGGCCCAGGACCAGGACGAGCGGCAGTGAGACGGTCATGGGAACTCCCTCAGCGGACGCGGCAGCGGTGGGTGCGGGCGGCGAGTTCGGCGGCGGCGCGGCTGTCGTAGTCGGCGGAGAAGCCGCAGCGCGGGGCGGTGCAGGCCGCGGTGTGCTTCTCGCGGCCCCGGCCGTCGTAGTACGTGGCGACCTGTACGGGGCCGATGCGGACGACGCGGCGGAAGCGCGGGTTGCGGGGCATCAGGGCAGCTCCTTCGGGCCCTCGTGGTTCTCCCCGGTGAAGTCGGCGACGTGGTCGAAAAGCCAGCGCCGGATCTCGTCGCCCTCGTACTCGTCGGCGGTGAGGATCACGGGTTCGGCGATGAGCATCGCTTCGGTGAGTCGGTTCTGACGGGTCAGCTCGGCGGCGCGGTTGAGCGTGCGGAGCGTGGACGGGCGCACGGTCGGAGGTCCTCCGTAGATCAGGTGAGGTGGGTGGCGATGGCTTCGGCGAGCGGCATCGGGACACCGAGCCGGGCACGAAGCGTCGAGGTGTCGATGGCCGCACCGGTCCGAGTCCGGTGCTCGTCGGCGACCTTGCGGGCCAGAGCGACGAGGGCCGGCGGAACGGGCGCGGGGGCGGGGACGGGCGCGGTGTGTGGCTCGGGGGTGTTCGGCGCCTCCGATTCCGTCAGCTCTGGCTCCCCGATCGGCACCGCTTCCGGTGCTTCCGGTGCCGGTCGGGCTCCGTGAGCGAGGAGGGTGCCGCCGAGGAAGGCGACCGCGGGCCAGCCGGCGACGAGGATGCGCAGCCAGGCGGGTACGTCGTGCAGGTCGAGGAGGCCGGCGGTCGCGACGTTGGCGCCGAGCGAGGCGACCAGGGCGACGAGGAACCAGCACCAGGCCGCCGCCTTCGCGGCACCGGTACGGAGTCGGTGCCAGGCCGCGACGAGGAGCAGGTCGACGGAGACCGGGTAGGCCCACGCCTTCCATCCGCTCTGTCCGGCAGCGGCGGCGAGGTCGTGAAGGTGGGCGAAGGACAGGGCCCCGGCGATGACCGCCTGGATCAGGACCGCGTCCGGTCGCACGGCGATGGGGCGGGACATCAGGCCGACTCGCCGGGGAAGAGGCCCGGCGGAGGCTCGGGCAGCGACGCGGCCAGGGCAGAGCCGACAACCCCCACGAAGGTCGCGTCAGCGTCGGGCATCTCGGCGTAGGTGGCCAGATGACCCAGTAGCAGGACGGTACGGGCGAAGTCCTCGCAGTCGGGGCACACGGTGGCTGCTCTCCTTTCTTCGGGCATGGCGGGGTAGGGACTCGGCGCGGGACGGCCGCGCCGGCCGGAGGAGGGGTGCGGGACCGCGGGCGGCGCGGTCACGAGCTGGGGCGACTACGCGGGCGCGGGTGAGGCGGACGGTCGGAAGGGGGCGAGCGCCTCTACGTCGGGCGTGAGGTGAGCCGCAGCGCGGCAGGTGGCCGCCGCGTCGGCGAGGGTCAGGTGCGGCGTGCGGATGCGGGACCAGCCGCCGGAGGTGTCGCCCGCGGCGGCGAGACCGGGCCGTTCGGCGGGGATGGAACAGGCCGCGTAGACGGCTTCCGGGGCGATGTCACCGAGGGCCATCTTGGCGGAGGCTTCGTCATTGACACGGTGGCAGACACGGCCGGTGAGCTGGGCCCGCAGCATGGTCGCACCCTTGCCCAGCTCGGCGCCGAAGCGCTGCCCGCACACCTCCAGGTAGATGCCGGCGGCGCGGCCGAGCTGGGCGAGGCGGATGAGCTGGGTGACCATCTCGTCCCGCCGGTCCTCGTCCTTCCGGCTCGCCACGAGGAAGAGTTCGGCCACCTCGTCGATGAAGAGCACGACAGGAGGCGGACGGTCCTCGTCGGACAGTCCCCAGATGTCCGAGGTGATCAGTTCGTCGGGGGTGCCGGGAGCGATGCCCTGCCGGGCCTTGATCAGGTCATAGCGGGCCTCCATCTCGCCCACGAGGACGGGCAGCAGCTCGGCCGCCTGCCGCTGGTCGACGGCGAGAGCGGAGAACCGGGCCGCGAAGGGCGCCAGCTCCACGCCGCGCTTGCAGTCGATGCCGACCAGGACCACGGGCTGAGCCGCCAGTCCGGCGATCAGGTTGCGCAGGTACATGGACTTGCCGGACAGCGTGGCGCCGAGGACGAGTTCATGCGGTACGGCGCGGTAGTCCCGGACGAACGCGATCGCGTCCTCCCGCAGGGCCACCGGCACGCGCAGCAGTCCGCCGCCGCAGCGGCGAGGCATCCGCACCTTGCGCAGCACGTCGAAGCCGACGAGTCGCAGTTCGACGACTCCGGGCTTGATGTCACGTACGTACACGGCGTGGACACCCCAGGCGTGCCGCAGCCGTTCGGCCGAGGCGGCGACGTCGGCCGGTTCCTGTCCGGGAGCGAGCCGCAGCCGCAGCCGCAGACCGGTCGCGGTGGGCCGGATGACTCCCCGGCGAGGCGGTACCGGCCGGATCTCGCGGCGGGTGGTGGCCTTGACCGCCAAGGCCCGCCAGCGAGGCGGTTCCACGGTCAGGCCGCAGGCGTCCATGGTCGAGGAGTACGAGGCCAGCAGTCGGGCCACCGAGGCCGGGAGCCCGACCGTGGACCAGTACGCGGCGGGGTGGGCGTGCCGGGCGTAGGCCGCGCCGCCTATCGCGGCGAGGGACCCGCCCACCTCGGCCACCGTCATCAGGTCGGTCACGTCGGTCAGCCCGCCTGAGCCATCGGGAAGGCGCCGGCGGCAACGGCGGTGGCGCGGTAGGCGATGCCGTGTCGCTGCTGGCCGTTGAACACGCTTTCCCAGGGACGTGCCACCAGGCCGGGCAGGGAGACGGGCGCACCGACGGTCAGACCGTCCGTGACTCCGCTCTCCGGGATGGTGACCTGGATCAGCGACGACTCGCCCTCGTCGATGTAGACGACGCCGACCGTCATCAGTGCCTCGCCGCTCACGGCGTCCTTGGCGATCTCGCCGGTCTGCCGGTCGCGCACCTTCGGCGCCGGCGGCTCGGTGAGCAGGATCGTGGCGGTCGAGGTGTCGATGCGGATCACACGCACAGAGTTCTCCTTCGGAGTCGGGCAACTTGTTACCTGACAAGTTGACTTAGCAAGTTCGAAGCTAGGGATGACAAGTTGACTTGTCAAGTGGCATTCAAGGTGAACGACTCCCGGACCGGGGTCAGTTCAGCCGGTAGGTGTCTTCCAGTTCCTGCCGGTCGGCCGGCAAGAGGACGTCGGAGACCTGCAACGCCTGCCCGGAGGCGTCACAGGCGATCACGAGCACGCTGAGGACGGGCACCCCGTCCGGCAGGTCCAGCAACTCACGTTCCGCGGCCTCGGGCAGTCGTGCGGAGACGCGTTCCGTCACATGATCGAAGCGCACCTTCTTGCGCGTTTCCAGGTGAGCGCGCGTACCGGACTCCAGCACCTCAGTGCTCGCCAGATCGGTGCCTCCGACCAGACCGGCGGGGAAGTAGGAGGAGACCAGTTCGACGGCTTCCCCGTCCTCCTCGACCAGGAGGCGACGCATCAGAGCCTTGGCACGCCTCGGCAGGCCGAGGGCCGAGGCCACGCGGGCCGGCACCGGCACTTCGGCGACCTCCACGAGCCGCCCGCCCGTCTGCGACTCGTCGCGTGTCAACACGTCACGCCCGCGACCCTCCCTCTCCTCGACGCCCGCGGGACGACCGCGCACGATGGTCCCGTACCCCTGCCGGGACTCCAGCCAGCCGTCACGCTTCAGCAGCTCGAGGGCCCGCACGACCGTGGGCCGGGACATCCCGAACGCCTGCACAAGCTGGTTCTCGCTGGGGACACGGGTGCCGGGCGGGTACGTTCCGTCCTCGATGCGACCTTGGAGGGTCTGCGCGAGGCGCACGTATTTGGGAGCCTCCACCTCATATCCCATGAACGCCACCCATCGAGATTGGCCAAGTCAACTGGTCAACCAGACTAGCGACAATCCACAGACAGGTGTAGAAGCGGGGCACGCCTCCCTCAGGAGGGCCAGGCATCAGCCATCACGAAGGAGACCACCGTCCCGCCGAAGCGACTGGGGCCGGAGTTCCACGACTCGGCGATGGAGTCGACGAGGAACAGTCCACGCCCGTGCGCGTCGCTGGCGTCCGGCCGGCGAAGGCATACGTTCGCCGGGAAACCGGGATTATGCACCTCCACACGCAGCGCGGTCCCCTCCCGGAACCACTCCACGCGTACACACCACTCCTCGTCCGCCCGCCCGTACATGATGGCGTTCGTCACCAGCTCGGAGATCATCAGCGTGCAGTCGTCGACCGAGCAGGCCGGGTTGTACGGGGCGATGAACTTCCGGAACCAGCGTCGAGCCCGGGGGACGGACTCCGGAATCGGATGCAGGACCATTGCCCCGAGCCACAGTGATTCCTCGCTGGGGAAGCGGTTGAACCGATAGGCCATCCGCACTCACTCCTTGCCGCTGCCGTCGCAGTCGAGGCAGCGCCGCTTCGATGCGGCACGGGTGTGGTCGTTGACGGTGGCGAGCGCCATCGACGTACGCGAACCGACGCGCTTCCAACCGCGTCCCCGGCATCCTCGGCATGCTGCGCGCGTGCCCCGATCCGGTCGCCGACCTGTCACACCGTGCCCCCTTCCAGTAAGTGGCCTTAGCCACTTACTGGATAGTGGCATTAGCCACTCGCGCCACGCAAGCACTTCACCCAACTGACGATTCGTCAGATCAGATCAGCGGATAGCCCTGCTCGAACGCCCAACGGTGCGGCGGGTACGTCGCCTCGGCGAACTCCAACGGCCGGTCCTGCATGTCGTAGACGACGTGGTGAACGATGAGTACGGCCGAACCCGGTTGCAGCTTCAGGTCAGCGGCCTCTTCCTCGGTGGCGCTCCGAGCGCACATGCGGTCCTCGGCGTAACTCCCTTGCCGCCCGGTCTTGTTCTCGACGTACATCAGGGTCCCCTCCTGAATCCGCCCGGGGTCCGTGAGCTTGGGCGCCCGCTGCCCGACGTCGGGAGCGAACCACGAGGTCGACAGCGTGATGGGCCCGTCCTGGTTGTTGGTCACACGCCGGCGATGCACGGCCCGGCGGTCCTTCACCAACCCGAGAGCCTCGGCGACGTGGTCCGGCGCGTCCATCCACCCAGCCGAAGTGATCACCGCGTACTCGCCCGGCGTGTAGATCTTCCCGGTCTGCCGAGCCCGGCCGTACAACTCCCGCGCTCGACGGTTGACTTCCAGGCTCCGCACGTAGGTGCCGGACCCCTGCCGCTTCTCGACGAGCCCCTGATGACTCAGCGCCTCCAGGGCGCGGGCCGCAGTCGGGCGGGAAACCTTCCAGTCCGCAGCCAACTGCCGCTCCGACGGCACCTCGTCGCCCGCTCGCAGGTCACCCCGAAGGATTTGATCGCGGATGTGGTGAGCGATCTGGAGATACTTCGGCTGCGCCTCCTCGATCTGCGGCACGTCTACTCCTCGTCCAAGTGGCTATGGCCTCTGGCCACTATAGGGTGAGTGGCCAATACCAGAAGCCGTAATGTTGAGCACATGACGCGGTTGATCGTCGCAGCAGGAGGAGGGGGCGACGCAGTCGCCGCCGCAATGCTTCACGCCGCCCTGTACGGCGACGAGGACCAGGCGGTGATACTCACGTACGCGTGGGACCGCCTGTTGATCGACCCGGTACCGGGCCCCCGCAGCGCCCACGACTTCACCGGCCTCGAAGCCGTCACCCGGTCCGTCCGGTCGGTGCCGGCGACCGCCCGCCCGGTCGCTCCCGCAGGGTCGACCCTTCCCCGCCTCGCAGCCGGGCTTCCCCATACCTTCGCCCTTCTCGATCCACATCAGGGAGTCGAAGGCGTGGCACGCCAGATGGAGGAGCTGGTTGCCCACCTGACGCCGGAGTCAATCGACCTCCTGGACGTTGGCGGAGACATCCTCGCCCGCGGCGACGAACCCACGCTCAAGAGCCCGCTTGCCGATGCACTGACACTCGCGGCGTGCTGCCAGGTGGATGCACCTGTCCGGCTCCTGGTGGCCGGCCCCGGTCTGGACGCCGAGTTGTCGGCGGACGAGCTTCGCCCACTGCTGGGCCCGGTCGTTCACACCTTCACGGCAGAGGACGTAGCCCCGGTCAGTGATGTCCTGAAGTGGCACCCGTCCGAAGCCACGGGCATGCTTGCGGCGACAGCCCGAGGAGTGCGCGGCACATGCGAGGTACGCGACGCCGGCCTGCCCGTGCCGCTCACAGATGAGGGCCCACGCGTGCACACAGTCGACCTGGACGAGGCCCTGAACCGCAACAACCTGGCCCGAGTCATCGCGGCGACGACGACCTTGGACGAGGTCGAGGCCCACAGCCGCGAGGTCTGCGGTTTCTCGGAGATCGACTACGAGCGCAACAAGGCCACCTGGTTGAAGGACCAGGCGCCGATGACACTCGACGCCGAAGCGGTGCTGCACCAGCTCGGCCAGTTCGAGTCAGAGGCCCGCGCCCGCGGAGTCACACACACGACGTTCCGCCACCTCACCGAGGTTCTGAATCTCAGCGGCTCTCAGCGCAGCGACCTGCGTCAACTCCTGGTCGCCAGACGCCCGGAGCAGTACGTAGCTCCACTCTGGCGCATCCCAGACGCCACCTGAGTTACAACCTTCTCTACTGGTTCAAGGCGGCTCGCTCCGCTCCCCGCGCGCTCCCCGGCTTACCGCCGGGGCCGACGCTCCTGCCTTCGGCTCGCTCTGGCCCCGGCTACGCCGGTCGCGCGGCCAGAGCAAGCGCCGCAGCAGGGAGGAACCCGCTCAGCCTACCTACTGGGTAGGCAGTGCCAGCATGTTCGAATTTCGCGGGATCGCGCGATAGACAGCAAACGGAATAAGCGAGAACCCTGGATATTGAGGAAGGTCAACAAACCCCAGACCTCCCAGATGTTTCATAAGTGCATTAATCCCTTCCGCGAAAGCACCTCGATTAACCGCCCCATTCGGACGCATGAAGTCCAGGTCCGGCATGTCCGTGTTTTCTGGGCCATAACTGCCAACACTACCGACCACCGTCCATTCCTGAGGCTCTGTTCCATACCGTGCGAACAAAATATCAGGCTCACTGTCTAGATACTGCCGACCTTCCTGAAGGCGAGAACCAATCAAAACTTCCCCTGACTCAACTGGAGAAAGATTAATGTTTAGCCCAGGAGCGAATACACCTCTCGCGATGCGCGTGATGGCGCGAAGGGAATCCCCGTCTACTCCCCCAGGCCCTATGAAGTCAGGGATTGAGTCTTCCAGTTGGCGTTCCCCTTCCCCTGAGCTACGTTTCGGCGACCGAGCTTTTTGCTGAGCCGGTTTACCTTTTCCTGACGAAGATTTCTGCGAAGAACCCAAATCGACTCCGATCCCCTGAAGCCCGATTGCCACAGAAGAAAATGCAGCAAAAACACTCGCACTATATCGGGTATCGAACAGGGAACCGTTAGCCGTAATACGAACAAGTGACCCCGGCGGAGCAATTGATTTTAGATTTCCCGACGTCCACTCAGAAAGATCCATAGCCTCATTTGAAATATCCCGAAGCAGACCCTCGGATTCCAACGCTTCTTCTAGCGTTGGAAAAATTGCATCACCAAGAGATTTTTGCGTGTACGTCTCACTCCCAGTTAGCTGCAAATGTTGGGCCATGCTCCTCGGGCCGACCGTATTCTTCTTCTGACTGCTATTGGTTTCCCGTGACTCCTCTGGCACACCTCCATCAAGCTGCGCAAGCATCGCCCTAACCTTGTCGGTGTCCACATACAAAAACTCACGCAAAATCAATTTTCTGCTCCCGGAATAGAACGAAGGTGAAGAATATCCGACCTTCTCCATTTTGTCAGTCGGTCGTGAAAAATGGCACTCAGTGTCTACCGGGTACGACACCAGGAGCGCACCAAATAACAAGAACCGTCACGGTCAATGGCCAGCATCTGGCCTGGCACCCCCACCTCAAGGCGAACAATATGCGCAGTTCGGACACACTGCGAAGCGTCAACAGTCGGTGTTTTCCCAAGCTGAGAGCTCAGCAGCACGCGCCGGCGTCGTCGCTTGCTCTGGTCGACGACACTGGCAGCGTGGTGAAGGCCATTGGGGGTGCAGCGAGGCATACGCGTGCGTAGGCGGTCGGCGCGCCCGCCGTCGTGGCTGACTTTCGTCGGCTGAGGTTCGTGCCACTACCGTGCCAGATGCAGGGGTCAGTCACGGTCAACACCGGTGTCCCGCGGTCGAGTACCCGCCCCTTTCCTCGGCCGGCGAAGTCGCAGCTCAGGCACCAGATCGCCCGCCCTCTCTCCTAAAGTGGTTGTTCACCCCTGTCACTGAGCCCACACTCGCTGGAACTCTTCGGCCTGGATGGCTTCCAGCGGGTCCTCTTCCAGGTCGATCGCTTGGTCTGTTAGGAAGCCGTGTTCATCCTCCAGGTGCTTCCAGCTGTACCGGTGGAGTCGGCCGGTTGGAGTCAACTCGGCTTGCCTGATGGCGACCAACTCGCCGCGGTCGAGTACGGCCTCGAAGTACCACAAGCCACCCTCCTCGTCGGCGTGGCGGAAGTGGTGCCGCAGGGTGGCCCTCTCATCGAGTGCTCGGTAGTACGCCATGATCTCTGTCGTAATGTGCCCGAGGTCAGTCACGAGGCCATCGTGCCAGCGCGTGCATACGGAAGCAGGGCAGGAACGATGGCGGGAACCGAGGGACTGTGAGCAGGAGACGTTACGTAGCCCGGGGTGTGCCGGGTGGATACCGGATCTGGGACAACCGAGGACGTCGATGGTGGGGGGACCTCTACGAGCTGTGTCCTGACGATCTCGTGGCCGAGCTGAACGGTCAGGCGGATCCTGCACGGCTCACTGCGCTGATGAAGCGCTACAGGGCGCAGAAGCGGTAGGTACGGCCGAAGCGGGGATGACGGTTGCGTGCACCACAAGCGCAGCGAGGGTGCCGGCCGTCAGTCAGGTGCGGCAGGACTGGGCCGTCTCTGGGCCGTCCGAGGCCGCTCGACAGTGGCCGATGACGACCAACCACGACCACCAGGCGCACGATCCCACCGCCCCTGAACTGCGAAAACCCAGCTCACCAAGATCCCCGGCAAGACTCAGGGCAAGAAGACACCTAGATTGCGTCCCGCCGCGGATCCGACAGGTTGTGCCACTCGTGGCCGCACCCATCGGCACAGTGCAGCATCCGCCTGCGGGTATCCGCGATGCTGAAGAGGGCGATGAGCAGGCGGAACGACTTGGTGAGTTCATAGGCTGGGAGTACTTCCATCCCGAAGCGCCACTTCGTGAGCATCACCGCCGGCGTGTGAGTGGGACGAATGCCAGAACGCGCAATGCTCTCTGGCACATCGTCCTCGCAGGCGCGGGCCTGCCCGCAGAACAGCACCAGTGCGTGCAGGACCTTGCGTTGGTCATCCTCCGCGAGACCCTCGAACCACTCGACACCCTCGGCCGTCGGTCTGAGCCCCTGCGCAAGTTCGTTCAGGACCACCTCGTATGCGTACAACATCGCCACCTCCCCGTAATTTCAGACCGACGGTACGCTCGCCAAAGCCCCGACGATTCCCCGAGCCGTTCAGTGCGAAGGCGTGAAGCCGGCGGACTGGTCGAGATGAAACGCGGAACCCAGAGTCGTCGGAGTCCACCCCTCACCCAGGGCAAGCCGAACAACCGCGGCAACACTGGACGGCCGTACAGGCTCAGCCTCGCGCCCCATCCAGTTGCTCGGATGCGGTTGATCGGTGGTAACCACGAGCGTCGTTCCCGGGGTGTCCGCACGCTCGACCGCGAATGTGCACGGCGACCAGGCCAAGCCCTGGAAGTAGGTCGGCCTGCCTCGAAGCCGCCAGCGGTAGGCCGTGCCGTCGACGACGATCCGTCGTGATCCCTTGCGGACCAGCGCCATGACTCCCCCTTCAACAGCGAAGATGCTAGCGAGCCCAACGCCGTCGTCCGTCTCAATTTCCGTCTCATTCAGCGCCGTTCACGACCGTTCGGACAGGACCGGAGGCGGTAACCGCCCAGACGACCGGCCGTCCATGAACGCAGGTGAACGGCCCTGCACTCGGCCCGGGACAGCACCAACACAGTTGGAAAGCGTGCGCCCCTGAGCAACCGCCTTGGGCCACCGTGCACCGCTGCGCGGAGCAGTGCGCCTTCCACAGAAGACATGTGCCCGGCAATCCTGCACTGGTCCGCACGACGGTCGAGACCGGGGGTGGGAAGCGTGGCTCGTACGCAGTCCAGGTGTGGAGCGCTCACGGAGAAGGGCACTCGATGCCGGCGGCTGGCGATGGTCGGTGCGTCGCGATGCAACCTGCACCGTGGCGAGTGGTCGTCGTACACCATCGAGAAGCGCAAGGAAGCCGAACGCAAGGCGAAGACACGCAAGCGTCGCAAGTGACCCAACCGGTGTGAGGTGACATCCATGGCTGACATCAACGACAGCGGACAGGGGCGGCGTCGCGCCCTCTGACGCGGCAGCGGCAGAGTGTCAGCGGGGATCAGTCCTCGCCTACCTGCAGCAACACCACGGTGAAGGACCCGCCGGTCCCCGCAACGACCCCATCGAAGGTATGTCGGGTGACCGGGTTCCACGCTCGCGCTCCGGGCACGAGTTCAGTGATGTTCGTGTACCAGGCGGCCTCATAGCCCAGCAGACGGACAACACGTTCCGCCGCTCTACGGGCGTGGGCGCGGCCTCGGCGTGCTGGGCCCGGGAACACGAGGTCGTAGGTCGCCAGGTAGGTCAAGAGCTCCACTGCGCGCTCAGCGTCGATCTGCAAGAGTGCGTCGTCGATCTCTACTGGTGTGTCCGGGCCGACTGCACCTTCCACTGCGTACTGCTTCCAAGCCTCTTCAGCCTCGGCGGCCACTTGGCGAACGAGTCCCGAAACGGATCCGCCGACCTGGTCGACCACGCGGCCGAAGACCCCGCCTTCTCGCGACAGAGAGCCAGTAAGAGCGCGCAGTTCCGCAGCTACGTCCACCGTGCCATTCTCTACTGGGCCACCCCCGACCCGGCCACGGCTGTCCCGCATCGTGCGATCCGCGGTGAGTGTCTAACTGCGTGACAACGCCGACGGACAGCGGCGGACAAGCACGGACACCCGCGGATCATCGCCGCAGGTGAGAGGCGCACTCGCTGCAGGTCGAGCCTCCGCCCAAGTTGCTTCGGGACGAAGAGGTCATGGGTTCAAACCTCGCCACCCCGACGCGGTTTTCAGCTAGAACTGGCGATGACCTGCCCGATGACGGAGAGGCGCTGCTCGCATTCCGGGCAGATCGCGTCACCGAAGGCATAAGTCAGGGCGCGCGCGACTTCCTTGTGGCCGTCGGCCAGGGCAAGGTCGTAGAGGCGGCGGCCGAGACCTTCCAGGGCGCGGGGGCCGGCCGGATGGAGAGGGAAGGGTTCAATGTCGTCGGAGAGGGCGTAGTCTTCCGCCGCGCTGAAGAAGCCCCGCTCTCCGATGATCACCCACAGCGACGCGCACCCGTCGGGATTGGGGCACTCAAGTTCGTATTCCTCGTTGACGACGCCCCAGATCAAGTCCTGTGCCCAGTGGATGTCGCCCTCCAGGTTCAGGACGGCCTCAAGCAGGTGGCAGTAGTCGTTCCGGTCGGCGGTGACCTGCCGCCACCGGTTTGCGGCGCCCAGTAGGCGTGCGACTTCCGGCGCGTACTGGTGCCGCAGGTTCCGGGTCTCGTACCGCTGGTCGGCCTGGACGAGAAGGGCGCCGGCCAGGTGGAGGGCCGAAGCTGCCATGTCGGCATGGTCGACCTCCGCCAGGTCGGCCAGCGTGTGCAGCACCAGCGGATCGGCGACATCCAGAGAGCCGTTGTGGTAGAGCTCCGTCCAGAGGTCGCTCCAGGCCTGACTGTCCGGGCCCGTGGCGGCACGTTCCAGCAGGGCCCTCAGGCGCTCGGAATCGGCGTCGTCTGCGCGAGGAACAGGAGAACTCGTCGTCACCTCCGGTATCCAAGCAGACTGCCGCAAGCGCACTTTTGCCGACCTGTCGATTGCTGTGGATGCGTGCCGGTCGGCATACCCAGTGGCGCTGGGCCGACCGGCCAGGCGAGCCGTTGCACGTCTGCCCGGTGCTGGAGCTGTTCCGCTGACATCCAACATTGACATCAACGACCACGGACAGCGGTGGCTGCCAACAACCATATGCGGCGCCCGCGCGCATAGGGGACCGCGATCACATCGGTCCCTGATCGAACTCCTAAAGCGGGTGTCACAGGGATGTGGCAGTTTGGGACTGCTCACCGTCATGTGAGGCGTATGGAGCAGGTCGTTTGAACGCGGGGAGGCGCTACAGGCATGGCTCGACCGTGGGGAATCGTGGGCTATGGGGAGGACGCCGAGGCGCTGGCCTGCCGGTACGAGGCAGTGGCGTTCGAGGAGGTGCACGGGTATCTCCTGCCGTGGCTGCCGTCCCTTCCAGGCCGGGTGGCCGACATCGGTGCCGGCAGCGGCCGGGACGCCGCCGCGCTGGCTGCGCGCGGGTATGCGGTGGTGGCGGTGGAGCCCGCCCCGGAGCTGCGGCGGATTGGGCAGCGCCTGCACGCCGACGCGGCGATTGCGTGGGGGGACGTCGCCCTGCCCGCGCTGACCGGTCTGCGCGGATCCTTCGACTTGGTGCTGCTGTCCGCAGTGTGGATGCACCTGGATGAGCAGGAGCGCGTCGAGGCCATGCAGCGAGTGGCCGAGCTGACCGCGCCCGGAGGATGTGTGGCCATGTCGCTGCGGCATGGGCCGGTCCCGGCGGGGCGGCGGATATTCGCGGTATCCGCAGCCGAGACCGTGACCCTGGCCGAACGGTTCGGCTTGACCGTCGCGCACCGCGGGGAGGAACCGGACCAGCTGGGCCGGGCGGATGTGCGCTGGAGCACGCTGGTCTTCCGGGCGCAGCACCGCACCGTCGGGGGGAGGACGTGATGACGGTGGAGTTCTACCGGATCGAGCCGAGCGCTCGGACCTCCTGGCGGCTGGCCGTGCTGATGGGCGCCAACACCCGCACCTATAAGTTCGCCCTCGGCTCCGCTCTGCTGGAACACGCCGCTCAGGACCGCACCGAGGTGACGCTGGACGAACTCGCCGTGCCCTACGCCATGGGCCTGGTCACGCATCTGACCGAAGCATCCCAGGCACCGTCCGGGCCACCGCTGGGCGAGTCGGACTTCCTGTCCGTAGCCCAGCGGGAGGCCGAGGAGTCCACCAGCCTGGGCCACCCCACCGAACGGCTCCTATATGCCGCGGTGCGGTCCATGCCCGCGATGGTGATGCGGAAGTTCCACAACCTGGGCGGCGGAACCGAGACAGCCCACCGCTTCTACGAACTGACCGGCAGCCCGCGCCGACGGATTGTGCGCCTGACTCCCGACCTGCTCCAGGTCGCCCGATCGGAGCAGGCGACTGGACTGCGCACCGAGTTGAGCGCGCGATGGAACATCGTCGAGAGCTCCTTCTCCGCCGGCATCGGCCGCAGCCTCATCACCGAAGGCGTCGCGGTGGACTGGGCCACGCTAAAGCTCACGGACAAGCACCGCCGCCGCTCAGTCACCGGAGTCGCCGAAGCCCTGATCGGCTTCCAGCACGGCCGGTGCCTGATCTGTGCCACCCCCATCGCTCCCGACGACAAGACCGCCGTCGACCACGTCTTCCCTCACTCGCTGATGCGGCGCTTCGGGGCCGTGTCCGGCTGGCAGGGTCCCGACCTGGACGTCATCTGGAACCTCGCCCCCGCCCACGAGACATGCAACAGCACCAAGAGCGACCGCCTCCCCACCCCTAACGAACTGGACCGCCTCGCCCAGCGCAACGAGGCGATCCTGCAGTCCCCCCACCCACTCAAGAAGACTCTGCAGCTCACCCTCCGCAGCGCGGGATACAGCGACAGGCCCGGACAGTGGCCGTACTTCCTGCGCCAGGTTCAGGCCGCCTGTACCTGACCAGGACAGCGGCCGTCTCCCTCGTGCACCGAAGACAGGTGCAGTACAGCAGCGGAGTACAGCAATCGTCGCAACCGCAGGCGACCGCTAAGGCCCATCAGCGACCGACTGACCAGGCCTCCGGCCCACAATGACCTCTCAGCCGAGAGTTCGGGACGAAGAGGTCGTGCCAGACGCGTGCCAGATCGTACGGGGAACCGCGGGGAACACCGGAGAATCAACGGACCCGCCACCAGACGTCGCGACGCCTCCGCCGCAGTTCAGGCCCGGAGAGAACCCGAGATCACCTCAGCTTCCCAAGCTGAGAGCGCGAGTTCGATTCTCGTCACCCGCTCCACGAGGAAGGCCCAGGTCGGAGACCCGGGCCTTCTTGCTGTCCGTCGTCAGTCGTCGGAGTGGTTTCTCCTTCTCGGACACCGAGCTCCGGGGCTCGGTGTCCGAGGAGGCGAGCTACGGCTCAGAACACGCCCTTGTAGCCCTGCCAGCCCGTGGCGATCTTCGTACGGCTGCCGAAGGAGCCCTTGCCGGTGCCGTTGGAGCGCCACAGGTTGCCGGCGGTGTCGCGGGCCACGAGGTCGGCCTTGCCGTCGCCGGTGATGTCGCCCACGCCCACAACCACGTCGTACGACGAGCCCCAGTCGTTGAACAGCTTGACCCGGCTCTTGAACGTGCCCGTCCCGATGCCGTCGTACCGCCACAGTTCGTTCGACTTGTCCTGCGCCAGTAGATCGCCGCGGCCGTCGCCGTTCAGGTCACCGGCGCCAAGGATCTTCTTGTAGCCCGTCCACTTGGACGCGATCTTCACCCGCGCCGAGAGCTTCCCCGTGCTCGTCGCCTTGTAGAGGTAGACGTCCCCGGTCGAGGTCTGACGCGCGATCAAGTCCGCTCGGCCGTCACCGCTGATGTCCCCCGGTGAGGTCAGCACGTCGTACTGGTTCCAGCCCGTGCCCAGCGAGGTGTACGCGGTCGACGGGGTCACCGCCGCCCCGCACGCGGGCCGGTAGGCGCGCAGCGTGCCGCTGCTGTGGCGGACGAGCACGTCGTTGCACCGGTCGCCGTTCAGGTCGCCGTACGGCACGAACTTCGCGCTCGTCGGCCATCCGGAGCCCGTCTTCTTACTGGTGAGGGTCCCGGTGCCGGTGCCGTACTGGTACGTCAGTCCGCCCGAGCCGTTGAGGGTGAGCAGCTCGCCGAAGCCGTCCGAGGTGGCGAAGTCCCGCCGGACCGGGGTCGCGCCGGTGACCTTCACCGTGCCGGTCCTCGTCAGGGCCGCGCCCTGTCCGTCGGCCGGGGCGGCGGTCAGCGTCCAGGTGTACGCGCCGTTGGCGACCAGCTTGCCTGCGCCGTCCTTGCCGTTCCACGACGCCGGGATCACGCCCCGTGCCGTACCGCCGGTGAGGGTGCGCACGGTCGCACCGGTGGCCTTGTTCCTGATGGCCAGCTGCCAGGAGGCAGCCGGCTTCGACAGCCACCACTTGGGGCTCCAGCTCGCGGCGCCGCCCTTCACCTCGGCCGAGCCGGCGACGGCCGAGTCGAGCTGGGTGAGCGCCGGGACGGGGACGCCGCTGGACACCACGTGGGTGTCGCCCTTGGCGTCCACGTACGCGATCAGACCGGTGTACGGGTCGACGTCCCACGGCTGCCCGGACTGGAAGGTACCCGCCGAGTGCGTGACGGGTGTGCCGCTGCGGACGTCGGTGACCTCGAACTGTCCGTCGACGCCGGTGACGACGAACCCGTCACCGAGCTTCGCGGTCTCCCAGGCTCCTTGGGTGAGGGTCAGCTTGGTCTTCGCGACGGTGTCGTAGACGCCCTGGCCCTCCGCCGATCCCACACACGACCACAGCAGCCAGCGCCCGGCCGCCTGGAGGTCCTCCAGCAGACACCCTCGCCCGAACCACACCGATTCGCCGCGCCTGCCTGTGCGGACGTCGACCGGCGCCGCGCTGTCGTTGCCGTCCCGCACCCACATGGTGGTGCCCCACATCGCCGTACCGTTCTCCGGCGAGGTCAGCACCGTGTCACCCGTGTCGAGGTCGATCACCCGCGTCTGCGACGCGGTTTCGTCGGTGTACTCGGTGGCCATCGCGACGTGCCGGCCCCTGGCGTCCCACACGCGGACGTAGTTGTGCTCGGCGTCGACGGGTGTGCCGGGCAGCGAGCCCGTCGGTCCCACGAACCGGGGCACGCGGTCGCCGCCCGAGAGCCCCGTGTTCCAGACCACCGTGCGGCCGTCCCCGGTGCCCACGAGGTAGGGGTTGTCGTCGGTGACGCCCTGGGCTGTGCGTGAGCCGGCGGTGAGGGTGTCACCGGTCGCGTCGATCGTCCGGCCGTACATGTACGTACGGCCCCGGTCCCAGTCGTGTTCCGTCACGGTCAGCCGGCCGCCCGCCAGGGTGAGTTCCTGCACGGGGTCGACCACGGACTTCAGTTCGGCGGCGGCGACCTTCTTGACCACGGGAGTACCGTCGGCGCCCGCGCGGACGAGATTCACTCCCCAGTCAGCGGTGTCGGGACCGCTGCCGGGCACCAGGAGGCCGCCGTCGAGGGTGGGGACGGCGAGGGACAGGCTGCGCGACCGGGCCAGTACGGTCCCCGTCGTCGACCCGTCGGTGGCGAGCGCCTCGACGCGCCAGACGGGCAGGGCGCCGTCCATGGCACCCAGCGAGGAGTCGTAGCGGGAGACCAGAAGCGTGTCGCCGACCATGCCCAGCAGGTGCGTCGGCCCGTCGTTCGCCAGGGGCACGGTACGGACGGCGGTGTTCAGGTCGTCGCGGGAGTAGACGGAGACGGCGGTACCGTCCCACGACAGCAGATGGGTGGCGGTGAGGATCACGTTCCCGCTGCCGTTGCCGCTCGGGTCGTGGGACAGCTCGACGAGCCGTCCCTCGTCGGCGTCGAGCCAGCCGCGCCGGAACGTTCCGTCGGCCTTGTACAGGACCACCATGCCGTGGGCGTCTGCCACGGGCGAGTCGCCGCTGGTCACCGAAGTGACACCCGTCGGGACGCCCGCCACCGTGCGGTCGCGCACCGTGCCGTCGTCCTGGAGGTCGAACAGATGCCACGTCAGGTCGTCGCCCGTACCCGACCAGGCGGTCGTCACGACGGTCCGCCCGAGCGTCCCCTGGTAGGTGTGCCGGTCCGGGAGCGGGATCGTCGTGGCCGTCCCCCCGGCCGCCATGTCCCGCAGCGTCACGGTCCGTGCGTCATCGTCGTAGCGGGCGACGACGTCGGAACCGGCGCCGAACTCCGGCATGCCCCAGACCTCGGCAGCCGAGGAGTCCACCACCGTGTCCTCACCGGTGTAGGTGGTCCATATGTGGCCGCGCCCGGGTTCATGGCGCAGGAACCCCGACGGTCCCGCGCTGAACAGGGCGGTCTGGGGCCGCAGCGACGTCGCCGCCGGAATGACCACCTCGGCGGCCCCGTACGCGTGCGCGTCGAGGGTCAGCGGTCCGAGGCCCAGGGCCAAGGCGAGCGAGGTGGCGGCGGCGACACCACCGCGTATGAGGGCACGTCTGCCCACTCGGTTCCTCCACAGGAGACGGGATCGGAAGGGAGATGAAAGCCAGGAAAGCAAGGAAAACGGAAGACTCGTATGACGGATGGCGCAGCAAGGCCGAACGACAAGACGCTGATGTCCGCTCAGCCATTGGCTCGGATCAGCGCCCGGACCGGCTCCGAATGATCGCAGCTTCCCGAGCTGAGATCCAGGCATGTGCCGGCGCAGACAGCGCTTGTAGGGTTCAGCTCATGGTGGCTGCGACTGTCCGCGAGTGGGACGATGAGGAAGGGTGGGGCGTGCTCGACTGCCCCGAGACTCCTGGCGGCTGTTTCGGCCACTACTCCGACATCCAGGCAACCGGCTTCCGCACGCTGTCACCCGGGCAACAGGTGGACCTCACGTGGGAGGCTCCCGGCTTCAAGCAGGACGGGTACGACTACCGTGCGGTGAGCATCGTGCCCCGGCAAGCCTGACATCCACGTCTGACATCGACGACGGCGAACGCCCACGGTCTCCTGCAGCTCGTCCTGCCCTTGCACCCCTTACCGCGGCATGCAGCGACGCCCCGTTGATCGAACTCCTAAAGCGGGTGTCGCAGGTTCGAATCCTGCCGGGGGCACAGAGAAAAGGGCCAGTCCGGGAGGGGTTCCCCTCCCGGACTGGCCCTTCTGCGTGATCACGTCCGTGCCATGCTCGCACCACGAAGTCCGTTGCGGTCCCGCCGACCTGGCGTCCTGGTATCAGCCTTCGTGGGGCACCTTCGGGCGAGTGACCGGTACGACGGTGAGGAGGTCGTCCAGCCCTTTGAAGTCGTCGGGGTTGGTGGTGAAAAGGGGGAGGTCCTCGGCCACGGCGATGGCGGCGATCATCAGGTCGGCCACCCGGCGGCGCGGCTTGCGGCCCGCGCTGATCACCGCCGCGCAGATGCGGCCGTAGATGCGGGCCGCGTCGGCGCCGAAGGGGATGGGGTCGAACTCGTGCTCGGCGCGTTGGAGGACGTCGAGCCTGCGGGCGCGTTCGACGTGTTCGTCGTAGGCGCTCTGTTCGTCGTTGCGACGGACCTCGTGTGGGCCGGCGGACAGCTCGGCCAGGGTGATGGCGGTGATCGCCATTTCGCCCGGCAGTTCCTCGGGAGCCACCCACCGGCGCAGAATCATGATGTTGGTGTCGAGGAGTCCCTGCTCGTACGTCGGGCGGTCAGCGGGCATAGGGGTCGTCCAGGTAGGTGTCCGCCGTGGTGTCCTGGTCCGCGCGGAACGTGTCGAGGTCGATGTCGGGAGCGATCCTGGACATCGCGGCGAACTCCTGACGGGAGACGAACCGACGGCGTCGACGCAGAGGGACGAGCTGACCGATCGGGTGTCCGTCACGGGTGACGGTGAACGACTGGCCGCCCTGTATGGCGTCCATGATCTCTCGGGACCGGTTGCGCAGATCCCGCTGGGTGATTTCGGGCTGAACGCTCATACCCACCACGGTAGCGGCTGGTGCTATCCGGTGCTACCAGGTAGCACATCGCACCGAAAGCCTGCGTCGGCAAGCCTTCGGCCGTGAACGCAGCGAGTGATCAGGCGGACCGGCGGTCGTCATGGGCTGTCTGAGCACTTCGGCATGCGCACCACATCGGAACCCGGCCCAGACCGTGACATGAGTGGGGCGCTTCTCGCGTCTGCGGTACAGAGCGGGTGGGAGGCCGTCTCGCGGGCAACCCTCGCCGGACAGATCCAACGGCGATTCCAAGGGCCTTTGACATCTGCTTCCGACATCGACGGCGCCGGACGAGGGCATGCACCAGCACCCCGATCCGACTGTCGCTCCAGTCGACGACAGCCGTCGGAGCAGGCCCGTATCGAACTCCTGAAGCGGGTGTCGCAGGTTCGAATCCTGCCGGGGACACAGCGAGAAGGGCCAGCTCAGGAGGGGTTTCCTACCGGGCTGGCCCTTCGCGGTGTCCGAGCACGCGGAGTGTCCGGTCACATCGCGGCCGCCGCCGCTCATCAGGACGCGATGGACCGACTGCGCGAGTTGGCCGGCCGTCTCGAGGAGGAGCACGGCGCCGTGACGGACGACGAGCAGCAGGCAGCGCTGGATCGCATCGCCGCCGTCGACGGCTGGCATGACGAGCAGCGGCCGGCCTCGGGCGAGGCCGTATGAGCCACGCCGTCCGGGCGAAGGTGCCCCGGCCACGGCAGCGCGTCTTCGTGTTCGGCTCCGAGGCTCTCTCCAAGGCGGTTCAGGGCGACCGGGAGATGGCCGCGCTGATCAAGACGGCTCCGCGGCTCGACGTCCCGGTCGTGACCTCGTCGCTCACGACCTTGGAGGCATGGGACCCGCGCGAGGCGCCGGGACAGGCTCTGTGGAACTGGACCCTGTCGCGAATCCGCGTCGTGCACACGGACGACCAGGTGATCGCCATGGCACGCGACATGCTGAGGGCAGCCGGTCCACACGGACCGACTCGGAACGGTTCGCCCAGGGCGAGCTGAGGACGTTCAACGCGTCGTCACGGCCGACAAGTACTCGAGGCTGCCCCACGGGGCGGACCTGGCGATCGCCAAGACCGCGGCTTCTCACAGGCCGGCACTGCCGCTCCTGGCGCCGGTCGTGAGGCCGGTCCGACGGGAGGCATCTCCTCATTCGCCGAACCGCCTGGCGAGGTGGAGCAGCCCCTCGTTCTCGCGGGCGGGGAATCCGTCACGAGGTTCGGCAACACGAACCCGAGCGAGGCGACACGGGAGCGGCCCATCGCGTGTATCGGGCGGTCCGCTCCCGGTTCCCTCAGGCGGGACCGGGATCGGAGATCTCGTGTCCACCGACCACCTCGTCGACCGGGTGCGGGGGGCGGCCGGCGGCTGTGAATTTCCTCCTTCGTGGTGTCTCCCCGGCTCTCGACCTCAAGCACTCTGCTCTCTGCGTTTCCTCGGCGGGAAACCAGCTGTGCAGGAAGGGGGTTCGGAAGAGGATGTCTTCATGCGGGTAGGAGTGGTTGGGCTGAGGATGGGGCTTCACCTGGCGGACTGGTGCCGCAAGGTGGGCATGGAGGTCGTGGCGGCATGTGACCGCGACCCCGAACGCCGCGCCGTGGCGCGGGCGCAGCTGCCCGGCGCGGTGCTGGTGGAACGGTGGCAGGAGCTGCTGGAGCACCGTCTTGACGGGGTCGTGCTGGCCAACGACTTCGACGAGCACGCGCCGTTGGCCATCGCGTTCCTGGACCGTGGGGTGCATGTGCTGTCCGAGTCGGCGGCGTGCGTGGACGCCGCGGAAGGGGAGCGGCTCATCGCGGCGGCGGACAGGTCGTCCGCGACCTACTCCTTCGCCGAGAACTACGTGGCCCATCCGCACGTCCGTCTCATCCGGCAGGCGATCGAGGCCGGGGAGCTGGGCCGGATCAGCCTGATCGAAGCGGACTACCTGCACGGCATGTCCCCGGCCGATGTCGCGGGCCTGATCGGTGACCCGGCGCACTGGCGCGGGCGCATCGCTCCCACGGCGTACTGCACGCACACCCTCTCACCGGTGCTGGCCCTCACGGACGCCCGGCCGGTGGAGGTGTCGGCGTTCCCGGTGGACGAGGCGGACCCGCGCGCCGCGGTCGTCATGGCGGTACGGCTGTCCACCGGGGCGCTGGCCCTCACCCGGCACGGCTTCCTCCAGGGCGAACCCGACAGTCACTGGAGCTGGATCTCCGTACGCGGTACCAAGGCGCTGGCCGAGTCCGTCCGGGCCGCCGGCGAACGGTCCTGGTCGGTCCGTGTCAGAACGGAGGGCTGGGCGACCCCGGAGGGCCACGCCCGTGAGGAGGAACGCACTCCTGTGCCGCTCACTCTCGCCGGGGAACCCGTGGCGCGCGGGGCCGAGGGCACCGTACGGGTACTGCGCGCCTTCCGGGCCACGGTGGAGCGGGGAGAGCCGCCGCTGGTACCGGTACGGCCCGCCGTGGCCGCGTCACTGGTCGGCGTGGCCGGCGCGGAGTCACTGGCCAACGGTTCCCGCCCGGTCCCGGTACCCGTGCTGACGACCGGCCCGCAGTCAGCCACGGGTCAGGCGGATTCCGGCATCCACAGCTGACATCGACGGCACCGGACGGGAAGGTACGCCAGCTTCCCCGTCCGGCCGTCGCACCCGTCACCGGCAACAGCCGCAGCGGCCCCGGACCGAACTCCCGTGAAGCCGTCTCCACCCGGATCCGTCGTGCACTGCTCAGCGAACAATCACGCCATCAGAAGCGGTGTCCGAAGCGGGTGTCGCAGGTTCGGATCCCGCCGGGGCACCAGGCGAGAGGCCCCGGAGCGATCAGGGCGGTTTCCAGGGGCCTTCGACATCCGCTTGGCCCCTCGGCCGGCGAAAAGGAGTCGAGACGTCCTGCCGTCCTGACCGATCATGCATCCATGCCACTGACAGCCACCCTCGCCCGAGTCGACGCGGACCTGGCAGCCGGCCGCGTGCCCCTGGCGCGGCAGCGTCTGCGCGGGCTGGTCTCCTCCTTCCCCAACGACCCGGCGCTCCGCCGTCGCCTGGCCGAGGTGTACCGGCTGTACGGTGAGCCCGCGGAAGCGGGGCGCTGGATGTACCTCGAGGAGGACCGGGAGGCGGACGAGACCTCCGCCTTCGAAGCGAGGTACCGGACTCCTCAGGAGCGCATGAGGGCACTCGCGTGGCGCGGTCCCGAGGCACTCGCCCCCTCCAGCTTCGCTGTGGAACAGCTGACGGCGGTACGGACCGCTTGCTCCGAAGCCCTGGGGCACCCGGTGGACTGGGACTGGACACCTTCCGTCCCCGACGACGAACCGGACGACGGGGCGGGAGGGTTCAGCAGCTTCCTGGCAGGAGCCGGCTGCCTGGCGGTGTTCCTCACGATGCTGGGGATCTGGGTGAACGGACTGATCGCCCTCTTCGACTGACCCGCCCGCCGACAGCCCCGTCGGCGGCCCCTGCAGCCTCTCCGCCTTCGAGGCCGCCGCGGCCGGCGACGGGATCGCCGAATCCGGCATCCGCCTCGCCTGCTTCGTCACCGCCCGGAGGACGACGGGGACGCCGGTTTCAGCCACGCGGCCCACCATGCCCACCAGTTGACGGGGAACGGCGCCGCACGCCGGCTGACCGGCGTCGGCGACCACAACGGATCGGTACGGCAAGCCCTGCCCCGGATCGTCAGGTTCTCCGACGGGTCGGCGGTTCGAGCTCCGCCGCCGCGGTTGCCGGGCGTCGGGCTCGGCCGGCCTGGTGTCAGCCGCTGGTCAGCGACGTGAGGATGATCTCCCGCGCTGACTGGACCGTGCGAGCGAAGGCGGCCGGATCCCGGCCGATGCGTTCGGCGCCGGCACGCATGACGCCGGACAGCAGCTCCACCGCGAGCCGCACGTCGCCGACGTCCCGGAACTCCCCGCCTGCCATGCCGTCCCGGACGACGTTCTCCACCTGCGCCACGACCGCGTGGAACGGCCCGTACGGTCCCTTCGGCACCTCGGCGACCAGAGGACCGGCGCCGGGCAGGAACATCAGCTGCATGGCCTGGTCCGTGCAGGCGTCCAGGACCGCCTCGACGATCTCCCGCATCCGTTCGGCCGCCGGGTCCTGGGCCCGCTCGGCGATCGCGGTCACCCGCTCGAGCATGGGCCGGCTCGCCCGCTCGGCCAGCGCGAGGACCAGCGTGCGCTTGTCGCGCGCGTAGTTGTAGAGCGTGTTGCGAGCGAGCCCCGCCCGAGTCGCGATGTGCCCCATGGTGATCGCGTCGTAGTCGCGCTCGAGCAGCAGCTGCCGCATCGCCTCGGCCAGGTCGGTCCACACCATCTCGTGGTGTTCCTCGATGCTGGCTCCCCGGATCCGTGGCATCCGGTCATTTTCCTCTCACGGCGGCTCTCCCGCGCACCGGACCCGCCGCTAGCCCGCCTGCCCGGCGGCGGCGGCGAGATGCGCGTTCTCCTGGTACTTGGAGGTGAGTTTCACGCGGGTGAGCCGCCAGCCGTCCGCCGTGCGGACCGCCTCGTTGTCGTAGAAGCCGACCACCAGCCAGCGAGTGGGCCCGTCGCCGGCGGCCTCCTCCGGGAGCCAGTGCTCGGCACGGACGTGCGCGTGGATCTTCGCGGTGTCGCCGTCGAGGTCGATGACGTGGCCGCTGATGACGTGGTGGGTCGCCATGAAGGGCGCGAAGGCGCCGCGGAGGATCTCGACGTACTGGCCGACCGGCACGGCCATCGGCGGGATCCCGGTCACCGATTCGAAGTCGAGCGTGATCTCGTCGGTGTAGACGCGGCCGGCCAGCTCACCGAACTGCTTCAGGTCCGCCATGTCGGCGTACCGGCCCATCAGCTCGACGAGCTCGATGCGATCACTGACTGCGTCCATGGACGACCCTCTCGGTCCGAAATTTATGCGACAACCTGTCGCAAAAAAGATTACGACGAACTGTCGCCAAAACCAAACCGGAGGGATCCGGTGCCACGCCCGCACGCCTGCGGCCTTGTCGGGCCGCCGGGGGACCCGGCCCGCTCCCCCGGCGGCCACCGAAGAGGACTCCTCCCGCCGCCGGCAGGGGGGCGTGGTCGATACGCCACCCCCATCGCAGCAAGGCCGCCGCCTTCCGGGGCATGAGGATGCGCCGGGCCCTCTTCCGAGGCCGGGCCCTCTTCCGAGCAGGCGCTGAGCATCGAGCGTCGCGGCCGGTGAGCCTCTGACCGGGTGACGACGCCGACGGACGACGGCGGACGAGCGTGGCCGTCTGCGGATCATCAGCGCAGCTCAGCAGCGCGTCAGCCCGGGGCCGAACGCCTGCCCGAGTTGCTTGAGGCTTTGCCGCACGGTGCGGCGGGCGCGTGGTGGCCGTCCGTCAGGGGGTGCCCTGCGGGGAGGGAGCGGGAGTGGTGGCTCTGCCGAAGGCGCGCATGGCGAGGGCACCGGCAAGGGGGCCGGGCGCCAGAAGGAGGAAGGCGTAACGCCAGCCGATGGCCTCGGCCAGGAGGGGGGTGAGCTGGATGCTGACGACGGTGAGCGCGAACCCGATCGCGGTCTGGCCGGTGAGGGCCGTCCCGATGTAGCGGCGGTCGGCGACCTCGCTCAGCGAGGTCGAGAACACACCCGAGTCCGCGATCACGGCGGCGCCCCACAGCGTGCAGAAGGCGAGCAGGAGGGGCGGCGGAGCGTGGAAGAGGAGCGGGGAGAGGAGGCAGCACAGTCCGCTGAGAAGCAGCGCCGTCAGGGCGGCGGGAGGGCGGCCGAAGCGGTCCGCGCCCCAGCCGCCGAGCAGGCAGCCGGCCGCTCCGCCGATTCCCATGGTGAGGAACACCGTGATCTCCACCGAGCCCGGCAGGTCTTTCGCGGCGTCGGCCGCCAGGAGGAAGGACGGGATCCAGGTCCACAGGGCATAGAGCTCCCACATGTGCCCGAAGTAGCCGAGGTTGGCCAGCCGGGGCCCGCGCTCGGTGAACATGGACAGCGCGTAGCGGGGGTTGCGGACGGGTGCGGCCGGCGCCGCGTGGGGGCCGAGCCGGACGAGGGCCAGCGCGATGACGGAGGCCACGAGTCCGGCTGCCGCCGCGGTGAGCAGGACACCGCGCCAGGGCAGTGATCCCAGCCCGGCGATGAGATGGGGAAGCGTGGAGCCGAGGGTGAGGGCGGCGATGAGGACGCCCATGGTCCTGCCCCGTCCGGCGCTGCCGGCCCAGGAGGCCATGAGCTTCATGCCGGTGGGGTAGACCCCGGCGAGGAACACCCCGGTCAGGAACCGCAGCGGGACGGCGACGGCCGGCCGGTCGGCGGACAGGGCCAGCACCACGGTGCAGACGGCGGCCGCCGCGGCACTGGCGGCGAGCAGGCGCTGGGGCGGGAGGCGGTCCGCGAGGTTCAGGGCGGTCGAGGCCACGGCCCCGGCGACGAAGCCGAACTGTACGGAGGCCGTCAGCCACACCGCGTCGCCGGCCGTGAGCCCCCAGTCGTTCCGCAGGCTGGGCACCACCGCCGACATGGAGAACCACACGGCGAGGCCGAGCACCTGCACGGCGGCGATCGCACCGCGCTGTACACCGACGTTCACAGATGCCCCCCTCGGACCGAGGTCTTGTCCCTCCGGCCTCGCCCGCCCTGGCCGAAGGCCGACCCTAACCCCGGGACCGTGAGCCCGGTGCGCCCCCCTGCTCGGCGGCCGGCCGCCCCGAATGGTGCGGTCGGGGTGGCGCGGACGGAGACGGTGCGGCGAGAGGCCGCGAGTCAGGTGCGGGTGGCCGCGAGGGGGAGAACGGGGTCCGGACGCGCCGGAGACCATCTCCGCTCCGGCCGACGGCGGTACGGCGGTACGGCGGCGGCCGGGTGCCCACCGGGCTCGCCGCCGGGGCCGGGATCCCGGCCCGGCTCCGCGACCGGGCCGAGGACACGGGAGGGGCGGTTTGTCCCTCGTCCGTGGGGGGACCCTGCGCCCATGAGCGAAAAGCCAGGCCGTCGTCGGATGGGGCAGAACCGGATGCTGTCGCTGCTGGACGCCCTGGAGCGTGATCCCAGGGCGGATGCGGCGATCGACGCGCTGACCAGGGGTGTGCGGGCCCTGCCGCTCGGCCGCGTCCGGGACGGGCTGCACGGCAGGTGGCTCGGCCATCCCGTGCACCCCCTGACGGTGCAGGTGCCGATCGGCAGCTGGATGTCCGCCGCGGTGCTCGACCTGTGGCCCGGCCGCTCCCGGGGGGCCGGCCTGCTCGTGGGCGTGGGACTGGCGGCGGCCGGTCCCGCCGCGTTGACGGGCGCGGTCGACTGGTCGGAGCTGCGCAGCCGGCAGAAGCGGGTGGGGCTGGTGCACGCCGTGGCCAACACGACGGCCGTGGCCCTGTACGGCGCCTCGCTCCTGTGCCGCCTCACCGGGCGGGCTGGAGCGGGCCGGGCGACGGGGTTCCTCGGGCTGACCGCGGTCGGGCTGGGAGGCATGCTGGGCGGCCACCTGGCCTACCGGCAGGCCGCCGGTGCCAACCACGCCGAAGAGGTGCCGTACGTCGTCGGGGAGGGCTGGCACCGGATCGGCGGCGTCGACGAGTTCCCCGCCGGGCAGCCCGTGCGGCGCACCGTGGACGACGTGCCGGTCCTGGTGGTGCGCGAACCCGGCGGGACCTTCCACGCGCTGGCCGAGCGGTGCAGCCATCTGGCGGGGCCGCTGTCCGAGGGCACGGTCGCCGACGGGTGTGTCCGCTGTCCCTGGCACGGCAGCGTCTTCCGGCTCTCGGACGGCTGGAACGTCCGCGGCCCCGCCACCGCCCCCCAGCCCGCCTTCGACACCCGCGTCGTCGACGGACATGTGGAGGTCGCCCTGCGCCGGGAGGACGGGACGGAGGAGCCGGCCGGCCGCGGAGCGGACGGGACACCGGCGGGGACGGCGACGGAAGAGGGCAGGGGCCGTGGACACAGCGACTGACGAGCGTTTCGCAGACCGTCTGAAGCGACGGCTGCGCCGCACCGGACGCACCTACGCGGCGGGGGCGGAGCGACCGCTGCGTGGCTATCTGACGGCCATGACCGCCTTCGGCGTGTACACGGCGGCCTGGGCGACGGTCGTGAGGATGCGGGGGCGGCCGCTGCCGGACCGGCCCGTGCCCTGGGACGTGGCGCTGACCGCGGTGGCGACGTTCCGGCTGAGCCGGCTGCTGAGCAAGGCGTCGGTGACCAGTCCGCTGAGGGCGCCCTTCACCACCTTCCACGGTCCGCAGGGGCCGGCCGAGCTGCACGAGGAAGCACGGTCCGAGGACGGCAAGGAAACCGTCGGTGAGCTGCTGACCTGCCCGTTCTGCATGAGCGTCTGGGTGGCCTCGACCCTCACCGCCGGGCAGCTGCTCTGGCCGCGCGCCACCCGCACCACCATGGGGGCACTCACCGCGCTGGCCGGCTCGGACGCGTTGCAGTTGGCCTACGGCGCGTTGGTGGACAAGACGACCGGTGAGTGATCCCGCCCGTCCCGCGCGCCCGGGGAGGGCGGCGCGGGACGGGGAAGGCCCCGACGGTGGGCGTGTCCTGGCGTGCCGGCGGGAGGCAGATGCCGTCCCGCGGCGGTGGCGCGGGCCCGGGGCGGGCGGTCACCGTCCCGGGGCCCGACCGGGCACGGCGGTCCGCGCCCGACCGGGGACAACCGGGCGCAGCCGTCCGCGCCCGTCATGCGGCACGGGGCGCATCATGCGGCACGGGGCGCGCCGGATGCCTACCGTTGGGCGTCGTGCCGTTCCGACAGCTTCAGCATCAGCAGCGAGCAGCCGGCGAGCGCCATCAGAACGATCCCCACGACCACATCGGTCACCTGCGTGCCGTCGAACACCACGGTCTTCTGCAGGCTGAGGGCCCACGGGGAGACGATCATCCATGCGCCGGCCAGCAGCACGACCACGTCCGGCCACTTCCCCGGGTACCACATGAACCGGGCCCCCGCGATCATCAGCACGATCAGCCCGACCCCCAGCTCGTTGCGGTGGGCGTCCTTGGCCGTGGTGGGAACTCCCGCGATCCACGGAGCGATGATCAGCACCAGTGCGCTGAGCAGCATCAGCAGTCCGATGATCTGTTGCCGTTGTGCCCTCATCAACGACGCCCGGGAGCGGGTGAGCCCGGGCTGGGCGGGGTCTGGCTTGTGCACGGCTGTCATGTCGACGACCTCCATCCGGCAGGGAAGCTGCGCCCCGAGTACCCCATCCCCGCGACCGGCACCGCGTGGGCCCCGGCTTCAGTCGCCGTGGCACTCGCCCGTCGCGTCCGGGACCACCGCCATGGCTGCCCGGTCGGCACCGGACGCCGGTTCCCTGCGGGGGCCGCGACCGCTTCGGTCCCGGCGAGGGCGGCCCCGCGGTCGCACCGGTGCCGCCACGATCAGGCCCTCGACGGATCCCTCCCGTACGGAGGAGGAGCGGGAGGCCGTGAAGGCGTCGTGTCCCGTCGTCGGCCCGGGAGCCCGGCTCCCGGACCGTACCGCCCGTGAAGCTCAACTCGGCATCCTCCGGGGCCGGTTCGCATAGGTTGGGGGCATCGGTCACCCCAGCCACAGGAGGCTCAGCCGTGTCGGAGGACATCGCCCAGGACAGCGCCGGCTTCGCGATGCGGGCGCGCATCGACACGACCACACCGCACTCGGCGCGCTTTTGGAACTACTTCGTCGGCGGCAAGGACAACTACGAGGTCGACCGGGAGATAGGGGAGCAGATCAAGGGGATCTTCCCCGGACTCGTCGACGTGGCGCTCACCAGCCGGCAGTTCCTCGGGCGGGCCGTCCGCCATCTCGCCGGCGAGCGGGGGATACGGCAGTTCCTCGACGTCGGCACCGGGCTGCCGACCGCCGACAACACGCACCAGGTGGCGCAGCGCGTCGCCCCCGACGCGCGGATCGTGTACGTGGACAACGACCCGATCGTCCTCACCCACGCCCAGGCCCTGCTCACCAGCACGCCCGAGGGCGCGACGGCGTATCTCGACGCCGATCTGCACGACCCCGAGGCCGTGCTGCGGGCCGCCGCCGGAACGCTCGACCTCTCCCGGCCCGTCGCGCTGATGATCCTCAACACCCTCGGCCATGTCGCCGACTACGCGCAGGCCCGTGACCTGGTGCGCCGGCTCATGGCGGGGCTGGCCCCGGGCAGTCACCTCGTGATCAGTGACAGCACCGCCACCAGTGAGGGCATGATCGCGGCCTCCGACGCGTACAACTCGAGCGGCGCGGTGCCGTACCACGTGCGGGACGTCGCGGAGATCGCCGGGTTCTTCGAGGGCCTGGAACTGGTGGAGCCGGGTGTCGTACGGGTGCCGGAGTGGCGGCCGGACGCGGCGGGGACCGAAGAGGCCGTGGGGGCCGTGGACGCCTACTGCGGGGTGGGGCGCAAGGCCTGAACCCCGGCGCGGGCGACCACCGGGGCATGGCCTCGCCTCCGGCCGGGGCGCCTCGCGTCGCGCGAGGGCGGGCGGGGCGGGGCGGGGCGGGGCGGCGGGCACTAGGGTCGGCTCATGACGACTGCAGAGAACAACGGCGCTCCTTCTCCCCTCGATGTCGAGATCGGCGCCCTGAACGGCGGTTCCGCCGGCCTGGCCCAGTACGCGGGCCGGGCCGTGCTCGTCGTGAACGTGGCCTCCAAGTGCGGGCTGACCCCGCAGTACACCGGCCTGGAGCGGCTGCACGAGCGGTACGCCGAGCGGGGGCTCACCGTGCTCGGCGTACCCTGCAACCAGTTCCTCGGGCAGGAGCCGGGCAGCGCCGAGGAGATCGCCGAGTTCTGTTCGGCGACGTACGGCGTGACCTTCCCGATGACCGAGAAGGTGGAGGTCAACGGGGAGGGGCGGCACGCGCTGTACGAGCGGCTGGTCGGCTTCGCCGACGGTGAGGGGCACAGCGGGGACGTCCGCTGGAACTTCGAGAAGTTCCTGATCGGGCGGGACGGGGAGGTCGTGGCCCGCTTCTCGCCGCAGACCGAGCCGGAGTCGGCGGAGGTCGTGGCGGCGGTGGAGCGCGCCCTCGCCTGACGCCCGCCGCTGACCGTGTCCCCGGGGCGGGGGTGAGCCTCTTTGTCGCCGGGCGGAAGGGCCGTCCGGCGACGGGCCCCGGTGGGCCGAGCCGGGAGGCCGCGGGACGAGGGGCGGAGGACCGGGGACGAGCCCTCTCGGCTAGGACGGCGATCTGGTCGAGAGGGCCCCGTCGGCGCCGGTGACGGCAGCCGGTCCGGTCAGTCCTTGACCAAGGCCACGAAGGCGCTCCAGGCGTCCGCGGGGAAGGCCAGCTTCGGCCCCTCGGGGATCTTGGTGTCCCCGAGCTCCAGCGCTTCCCCGGTGGTCGACCTGACCATCACGCACGCGCCGTTGTTGTTGGTGTAGGAGGACGTCGTCCACGTTTCCGTGGCGCCCAGACGAATTGCCATGTTCGCTCCGTAGCCAGATGCTGAGTTGCTGTCACCGGCCTGCGCATTCCGGCATGGACCCGCAGAACGGATTACGCCAACCCCCGCTGGCGGTTGGCGTGATCGACGTTACTCGCCGACATCCGTTTCCGGAGCAGTCGTTCACTCGACCGGATGGCATATTCCAGAAGGGTCTTCCAGTCAGTCATGACAGGGGTGTACCATCCCGCCTTCACTCGACCGGGTTCAGCGTGCGTAGTCCTTGGCGAGGCGTTCGACGAGCTGCCGGGACTGTTCCACGTTCAGCGACTGGGCCCTCAAGTGCTCGTACATCACCGTGTACTTCTGCACGTCGTGCGGCTTCTCCAGGTACAGGTCGCTGGTCACGCCCTCGATGTAGACCACGCTGGAGTCGGCGGCGTCGGCGAACTCCAGGATGGAGTACTGGCCGTTGATGCCGGCGTGCGCGCCGACCTCGAACGGCAGCACCTGCACGGTGATGTGCGGCAGCTGGGACAACTCCATGACGCGCTCGAGCTGTTCCCGCATGACCTGCCGGCTGCCGACCACCCGGTGCAGCGAGGCCTCGTCCAGCACCACCCAGAGCCGCAGCGGGTCCTTCTCGGCGGTGATGCGGCTCTGGCGGCGCAGCCGCACCTCGACCCGCTTGTCGTTGTCCTGCTCCGACGACTCCGGCGAGCCGCCCCGGATGATGGCCTCGGCGTACGCGCGGGTCTGCAACAGGCCGGTGATGATCTGCGGTTCGTAGACCCGCAGCGACTCCGCGTCCGTCTCCAGGCCGATGTAGACGCTGTACGGGATGTCACCGAAGGCGTGCCACCAGCCCTGCTGGCGCGAGTCCTTGGCCATCTGCATCAGCGAGTCGACGATCCGCTGGTCCTCGACCTCGTAGACCCCGCACAGGTCGCGGACGTCGCGCTGGCTGATGCTGCGCCGGCCGTTCTCCAGGCGGCTGATCTTCGACTGCGACACCAGCAGCCGCTCCGCCACCTCCTCGGCCGTCATGCCCTTCAGCTCGCGGAGTCGGCGCAGCTCCTGGCCCAGCCGGCGCCGCCGGACGGTGGGATTGACATTGGACGCCACGGGACGTGCACCTCCGGCTGCGTGCCTCGTACTTGCCACTTTGCGTGTCTGCTGTCGAGCAGACTGCCACCAAGGTGCTTCCTACCGCTGGGAAACGGTGGATATACGACGGGTACACGCCAGTTCACGGCTCCGCGGCGGGTACCGGCACCCGTCGCGGGCGCGCCGAGCGGGGCGGGGAGAGCCCGTGTGCTCCCTCCGCCCCGCTCGGACTGCGGCTCCCGTGACCGGGTCTGTGGTGCCGTGGATCCGTGAGGTGCCGTGCCGTGCCACCGGCCCCGGGGACGTGGGGCTCAGTGGGCCACGGCGCGTGCCATGGATCCGTGGTGCGATTGCGCCGGAACGCCACGGACGGGTTCCGGTGCGTCCCTGCCGCCGGGGGAGGCCTGACGGCCGGCCGGCGGGACAGGGCTGCGTCGCGGCTGGACCGCCACGCCGTTCTGGACGTCCATCACGGCGTGCGCGACGAGTCCGCCCATGGGGTCGTGCCTGATCAGATCCCGCAACCGGGAACGCGAGGAGCGTCCCTCGTTCCCCGGGTACAGGTGCTTGCCGAGGCCGACCGCGTGCGCCAGTGCGGCGAGCGCCGCGGTCCGCGGGTCCGGCGGGACGCCGGTGCGGATCGCGGAGTCCAGCCGGGCCCTGATCTCCCGGCTGATCTCGGTGTCCGTCGCCTGGTAGCGAGTCGTCGGCAGCACCCCGCACATCTGTCCCGCCACGGCATGCACCATGCCGCACCGCTCCAGATGCGAGAGGTAGGTCTGGCGGAGCCCGAGACGCGGCCCGCCGATCCAGTGGACCGCCCGCACGGGAGCGCCACGCCTTCGCAGCAACTCCAACGCGCAGTCCAGTGTTGGGTCTCCAGTCGGCCGTGGCACGACCACGGCGATACGATCCCCGTCTGGGGCTATCCGTCCGGCCAGCGCCAGCTCCACTAGCTGTGCTCCGGCCAGACCGAGGTCGAGCGACTGCGGCTGTGCAGTGGTACCCGTGGTCGGGTCCAGTGCCAGCAGCAGAAGCTCTTCCGGAAGTGTTCTGCGGCTCCTGCCCATCCATGCCTCCCCGCGTGGATGAATGACAGGGTGACCCCTCTCACATTGGTCTGTCGAGGGTGCGTGACCAGTTCGTAAGGGAACCGGTAGGTATGTCGTTCTCGTCTACCACCCGGGGCAAGCCCGCACACAGGACACTGGTACATGGTTCGGACAGCGCTGCGGAGCGTTGTCGCGGGCGGCGGTTCACGGTTCGGTTGGCCCACGCGAGGCGTGGGGCGCATGGAGGAGGCATCGGTGGCGGGCGAGTTCCCCGACAGGTCGAAGCAGCGCGAGTCGTCGGCGGAACCGACGTCGGGGAGCGCGGGCACGGTTCCCGGGAAGCGGGATCCCCGATTGGCGGTGGCCCGCGGGGAGACGTCCGCGAAGAGCCGCGGGAGCGCCGACACGGCCACTCGGGTGCTCTCGGTGCGCGAGGCGGCGGAGGACGCGGCGGAGACCGGGAACGAATCCTCCGTCAGGCGTGACGATTCCGCGCCGGAGGGTGACGGACCGTTGCCCGCGGCGGTGGCCTCGTGGGCGCGCCCGGCGGACTCCGGCAAGGACACGGACGCGGGGGCTGACGCGGGGACTGAGGCGGAGGACGCCTCCGCCGAGGACGAGGCACGGAAGGCCGGGGACGGGGGGCGGAAGGCCCCGGAGACCGCCACGGACGGCGCGAGCCCCGACGCGGGCGACGAGACCCGTACGGACGCGCAGGACGCCCCCGGGGAGACGCCTGCCACCGAGGGGACGACGAAGACCGAGGACGCCCGTACGGACGCGGGAGGCGACTCCGGGCAGGGGGCCACCGGCTCCGGGAAGCCCGAGACCGTGAGCGCTCCGGACGACGGCACCCCGGACGCGCAGGCGTCCCCCGGGGAGGATGACGGTCCCGGAGAGGACAGCGGCCCCGGAGAGGGCGGGTCCGGCGTCAAGGCCAAGGGCCCCGTCGACCAGCCCACCGCCGTCTTCAGGACGGGGCGTCCCTCCGCGCCGGCCGTCGATCAGCCCACCACCATGCTCAAGCTGGGGGACGCGAGGGCCGAGGCCGAGCCGGAGCCCGAGGCCCAACCCGAGGCCGAGCCGAAGTCCGAAGCCAAGCCGAAGCCCGAAGCCAAGCCGAAGCCCGAAGCCAAAACCAAGACCGAGCCGAAGCCCGAAGCCAAGCCGAAGCCCGAAGCCAAACCCAAGACCGAGTCAGGGTCCGGATCTGAGGCCGACTCCGAGGCCGACTCCGAAACCGAGACCGAGTCCGAGTCCGAGGCCGAGCGGACCAGCAGGTTCGTGGCGCTGAAGGCGCTGGACGAGCCCGGTGTCCGCACGCCGCCGCGCGGCGCGGACGCCGCCACGAGCGCCGTCCCGCAGATCGGGCCGGAGCGGACGACGCAGCAGCCGCTGCCGCCCAGGCCGCCGCTGGACCTGCTGGCCGAGCTGACCAACACCCCGCCGCCGCCGCAGACCCCCCTGCGGACCGCCGTGCGGCGGGTCAAGATCTGGACGCCGCTGGTCCTGCTGCTGCTGGTCGTCTTCGCGGTCGCGCAGAGTTTCCGCCCGCTCCCGACGCCCACCCTGGAGCTCACCGCCCAGGACGGCTACACCTTCGAGGGCGGCAAGCCCGACATCCCCTGGCCGGCCGAGGGACAGGCCGCGCTGGACGTCGACGGCATCGGCAGCTTCGGTTCCTCCGGTGAGCAGAAGCCCGTGCCGATCGCCAGTGTCGCCAAGGTCATGACGGCCTACCTGGTCCTGCGCGACCACCCGCTCAAGAGCGGCGCCGAGGGTCCGATGATCGAGATCGACCCCACCGCCGAGAAGCAGTCCGACGCCGGCCAGGAGTCGACCGTCAACGTCACCGCCGGTGACGAGATCTCCCAGCGGGAGGCGATCGAGAGCATCCTGATCGCGTCCGCGAACAACGTGGCGCGGTTGCTCGCCCGCTGGGACGCGGGGTCCGAGAAGGCGTTCGTCGAGAAGATGAACGACGCCGCGAAGGACCTCGGCATGACCAACACGACGTACACCGACCCCTCGGGCCTGAACGACACCACCGTGAGCACCGCCGTGGACCAGGTGAAGCTGGCCAGGGCCGCGATGAAGCAGCCCGCGTTCCGCGAGGTGGCCGCGATGATGTCGTACGACGACTACAAGGGCGTCAACCACTCCAACTGGAACCAGCTGGTCGGCAGCAACGGCGTCGTCGGCATCAAGACCGGCACCACCACCTCCGCGCTCGGCAACCTCGTCTTCGCGGCGAAGAAGGAGATCGGCGGTGAGACGCGGACCGTCGTCGGTGCCGTCGTGCGCCAGCCCGCGGGCGGCGACGACAACACCATCCTGTCCGCCGCCCTCACGGCGGGCGACGACCTGATCCGGGCCGCGCAGGGGGCCCTGGAGTCGGCGACGCTCCTGAAGAAGGGCACCGTCGTCGGGTACGCGGACGACGGCCTCGGCGGCCGTACGCCCGTCGTCGTCACCGAGGACGTCAAGGCCGTCGGCTGGGCGGGGCTGTCGGTGAAGCTGACGTTCGCCGGGGACGAGCTGCCGCACAGCGCGGCGGCCGGTACGAAGGTGGGCACGCTCACCGTGGGCGACGGCAGCAGCAGCGCCGTCAAGGTTCCGGTGGCCCTCCAGCAGGACCTCGTGGAGCCCGGCTTCACGGACAAGCTGACGCGCATCACCTGATCCGGAGCCGGCGCGGAGCCGGTACGACGGGCGGACGCACGCGCACCCCGTCGGTCGTCGCCCCACCCGGGCGCCGGCCGGCGGGGTGCGTGCTAGCGTCGCGAAACGGACAGGAAACGGTCGGGGAACGGGACACGGGGAGTGCCTTCAGGTGGCCACAGCGGAGCCGAGACGCGCCGACGACGCCGATCCGGGTCCGGGACCCGGCCCGCGAATAACCGTGCCCGGGACATCGCGCCCTCCCGAGGCCCCGGGGGGCGCTGAGGACCCCGGAGGCACCGGGGACCGCGCCGGGGGCGCCCCGGGCACCGTCAGGGCCGCCGTCCTCGCCGTGCGCGCCCGCATGCTGCGGCACCCCGTGCTGTCCGTCACCGGTCTCGCCGGCCTGCTGCACATCGTCTGGTTCTTCACGTTCGCCAACAGCGGCGGCGATCTCGCGGCGCAGGACGCGTGGGCCGAGTTCGTCGGCCGGCACCCGGACTCCGCGTACAACCTGGCCTGGTACGGCGGCATGCACCCGGTGTCGTACAGCGTGGTGTCCCCGTACCTGATGTCGCTGCTCGGGGTGCGGACCACGATGATGATCGCGGGGACGGTGTCGGCCGGGCTGCTGACGCTGGTGCTCATGCGCGGCCGTGCCGTGCGCAATCCCCTGTGGGCGGCGCTCGCGGGCGTGTTCGCGCTGCTGTGCAACGCGGCCTCGGGGCGGGTGACGTACGGCCTGGGCACGATGTTCGCGCTCGGCGCGGTCGCCGTCGTCTTCTGCTGGCCCTACCGGTGGCGGTACAAGCGCTGGGCGAAGGCGCTGTGCGCGGCCCCGCTGGCGGCGCTGGCCACGATGGCCTCGCCGGTGGCGGGACTGTTCGTGGGCCTGGTGGCGGTGGCGCTGTTCCTGCAGAAGCGCCTGCCGGGCGCGTGGGCGCTGGGGCTGGCGCCCGCCGCGGTGGTGGCGGTGTCGGCCTGGCTGTTCCCGTTCTCGGGGACGCAGCCGATGGGCTTCGGCTCGGTGATCCTGCCGCTGGTGTACTCGGTGCTGGTGTACGTCCTGGTGCCGCGGGAGTGGAGGACCGTACGGATCACGGCCGCCGTGTACGGGCTCGGGGTGGTGCTGGTCTGGGTGATCAGTTCGCAGATCGGCTCGAACATGACGCGGCTGGCGATGCTGTTCGGCGGGGTGGTGCTGGTGGCCGCGCTGCCGTTCGCGGTGCCGAGGTCCCGCAAGTGGTACGCGATCGTCGTCGCCTTCGCCGGTTTCACCGGCTGGATCGGCTTCAAGTCGGTCGACGACGTCGTGCACACCACGCCGACCGCGTCCTGGGCGCGTGAACTGGCGCCGCTGGTGAACGAGCTGCAGGAGGTCGGCGCCGAGCGGGGCCGGGTGGAGGTCGTCCCGGCGCGCTCGCACCGCGAGGCGTCCGCGCTGGCCCCGTACGTCAACCTGGCCCGCGGCTGGAACCGGCAGGCCGACATGAAGCGCAACCCGCTCTTCTACGACGACACCCTCAACTCGGCGAACTACCACGAGTGGCTCAAGCGCTGGGCCGTGCACTTCGTGGTGCTGCCGAAGGACGAGCCGGACGGCGACGGCGGCCAGCGGGAGCGGGAGCTGGTCCAGCGGGGGCTGCCGTACCTGAAGCAGATCTGGGGCGACGCCAACTGGCAGCTGTTCGAGGTCACCGAGCCGGCCCCGCTGGCGGAGCCGGACACGGTCGTGGAGCGGGCCGAGCAGGGCGAGCTGACGATACGGGTGGAGAAGGCGGGCCGGATCCTGATCCGCGTCCCCTACTCGCCGTGGCTGGGCCTGGTCGACGCCGAGGGCAACGCGCTCGAGCCGCCCCAGGAGACGCGGGAGTCCCGCAACCGCCCGGACGACGAGCCGAACACCTACGAGAACGTCAACGGCTGTCTGATGGAGACGGAGGAGGACGCGCACGGCGACCGGTGGACGATGCTGCTCGCGCCGTCGCCGGGGACGTACCGGCTGGGCGCCCCGTACCAGTGGGACCGGGGCACGCCCTGCCCGGAGGAGCTGCGCTGACCCGTCGGCCGGGCCCGCCGGCCACTCCTCCACTCCGTTCATGGACGTGAACATAAGTCAGCGATCCGAACATTTTACGTGCTCTTGACCTGACGCTCGCTTGTCGTGCTCGCGCCAACCCGCCCAGGATGAGCGGGCACTTCGCACCCTTCCCCGTCCCTACCCCGCTCAGGCGAAGTGCCAACCAGCTGAGTGGAGTTCACAAGGCGGACCCTGGAAGGGGGGACATGAACAGTCTCGACTGGGCGGTGCTCATCGGCTACTTCGCCGTGATGGTCGGCATCGGAGTCTGGTCGCACAAGCGGGTGGACAACGTCAGCGACTTCTTCACGGCCGGCGGCAAGATGCCGTGGTGGCTCTCCGGTATCTCGCACCACATGTCGGGGTACAGCGCGGTGATGTTCACCGGCTACGCCGGCATCGCCTACACCTACGGCGTGACGTCCTTCGTCACCTGGTCCTTCCCCATCGCCCTCGGTATCGCCATCGGGTCCAAGCTGTTCGCCCCGCGCATCAACCGGCTGCGCTCCCGGCTCCACGTGGCCTCACCGCTGGAGTACCTGAAGAACCGCTACGACCTGAAGACCCAGCAGGCGCTGGCCTGGTCCGGCATGCTGCTGAAGATCGTGGACGTGGGCGCGAAGTGGGCGGCGATCGCCACCCTGCTGTCCGTGTTCACCGGTGTCTCGCTCAACCAGGGCATCCTCATCACGGGCGTGGTGACGGCGGTCTACTGCACCATCGGCGGCCTGTGGGCGGACGCGCTGACCGAACTCGGCCAGTTCGTCATCCAGTTGCTGGCCGGTCTCGCGATGTTCTTCGCCGTGCTGGCCGAACTCGGCGACCACGGCGGCTTCTTCGGGGTCTGGGACCAGCCGGAACTCCAGGGCCACGGGAAGCCGCTGGTCGGGCCGTACGGCACGGTCTTCCTGCTGGCGTTCCTGTTCATCAAGCTGTTCGAGTACAACGGCGGCATGCTCAACCAGGCCCAGCGCTACATGGCCACCCCCAACGCCCGCGAGGCGGAGCGCTCGGCACGGCTGTCGGCGGTGCTGTGGCTGGTCTGGCCGCTGGTGCTGTTCTTCCCGATGTGGATGTCGCCGCTGCTGGTGGAGTCGCAGAAGGGGGACGGCTCCGACTCCTACGCCCTGATGACCGAGCAGCTGCTGCCGCACGGCCTGCTGGGGCTGGTCATCGTCGGCTTCTTCTCGCACACGATGGCCATGTGCTCCTCGGACGCCAACGCCATCGCGGCCGTCTTCACCCGGGACGTCGCGCCGGTGCTGTCGGCGAAGGCCCGGATGTGGGGAGAGCGTTCGGGTCTGATCGCGGCCCGCGTCACCACGGTGGTCTTCCTCGGCCTGTCCATGGCGGTCGCGACCCAGGTCAACTCGCCGGCCTTCAAGGACATCATCACGGTCGTCATCAAGTGGGTGGCCGGACTGATGGGGCCGATCGCCATCCCGATGATGCTGGGGCTGCTGCGGCCGTTCCGCCGCTCCGGCCCGACGGCGGCGATCACCAGCTGGGGCATGGGCCTGCTGGCCTTCTGGCTGGTGAACTACCCGATCCACTGGGCCGTCGACGGCGGTGTGCCGCTGGAGTACCAGGTCTCCATCCCGCTGGCGGTCTCGCTGGTCCTGTACGTCCTGATCGGCTTCGTGAAGCCGGAGGACACCCCGGAGCGGCTGGCGGTCATCGACCGCGTCAACACCGACGGCGACGACGACCCGGCCGCGGCGGCGGTGCCGGACCGGACGGAGGAGGCACCGGGCGGCACACGGGCCCCGGTGAAGGACTAGCGGGCCCCGGCGAAGCGCTGGACGGCCCCCGGCCCGCCCGGACCGGGTACCGGGCGGGCCGGGGGCCGTCTCAGGCGCCGCGCGGATACCGCGCCAGCCATGCCGGGGACGAGCCCGCGGGTCCGTGCAGGGAGGGCCCCTGGGTCATCTCCATGGCGAAGTCGTCGGCGAGTTCCAGGATCGTGGGACGGCCCTCCAGCTCGGCCAGCCAGGCCGGCGGCAGGGCCGTCTCGCCGTGCAGCGCCCCGAGCAGCCCGCCGGTCAGCGCCCCCGCGGCGGCGCTCGGCCCGTCCTGGTTGACCGCCAGGCACAGCCCGTGGCGTACGTCCTCCCCGACCAGCGCGCAGTACACGGCGGCGGCGAGCAGCCCCTCGGCGGTGGCGTCCCCGGTCAGCTCCGTCACCCGTTCGGAGGTGGGCATCCCCTGCCGTACGGCACCCAGCGCGCGCTGGAGCGCGTCCGACACCGGCTGGTGTTCCGGCCGGGCGGCCAGCAGCGCGAGCGCCCGCTGCACCGCGGTGTCCAGGCTCTCGCCCCGGGCCAGCGCGTGCACGATCACCGCGTACGCGCCCGCCGTGAGGCAGGCGACCGGGTGGCCGTGGGTCTGCGCCGCGCACTCCACGGCGAGCTGGGCGACGAGCTGCGGCTCCCAGCCGACGAGCAGTCCGAAGGGCGCGGAACGCGCGGCGGCCTCCGGCCCGGCCGCGCCGGGGTTCTTGGGCGCCGCCGGTGTGCCCATGGTCTCGTCGCCGAGCCCGAGCAGCAGCGCGCGGTCCGGGTCCCGGCGGGCGTAGAGCCATTCCTCCCGGGCCAGCCACCCGTCCTCCGCGCGCCGCTCGTCCGGGCCCCAGTCGCGCTGGGTGGTGGCCCAGCGCAGATACGCCCGGTGCAGATCGGTGGGCGGGTGCCAGGCCCCGATGTCGCGCCGCACCTGGGCGCGGATCAGGCCGTCCACGGAGAAGAGGGTGAGCTGGGTGTGGCGGGTGACGGCTCCGCGCCGCCCGTGGGCGGGGGCGAGGTCGGCGACGCCCGCCGCGCCGTACGCCTCCCGGATCCCGTCGATCCGCATCCCGTCGACGGGCGCGCCCAGCGCGTCCCCGACGGCCACCCCGAGGAGGGTCCCGCGCACCCGGCTGCGGAAGTCCTGCTGTTCACGACGCCCCCACACGGGCCCGGCAGTACCAGCCACCAAGACCTCCCGGGCAGCGTCCGTACGTACGACGCCCAGCACTGTAATCGACCGGGACGGTCACTTCAGGGGGTGGAACGGTATGCGGAGTGTGACCGGACTGATCGGAAGTGGTCAGGTATCGGCCACGCCGGGTGACATGGCATGGGCGACCGCGTCCCGCTGGGCGCGTGCCCACGCGTAGGACGGGTTGAGTTCCAGGGCGCGGTCCAGGGCGGCCAGCGCCTCCGCGGGGCGGCCGAGGCCGAACAGCGAGGCGCCCCTGCTGGCGTACGCCGACGCGTACTCGGCGTCCAGGGCCAGGGCCCGGTCGTAGTGGGCCAGCGCCTCCTCGTCGCGGCCCGCGGCGCGCAGCGCGTCGCCGCGCTCGCAGTGGGCCCAGGGCGAGTCGGGCTGCAGGGCGACGGCACGGTCCAGGTCGGCCAGCCGGCGCCCGGGATCGTCGAGCGCGCGCCACACCCGGGCCCGGCGGATCAGCGCCCACGGGTAGTCCGGCTTGAGTTCGAGCGCCCGGTCGAGGGCGGTGCGCGCGGCGGCCGCCTCGCCCCGGGCGAGGCGGGCGGCGCCGAGGGAGGCCCACGCGTAGTCGTGGCCGGGGTCGAGGGCCACGGCACGCTCCAGGTCGCGCACGGCCTCGTCGTTGCGGCGCAGGGTACGCAGGCACTCTCCGCGCAGGCCGAGGCTCTGGGCGTCGTCCGGTGCCAGCTCGAGGGCCTTGGTCAGATCGGCGACGGCGGCCTCGTAGTCGCCCCGCACGAGCCGGGCCACGGCCAGGCCGCGGCGGGCCCGCGCCGCCAGGCCGGGGGGCAGCGCGAGGTCCCGGCCCCCGGCGCCCGGCGTCCGCGGCCGGTAGGAGGCACCGGGCTCCGTACGGGGGCCGTGGCCGTGGTCCGCCGGCGTCGGCGTCGGCGCACCGTCGTCATCGTCCGGGAGAGGCGCGCCCACGCGATCGTCCGGGGACGGCGCGTCGCCGCGCTCACCCGGCACGGGCGTGCCCTCGCGGTCGTCCGGCACCGGGCGGCGGCGGACGCGGTTCCCGGGGCCGCCGCCGGGCACGACGACGCCCGTGTTCCCCCGCCCCCCGGCCACCACGACGTCCGGCGGCGCCCCGACCGTGTACCACTGCCCCGCCCCGACGGCCGCCGCCCCCGCGGCTCCCTCCGGCGGCGCCACCGGCGGCCGCCAGTCGCCGCCCAGCAGCACTTCCAGGACGGCCTCCGTGCCGCCCCCGGTGAGCACGGTCGACAGCCGGCTCCCCCACACCGCCTCGGCGGGCAGGCCGGCGTCCCGCCCCGCGTCCTCCAGGACCCGCACCCACCGCCCCGCGACGGCCCCGCCCCGGTCGCACGCCTCCACGAGGTCGCGCAGCACCTCGGGGAGCGCGTCCCGGTCCCCCGCGCACAGCCGGTGGTACGACTCCGCGAGCCGTAGTTCGCGCCACCGCTCGTCCGCCCACAGCTGCCCGGTGTCCCGCCCGGCCCCGCACTCCGTACGCCATTGCCCGAACACCTCCGCCAGCCGGCGCTGGCGCTGCGCCCAGCCGCGCGGGGAGCGCCCGCGCTGCAGCCGCAGCATCGGGGCCCGTACGACGTCGTGGTAGCGCAGGCGGGCCGCCCGCTCGTCGGTGAAGGGCAGGCCGCACACCCAGGCGTACAGCTCGTCGAGCTGCTCCTCGGAGCAGTCGGCCGCCGCGCGGAACACGTCCGCGTCCAGCCAGCGCGGCAGCGCGCCCGCGAGGGCGGCGGACCTGCGCACGGCGTCCTGCTCCCACTTCAGGAACCGTTCCACGGCGGTCGCGCTCGGGTCGTGCACGTCGTCGGGGCCGGCCGGCCGGGTCCCGGCGAGGGTGGAGACGAGGACGGGGAGTCCGCCGGTGAGCCGCAGGACCTCGGTGACGACCGGTTCCGCCGTGACGCCCCGGGCGGCGAGCAGACCCCGCGCCTCCGCCTCGGTGAACGGTTCGAGCGGCACCGCCGTCATGAAGTCGGCGAAACCGCCCCAGTGGGCGGGGTCGAGGGGGCGCTGCCCGGCGGTGACCACGACGACCGTCGCGGGGAGGGTGCCGTGCCGGTCCGTGGTCATGACGTCGTGCAGCCAGGCGTCGAGGTACCGGCCGGTGCGCTCGTAGGTGTCGAAGAACAGGACGATCCAGGGCGCCGCGGTGGCGGCCTCGGTGAGTTCGCTCGTCAGCGCGGGGGTGAGGGCGCTCTCCGGGTCGAGGACGAGCTGCACGTCCTCGTGGCTGCGGAAGCGCGCGCCGAGCCCGGCGCGCAACCTGTCGGCCCCCTGGGCGAGTTGGGCGGGGTCGAGGACCGCGGTGAAGGCACCGGCGCCCGGTATCAGCCCGAGACCGGCGAGTCCGGCCCGCGCGACCGCCATGCTGCCGGCGGACGGGGCGGCGGGGCCGGTGGGCGATCCCGTGCCCGGCTCGGGTTCCAGCGCGGCGAGGACGGCCAGCTCCGCCTCGTGGCGGCGCTCGCGGTGGGCGGCCAGCTGCCGGTCCAGTTCCTTCAACCGGCGCCCCTGCGCCGTGAACTGACGACATATCACCGCCAGCGCCTCCGGCACGCTGCCCGCGCTCTCGTCGACGTACGCCGTCAACGCGCCGCGCTCCCGGGCGATCTGCTCGAACTCCCGCAGCAGGAAGGACTTCCCGACGCCCGCGTTGCCGTGCACGTGGAACAGGAAGCGGTGGCGTCCGTCCTCGGGCGGGGTGTCGAGGTTCGCCCGGAACAGCTCGCGTTCGACGCTGCGGGCCACCAGCCCGGCGCGCCGGCGCCGTTGGACGAGCTGCTGCATCGACAGCCGTTCCTGCGCCACGCGCCCCACTCCCCACCCGTGTTCCGACCGGCCCCCATTCTGGCCCACCCCGCGCGGGATACGGGCCGTCGTACGGGGAAGGGAACCGCCATGGCCGACACCACCGCACGCGGGGCGTTACCCCTCACCGCCACCCTCCTCACCGCATCCGTCGCCCTCTACATGGCGCTCGTCGCCCTCGGCAACATCACGGACTTCGGCACGAACCAGGAATTCGTCCGCCATGTCCTGGCCATGGACACCACGTTCAAGGACGAGGACCTGATGTGGCGGGCGATCACGAACGAGGGCGTGCAGGACGCCGCGTACGTCGCGATCATCGTGTGGGAGACCGCCGCCGCGCTGGTCCTGGTCCACGGCACCTGGCTCTGGGCCCGCCACGACCACGCGCGCGCCCGCCTCGTCTCCACCTACGGCCTGCTGATGGTGATGCTCCTCTTCGGCGCCGGCTTCCTCGCGATCGGCGGCGAGTGGTTCGCGATGTGGCAGTCGCGGGACTGGAACGGCCTGGACGCGGCGACCCGGGTCCTCGTCCTCAGCGGCGTGGTCCTGCTGGCCAACCACCTGCCGGGGACGCACGGCGGGGGAAGGGACGCCCCCTGACCCGGCGGTCCTACTCGACCACCCGTACCGGTGTGCCCGCCGTGCCGAAGGTCCACAGGGCCCGGCCGTCGTTCTTGGAGACACGGATGCCGCCGGTCCGCGTGGCCGGTTCCGGGGGCGGGGGCGAGGAGCCGTCGACCGCGTTGGAGAAGGCGACGAAGACGTCCGCCTTCGCGGCGAAGTACATGATGTGCTCGATCGCCACGCCGTCGCTGCCGGTCGTGGCCTCGGTGCGGGTGCCGATCTCGTAGGCGCCGGGATCCGGGGACACCGTGCCCGGCCAGACCGCGAAGGAGCGGCGGGGCGCGTCACTGGCGTCGACCAGCCACACGCGCTTCTGCCCCAGGGAGTAGACGATCCGGCGACCCGTGCCCGAGTCGGCCGGCACCGCCGCCGGCTTCGTCTCCCGCGGCTTCGCGGACGGCTTCGCGTCCGCGGTCGCCGACGCGCTCGGCCGGCCGGTGGCGGCGGTGGGCTTCGTCCCCTGGTCCGCCTGGACGGCCAGGACGGCCACCACGGCTATCGCCCCCGTGGTCAGCCCGGTCACCCAGGCCCACGAAGGAAGACGGGCAGACACCGGTACGCATCTCCTCAGCTACGGATCCCAGAGACCATGGGTCGGATCATCCTACTGCCCGTCCCGTCCGGTCCCCGCCCGTCTCAGTCCAGCACCGGCAGCAGGTCCGGCAGGTGTCCGTCGGAGGCCTCCGCGGCGCGGCGGCGCTCCTCGGGGACCTCGCCGTACAGGGTCGTGCGCGGCTTCGCCGGGCGGCCCGCCGCCTCCGCGACCGCGACGAGGTCCCGGACCGACTTGTACGAGCCGTAGGAGGAGCCCGCCATGCGGGAGATCGTCTCCTCCATCAGCGTGCCGCCCAGGTCGTTCGCCCCGGAGCGCAGCATCTCCGCCGCGCCGTCCGCGCCCAGCTTCACCCAGCTCGTCTGGATGTTCGGGATCCAGGGGTGCAGCAGCAGCCGCGCCATCGCCGTGACCGCGCGGTTGTCGCGGACCGTCGGGCCGGGGCGGGCGATGCCGGCCAGGTAGACCGGGGCGTTGGTGTGCACGAAGGGGAGGGTGACGAACTCGGTGAAGCCGCCGGTGCGCTGCTGGATGCCGGCCAGGGTGCGCAGATGGCCCAGCCAGTGGCGGGGCTGGTCGACATGGCCGTACATCATCGTCGAGGACGAGCGGATGCCCAGCTCGTGGGCCGTGGTGACCACCTCGGTCCAGGTCGCCGCCGGCAGCTTGCCCTTGGTCAGGATCCAGCGGACCTCGTCGTCGAGGATCTCCGCCGCCGTGCCGGGGATGGTGTCCAGGCCGGCTTCCCCGGCCGCCGTCAGCCACTCCCGGATCGACAGGCCCGTCCGGGTGGCGCCGTTGACCACCTCCATCGGGGAGAAGGCGTGCACGTGCAGGCCCGGGACGCGTTCCTTCACCGCCCTCGCGATGTCGAAGTACGCCGTCCCCGGCAGGTCGGGATGGATGCCGCCCTGCATGCAGACCTCCACCGCGCCCACGTCCCACGCCTGCTGCGCCCGGTCGGCCACCTGCTCCAGCGAGAGCGTGTACGCGTCGGCGTCCGTGCGGCGCTGCGCGAAGGCGCAGAAGCGGCAGCCGGTGTAGCAGACGTTGGTGAAGTTGATGTTGCGGGTGACGATGTAGGTGACCTCGTCGCCGACCGCCGACCTGCGCACGTCGTCGGCCACCCGGCACAGGGCGTCCAGCGCGGGGCCGTCCGCGTGCAGCAGGGCGAGCGCCTCCGCGTCGGTGAGCCGCGTCGGGTCGTCGGCGGCCGTGCGCAGGGCCGCGCGCACGTCGGTGTCGATGCGCTCCGGGACCATGCCGGGGGCGGCGGCCTCGCGCAGGGCGTCCCAGTCGCCGTACACCTCGTCGAAGTCGTCGCGGCGGTCGGCGGTGCGGCCCTCGGTGTCGATGGTGCGGTGCAGGTCGGTGCGGCCCCTCGCGGTGAACGCCTCGTCGGGCTCCTGCCAGGGGCGGCCCTCGACCACGGCGTCCGGGAGGGCGAGGCCCGTGGCCGGGTCGGCGAGCGCGGCCACGTGCGGGCGCAGCCGCGGGTCCAGCCAGGGTTCGCCGCGCCGCACGAACTCCGGGTAGACGCAGAGGCGTTCACGCAGCTCGAACCCGGCCGCCCGGGACCGCTCGGCGAGTTCGTCGATCTGCGGCCAGGGGCGCTCGGGGTTGACGTGGTCGATGGTGAGCGGGGAGACCCCGCCCCAGTCGTCGATGCCGGCCGCGATCAGCCGCTCGTACTCGGCGTCGACCAGGTTCGGCGGCGCCTGGAGGCAGGCGGACGGGCCGAGCACGTGCCGGGCGACGGCGACCGCGGCGAGGAGTTCGTCGAGTTCCGCGTCCGGCATGCCGCGCATCGCGGTGTCCGGCTTGGCGCGGAAGTTCTGGATGATCAGTTCCTGGATGCCGTGGTGGGCGCGGGAGACCTTGCGGAGGGCGAACAGCGACTCCGCCCGCTCCTCGTACGTCTCGCCGATGCCGATGAGGAGGCCCGAGGTGAAGGGGACGGAGGAGCGTCCGGCGTCCTCCAGGACCCGCAGGCGGACCGCCGGCTCCTTGTCCGGGGAGCCGTGGTGGGGGCCGCCCGGCTCGGACCACAGGCGGGTCGCGGTGGTCTCCAGCATCATCCCCATGGAGGGCGCGACGGGCTTGAGCCGCTGGAAGTCGGTCCAGGTCAGCACGCCGGGGTTGAGGTGCGGGAGGAGTCCGGTCTCCTCCAGGATGCGGATGGAGACGGCGCGGACGTAGGCGATCGTGTCGTCGTAGCCGTGCGCGTCGAGCCACTCGCGCGCCTGTGGCCAGCGGTCCTCGGGCTTGTCGCCGAGGGTGATGAGGGCCTCCTTGCAGCCGAGGGCGGCGCCCCTGCGGGCGATGTCCAGCACCTCGTCCGGCGACATGAACATCCCGTGCCCGGCGCGGCGCAGCTTGCCGGGCACGGTGACGAACGTGCAGTAGTGGCACGTGTCCCGGCACAGCCGGGTCAGCGGGACGAAGACGCTCTTGGAGTACGTGATGACACCGGGCCGGCCCGCCGCCTCGAGCCCCGCGTCCCTGACCCGGGCGGCCGAGGCGGCGAGGTCCTGAAGGTGCTCACCGCGCGCCTGGAGCAGGACCGCCGCCTCGGAGACGTCCAGGGAGACGCCGTCCCGGGCGCGTCTGAGAGCGCGTCGCAGGGCGTTCTCGGTCGGGCCGCCGGTTCCGTGGGTCGCGGAAGTCGTCATCCCCTGAGCATACGTTCGAGGTGATCAGGCCCCCTCCCGGCGGACGAACGACTGGTACCCGTCCAGGGCCCGCAGCACCTCCGCCTCCCCGGCGGGCGGCAGCTGCAGCACGACCTCCTCGATGCCGAGCTCGGCGTAATGGGCCAGCTTCCCCGCGCTGGGGCGGACGGCGTACGGAACGACCTGGAGGGCGCCGGGGTCGCGGCCCGCGTCGGCCCAGGCGGCGCGCAGCACGGGCAGCGACTCCGACAGGCCGCGCCCGCCGATGGGCAGCCAGCCGTCGGCGTACTCGCAGATGTGCGCGAACAGCTTCGGGCCGGCCGCGCCGCCGACCAGCGTGCGCGGTCCGACGACCGGGCCGCGCGGCTTCTGCACCGGCTTGGGGTGGGCGAAACTGGCCCGCACGCTGCCGAACTCCCCCTCGTACGCGGTCGGTTCCTCCGCCCACAGCGCCCGCATCAGGCCCATCCGGTCCCGCACCAGCGCGCGCCGGGTGCGCCACCGCACTCCGTGGTCGTCGGCCTCCTCCGCGTTCCAGCCGAAGCCCAGCCCGAGGGTGAAGCGGCCGCCGGAGAGGTGGTCCAGGGTGGCGACCTGCTTGGCCAGGTCGATCGGGTCGTGCTGCGCGGCGAGCGTGATGCCGGTGCCGACGCCGAGGCGCTCGGTGACGGCCGCCGCCTGCCCGAGCGCGACGAAGGGGTCCAGGGTGCGGCCGTACTCGCGGGGCAGTTCCCCGCCCGCCGGGTAGGGGCTGGTCCGCTCGACGGGGATGTGCGTGTGCTCGGGCAGGTACAGCCCGGCGAAGCCCCGCTGCTCCAGCTCACGGGCGAGCCGGATGGGGGTGATCGTCTCGTCGGTGAGGAAGATCGTGACGGCGATGCGCATGGCGGCCTTTCGTTTCACGGACGAGGACTCCTCGCTGCCGGCGGGACCTCATCAATACCGGGACGCACCCCGCCTGTCCATACCGACCGGTCGGCACCACCCGGACCGCGCCTCGTCGAAATCTGCCGACTCCCTTCCCTTGCCGGGGAGTTCACCGCTCAATACAAGGGTTGCACCGCACCACCCCCGCATCACCCACCCCCGCATCACCCACGCCCTGTCATCACCCGACACCCCGGGAGCAGCAGCATGTGCGAGGAGCAGCACAGCGGGATCGGACGGCGCGCCGTGTTCCTGACCGGCGCCGCCGCCGCGCTGACGTCGGCGGGCGTGACCTCCGCCGCCGCGGCGGACCGTGACGGCCGGGAGACGAGGACGGTGCGCGGCACCCTCCCGCCGGGCGCCCCCGACTTCGTGTACGTCCCCGTCGAGGTGCCGGCCGGCGTCCGCGAGATCAAGGTCGCCTACACCTACGACAGGCCCTCCGTGCCGGCCGGCACCGCCGGCAACGCCCTCGACATCGGCATCTTCGACGAACGCGGCACCGAGCTGGGCGGCCGGGGCTTCCGCGGCTGGTCGGGCGGGGCGCGCACGGAGTTCTTCCTGCGCGCCGACGACGCCACCCCCGGCTACCTCCCCGGCCCCGTGCGCGAGGGCACCTGGCACATCGTGCTGGGCCCGTACACCGTGGCCCCGCAGGGGCTGTCGTACGAGATCACCGTGACGCTGACCCACGGGGAGCCCGGCGGGACGGTGCGGCCGGTGTACCCGCCGGAGCGGGCCAGGGGGCGGGGGCGGGCCTGGTACCGGGGCGACTGCCATCTGCACTCCTGGTACTCCGACGGCCGCCGCGCCCCCGCCGAGATCGCCGCGCTCGCCCGCGCGGCCGGGCTGGACTTCATCAACAGCTCCGAGCACAACACGCACTCCGCGCACGCCCACTGGGCCGAGGCCGCCGGGGACGACCTGCTGGTGCTGCTGGGCGAGGAGGTCACCACCCGCAACGGGCATGTGGTGGCGCTCGGCACGGACCCCGGCACCTTCGTCGACTGGCGCTACCGCGCCCGCGACGACCGCTTCGGCCGGTTCGCCCGGCAGATCCGCCGCGCCGGGGGCCTGGTCGTCCCGGCCCACCCGCACGCCACCTGCGTCGGCTGCGCCTGGAAGTTCGGCTTCGGCGAGGCGGACGCCGTGGAGGTGTGGAACGGCCCCTGGACGCCCGACGACGAGGTGGCGCTCGCCGACTGGGACGGCATGCTGGTGGCGTCCGTGCGCGAGGGCCGGGGCTGGATCCCGGCGATGGGCAGCAGCGACGCCCACCGCGACCCGGACGTGGTCGGCCGCCCGCAGACCGTGGTCCTCGCCGACGACCTGACCCGGCGGGCGATCCAGGACGGCATCCGCGCGGGGCGTTCCTACGTCGCCGAGTCCGCGGGCGTCTCCCTCGCCTTCACCGCCTCCGGCGGGCGCGGCCACCACGCCGGCATCGGCGAACGGCTGGCGGTGGACCGGGACACCCCGGTCACCGTCCGCCTGGAGGTCGCCGGCGCCCCGCGCTGCACCGTCCGGTTCGTGACCGACCAGGGCGTGCTGCACACCGGCGCCCCGCTGCCGGTGTCCGGGGCGGGGGTGGTGGAGTGGCGCACCACCCCGTCGTACGCCGCCTACGTACGGGCCGAGCTGCGGCACGAGACGGCCGCCGGACCGCTGCCCGGGGCCCTGGCCGCCTTCACCAACCCCGTTTTCCTGGGCCGCCGGTAGGCTCGTCGCACCATGACGTCCCGCGCCGAACGCACGTACCGGGCCGCCACCGTCCTCCGGCGCCGGACCGGCGATCCGCCCCCGCGCCGGCCGCCGTGGCGGCGCTGCCGCGGGCCGGGCCCCGCTGACGGCGCGGGTGGGTCCGGACGGCCGAGGACGAGGACGTGCGGGCTCGGTGGCGGCCCGCCGCCGCCCGTGTGACCGCCGTCTCGCACGGCTGACGCATCCGCCCCGGAGAAGGCAGACTGGCGTGGTTGTCGAGGATGCACAGGGAGACTGCATGGACGGTGTGCCGCGAGTACCGGAGCAGCGGCGTCCCGGCTCCCCGACGGAGCCGCGGGCACTGCGCTTCAGCCTGCTCGGCCCGGTGCGTGCCTGGCGCGACGGCGAACCGGTCGCCACCGGCAGCCCGCAGCAACGCGCCCTGCTCGCCGCCCTGCTGCTGCGCGAGGGCCGTACGGCCACGGCGGCCGAGCTGATCGACGCGCTGTGGGGCGAGGAGCCGCCGTCCCAGGCACTGGCGGCGGTCCGCACCTACGCCTCCCGGCTGCGGAAGGTGCTGGACCCCGGGGTCCTGGTGACCGAGTCCGGCGGGTACGCGGTGCGCGGGCTCGGCGAGGGGGCGCTGGACCTCGCGGCGGCGCAGGAGCTGGCCGCGGAGGCGGAGAAGGCGCGGAACACCGGGGACCTGTGCCACGCCCGCGAGGTGCTGAACCGGGCCCTGGCCCTGTGGGACGGCGAGACGCTGGCCGGGGTGCCCGGGCCGTACGCGGAGGCCCAGCGGGTCCGGCTGGAGGAGTGGCGGGTCCAACTGCTCGAGTCCCGCCTGGACATGGACCTGGAGCAGGGCTGCCACGCGGAGGCGGTCTCGGAGCTGACGGCCCTGACGGCGGCGCATCCGCTGCGGGAGCGGTTGCGCGAACTGCTGATGCTGGCGCTGTACCGCAGCGGACGCCAGGCGGAGGCGCTCGCCGTGTACGCGGACACCCGGCGGCTGCTCGCCGACGAACTGGGCGTGGACCCGCGCCCCGGCCTGCAGGAACTCCAGCAGCGCATCCTGCGGGCCGACCCGGGACTGGCGGAACCCTCGGCGCCGGTGGCCGAACCGGTCGCGGTACCGGTGCGCCCCGCCCAACTCCCGGCTACGGTGCCGGACTTCACGGGCCGCGCGGCCTTCGTGCGCGAGCTGAGCGACGTCCTGGCGTCGGCGTCCGCCGCCGAGGGCCGGGTGATGGCGGTCTCCGCGCTGGCCGGCATCGGCGGCGTCGGCAAGACGACCCTCGCCGTGCACGTCGCCCACGAGGCCCGGTCCGCCTTCCCCGACGGCCAGCTGTACGTCGACCTCCAGGGCGCCGGCGCGCGGGCGGCCGAACCGGAGACGGTCCTGGGCTCCTTCCTGCGCGCCCTGGGCACGGCGGACTCGGCGGTCCCGGACTCCCTGGAGGAGCGGGCGGCGCTGTACCGCTCGCTCCTGGACGGCCGCAAGGTCCTGGTGCTCCTGGACAACGCCCGCGACGCCGCGCAGGTACGCCCGCTGCTCCCCGGGACGGCGGGCTGCGCGGCGCTGGTGACCGCCCGGGTCCGGATGGTGGACCTGGCCGGCGCCCACCTGGTCGACCTCGACGTGATGTCGCCGGACGAGGCGCTGGCGCTGTTCACGAAGATCGTGGGCGAGGAACGGGTGGGATCGGAGCGCGAGGCGGCCCTGGACGTGGTGGCGGCCTGCGGCTTCCTGCCGCTGGCGATCCGCATCGCCGCGTCCCGCCTGGCGGCGCGCCGCACCTGGACGGTCTCGGTCCTGGCCGCCAAGCTGGCGGACGAACGCCGCCGCCTGGACGAACTCCAGGCGGGCGACCTGGCGGTGAAGGCGACGTTCGAGCTGGGCTACGGGCAGCTGGAACCGGCGCAGGCACGCGCCTTCCGCCTGCTCGGCCTGGCCGACGGCCCGGACATCTCCCTGGCGGCGGCGGCCGCCGTACTGGACCTGCCGGCGGAGGACACCGAGGACCTCCTGGAGTCCCTGGTGGACACCTCGCTGCTGGAGTCGGCGGCGCCGGGCCGCTACCGCCTGCACGACCTGGTGCGCCTCTACGCGCGCGCGTGCGCGGAACGGGACGAGCAGCCGCCCGGCGAGCGGGACGGCGCGATGTCGCGGCTGCTCGACTTCTACCTGGCCACGGCGGCCGGGGTGTACGCCATCGAGCGGCCCGGGGACCGGCTGGTGGACGACCTGGAACCCACCGAGTACCCGGGACTGCGCTTCACGGACGGGTCCGCGGCGCTGGACTGGCTGTACAGCGAGGCCTCGCCCCTGCTGGCCTGCGTGCGGCAGGCGGCGGGCACCGGCCGGCTGAGGCGGGCGGTCGACCTGCTCTGGGCGGCCAAGGACCTGACCGAGTCGGGGGCCAACTCGCGCCAGTACGAGACGACGGCCAGGGCCATGTGCGACGCGGCCCGGGACTGCGGCGACGCCCGCGCGGAGGGCAGGGCGCGGACCACCCTCACCAACGTCCTGCTGGTGTACGGCCGTATCCAGCAGGCCGAGGAGGAGGCGCACCGGGCCATGGAGCTGGCGGCCTCCGCGCGGGACGCGACCGCGGTCAGCTGGGCCGCCAACGACCGGGGCCTGATCTGCCTGCACCAGGGCCGCTACGCCGCCGGCGAGTCCTTCTTCAACCAGGCGATCGAGGAACACCGCCTCGCCGGCAACCGGCTCGGCGAGGCCGTCACGCTCGCCAACCTCTCCCGGGCCTACCTGGGTTCGGGCAACGTCTCCACGGCCGTCTCCATCGCCCGGCACAGCCTCGCCGTCCACTCGGAGCTGGGCCGGCCGATGCGGCGCGCCAGCGCGCACTTCGCCCTCGGTCTGGCACTGGCCAAGGCCGGCCGTCACGCCGAGGCGCTGAGCCAGTTCGTCGACGCCCGGGACATCTTCACCGAGCACCGGCAGCGGCTCTGGGTGGGCAACACCCACTTCCGCATGGCCGAGGTGCATCTCGGTGCCGCCCGTCCCGCGCCCGCCGCGCAACACGCCGAGCAGGCCCTTGCGCTGGGCTGTGTCGGTGGCGACAGGATGCGGGGGAACGTGGTGGCCCTCCTCGGCCGGGCCCTGTCCGAACTGGGCCAGGCCGACCGGGCGAAGGCCTGCTGGCAGGAGGCCCTCAGCCTCTACGAACAGTGCGGCGCCGCCGAGGCCGCCGAGGTCCGCGCCCTGCTGAACGGCGCGCCGGCCGCCTGAGGGCGCCGCCTTCCCGCGCCGCGCGCGGGCGTTCAGCATTCGTTTATCGGGGCCCGTCACTCTCGAACCAGTCGGACCGTCGCGTCGGGGGGCAGGCGGTCCAACGGGAGCCGGACCGGTTAGTGTGCGGCTTCGAACGCCCGTCCGGTAGCCCTCGGGGGAGCTACCGGACGGGCCTTTCCGACTCGTCACGACTCACAGGAAGCCACGTCGATGAGCGACACGAAGAAGGACGCGGACGCCACCACCCAGGACAACAGCATGCCCACGCCGCCGGCGGACGGGAAGGTCACGACGCAGGACAACAGCATGCCGAGTGAACCGGCCACGGGCGAGGCCATCACCACGCTGGACAACAGCATGCCCGCCCCGCCCGCCCTGGACCTCGGCGGCAGGTAGCCGTCCTTCCCGCACGGGGATCGGCCGCGGTGGCGCGGAGGGGGAGCCACCGCGGCCGAGGCATGTCCGCACGGCGTCGCCGGTGCCGTGGCCGTCATCGGACGGGCGAGCCTGCCGTCACGGGGCATGCCACTGCCTGGCGGCCGTCGCGTACCCGGCGTAGCGTCTGCGGTGGGGGCGGCGGACCGCCGCTCCCCGCAGCGACGGCCGCCGTCCGACGCCCCTTCCGCGACCCGGCGCGACGGCCGTCCGCGGTGCGCGCCCCGCCGGACGCGGCCCGCGCGGTGTGCGCCGTCCCGGTCCGCGCGGCCTACGCCGTGCGCGCCGTCCCGGTTCCCTTCTCCGCGTCGAGCGCGTAGACGCAGCGGTCCTTGCTGCACGCGTACACCACGCCGTCCCGCACCACCGGGGATCCGGTGATCTCGCCGCCGGTCGCCAGTTTCCATCTCAGGCGGCCGTCGTCGGCCTTCAGCGTGTACAGCAGGTGGTCGCTGGAGCCGAAGTGGATGCGGCCCTCGGCGACCACGGGGGCGCCCACGATGTCGCCGCCCGACTGGAAGCGCCACTTGGGCGTGCCGGTGACCGCGTCCAGGGTGTACAGGCCCCTGCCGCTGCCCACGTGGACGTGGCCGGCGGCGGCCAGCACCGGTTCGACGGAGGCGCGGGACTCGGTGGCGATGCGCCAGCGGTCGCGGCCGTCGGTGGCGTCGAGGGCGTAGACCGTGCCGAGGTAGTCGGCGAGGTAGACGCCGCCGCCGGTGACCGCCGGTCCGGGGACGAAGGCGGGCGGGGCGAGGAAGACCGCCGGGGCCTCGAAGTGCCAGCGGACGTGGCCGCCGGTGACGTCCAGGGCGAGCACGCGGGTGCCGGCACAGACGTAGACGTAGCCGTCGGGGGCGGGGGTGAGACGGATCGGGACGCCGCCGCAGGAGGCCGCGTCGCCGATCGGGTACGACCAGCGCTCGTCGCCGGTGCGGGCGTCCAGGGCGCGCAGCCGGGCGTCCTGCCACACGTAGACGGTGCCGTCGTGGACGGCGGGGCCGGCCTCCGGGGACTCGAAGTCGGTCTGGCAGCCGGTGATCTCCCACAGCTTCCGGCCGGTGGACGCCTCCCAGGCCTGCACGCCGCCGCCGCGCGTGCCGGTGACGACGGTGCCGCGGTCGGCTTTGAGGGAGTAGACCCAGGCGTCCGTGGACAGCCGCCACAGGTCACCGCCCTCGCGGGCGTCCAGGGCGAAGAGGGTGGGTCCGTCGGAGGCGTGGATACGGCCGTCGGCGACCGCCATCGACCAGGCGACGTCCCGGGTCTTGAAACGGCGCCGGCCGGTGGCGACGTCGAGGGCGTGCACCTCGAAGGAGGTGACGTAGACGAGGTCGCCGTCGACGGCCGGGGTGCCCCAGACGTCGTTGGACATGCGGAAGCGCCACGGGCGCCAGCCACCGGGCTGCTCCGGCGGCGCGGCGGGCGCGGCGGGCGCCGGTACGGCCGGGTCGGCGCCGTTGACGCCGGGGCGGGGCTTGGACCAGACGGCGGCCAGGGCGGCTTCCGGCGGGGGTGCCTTGACGGCGGCCGCGCGCGTGTCGGCGACGCGCGGGCCGGGACCGATGGGCACCGCCGCGCCCGCCAGCCGTACGGGGCCGGTGTCGGGGGCGCCCGCCGGCGCGCCCACGGGCGCGGGCATGGGTGCGGGCATGGGCGGGGGCGGCGGCGGGACGACGGGGTCGTGCGGGGGCGGGGGCGGCACCTGCGGGCGGGCGCCGCCGGCGCTGCGGCCCGTGCTCGCGGGCCTGACCGCCGGGCGGCCGCCGCGGCGCGCCTCGATCAGGCCCACGGCCCGCTCGGGCAGCCAGGCCGAGGCCGTACCGCTGTCGTCCGATCCCGAGCCGAAGAGGTGCGGGGCGAGCTGGGCCTGGAGGTCGGCGGGGTTGGGCCGGGCCGTGGCCTCCATCTGCATGCAGGCCTCGATGAGCGGGCGCAGCTCGTCCGGGAGGCCGTCGAGGTCCGGGCCCTCGCGCAGCAGCATGAAGACGGTCTCGACGGGGTTGGCGCCGTGGAAGGGCGGGTGTCCCGTGGCGGCGAAGACCAGCATCGAGCCCAGCGAGAAGACGTCGCTCGCGCCGGTGACGCTGCGGGAGTCCTTGGCCTGCTCGGGGGACATGTAGGCGGGGGTGCCGACGGCGACGTTGGTCATCGTCAGCCGGGTGTTCGACACACCGGAGGCGATACCGAAGTCGATCACCCGGGGGCCGTCCTCGACGACCAGGACGTTGGAGGGCTTCAGGTCGCGGTGGACCAGCCCCGCGCCGTGGATCGACTGGAGCGCCTCCGCGACGCCCGCCGCGAGCCAGCGCACCGCCTGGGCCGGGAGCGGCCCGCACTCGTTCACTATCTCCTCGAGGGAGGGCGCGGGGACGTACGCGGTGGCCAGCCACGGCACGGCGGCGCGCGGATCGGCGTCCACGACGGCCGCCGTGTAGAAGCCGGAGACCGCGCGGGCGGCCTCCACCTCGCGCGTGAAGCGGACCCGGAACAGCTGGTCCTCGGCCAGTTCGGTACGGACGGTCTTGATCGCCACGCGCCGGCCGGACGCCGAACGCGCGAGATAGACCAGCCCCATGCCGCCGGCTCCCAGCCGTCCCAGCACCTCGAACGGCCCGATACGCCGCGGATCGTGCTGCGTCAGCTGATCCACCACTTGCCTGCCACCTCCCCGTACGAGTCGCGCCACCACGTGTGCACGCGACCGAAGTGCAGCGTCTCACCACCGCACCGCCGTGACGCCACGCACCCCGATTCTTCCTGGCCGGGCCCCTGGTTGCGAACCGACCGACAAATAGGGTGTCCAGGTTTACATACGACACAAAGGTCGGACCGGTGGGTCCGGGGCCCTTCGGTGCGCAGGTCCGCGGGTGCCCCGGTGCGCCGGTTCAGCGGCGCAGCAGGCCGAAGGACGCACCCTGATCGTCGGTGACCACGGCCGCGGTGCCGTAGGACGTCCTGAAGGGCGGGACCTGCACCCGGCCGCCGAGCCGGGTCACCTCGCGCGTCCCGGCCCCGGGGTCCTCGACGGCGAAGTGGACGAGGAAGTGCGGCGGCATCTCGGCGGCGAAGACCTCCCGGACCGGTGTGCGGCCGAAGTCGGGGTCGGCGTCCGGACCGAACAGCGCGTCGTGGAAGAGGCCGCCGTAGAAGGTGTTCGCCAACTCGGTGTCCCGGGTGTACAGCTGGACCCAGGCGAAGGTGCCCGGCTCGTGACGGCGGCCGAAGCCGGGGCTCTGCGCGGCCTGCCAGAGGGAGAACACGGCGCCCTCGGGATCGGTGACGAGCGCGGTGGCGCCCAGGTCGCCGAAGGGGGCCGGCGGGGAGACGACGTGCCCGCCGCCCGTGCGGATCCGCCGGCACAGCGCCCCGGCGTCCGGGGTGGCGAAGGACACCGTCCACACCGTGGGCAGCCGGCCGTCCGTCTTGTGTGCGAGGGAGGCGACGGGCTCCCCGTCCTTCAGTGCGAGGACGGTCCCCTGGGGCTGGTCCTCGAAGTCCCACCCGAAGAGCCCGCCGTAGAACCGCTTGCCCGCCTCCACGTCGGGAAGCTGCGCGTCCGCCCAGCAGGGGGTGCCCTCCGGGTGCTGCGATGCCCTGTTTTCGGCCATGCCGCCAAAGTAACCGCGTCGTCCGCACCCCGCAGACCAGGCACGCCAGCCCTCGGGAACCCGCACACCCCATTTGCAGTCGGCCGAATCGCGCTCCGATCGCCCGTCGGTAAGCTGACGGCATGACAGGACAAGTGCGTACCGTCGACGGCCGGGTGGCCGGCCGGCGTGGGCAGGCGACCCGGCAGAAGCTGCTCGACTGCCTCAGCGAGATGCTCGGCTCGTCCCCCTACCGGGATGTCAAGGTCATCGACGTCGCCCGCCGGGCCGGGACTTCGCCGGCCACCTTCTACCAGTACTTCCCGGACGTCGAGGGCGCCGTCCTGGAGCTCGCGGAGCACATGGCCGCCGAGGGCGCCGGGTTGGCCGAGGTGCTGGAGGGCCGCTCCTGGGCCGGGAAGGCCGGCTGGCAGACCGCACAGGAACTCGTCGACGGTTTCCTGGAGTTCTGGCGGAAGAACGACGCCATCCTGCGCGTCGTGGACCTCGGCGCCGCCGAGGGCGATAAACGTTTCTCCAAGATCCGTTCGAAGATCCTGAACTCCGTGAACAGCTCGCTGGCGAACTCCGTCGCCGAGCTGCAGTCCAAGGGGCGGATCGACAAGGACGTGAACCCGGCGGCGATCGCCGGTTCGCTGGTCGCGATGCTCGCGGCGGTGGCCTCGCACCAGAAGGCCGTCTCCTCCTGGGGCGTGAAGCAGGCCGAACTCAAGCCCGGTCTCGCGTTGTTGGTGCACCTGGGGGTCACCGGCCGCAAGCCCGCGAAGTAGCCGCCCGGCGGCACCGCCGCGCGACGGTCCCTCCAAGTCCTGTCATATGGGCGGCGGTCCACCCCGGTGGACCGCCGCCCGTCGCGTGGCACCGGGGCGTGGCAGCCGGCCGGGGCGGGCCCGTACCCACGGCACGGGGAACACCCCACCATCCGGCCGGTGTTGTACCCCGGGGCGAGCCGGACGCGCGCCCCGGACGAACACCGACGCCGATGTCGCAGGAGGTACCCGCGATGGCCCTGACCCGCGAAGAGCGCGAACAGTTCCTGGCCGAACCCCGCATCGCCGCCCTGGCGGTCGACGCGGAGGAGGGCCGCGCCCCGCTCACCGTGCCGATCTGGTACCAGTACGCGCCCGGCGGCGACGTGTGGATCATGACCGGTCTCGACTCCCGCAAGAACCGGCTGATCGGCGCGGCGGGCCGGTTCTCGCTCATGGTCGAGCGGACGGAACCCACCATCCGCTACGTCTCCGTCGAGGGCCCGGTCCTCGGCACCGCCCCGGCCACCCTCGAACAGCTCCGGGAGATCTCCGCCCGCTACCTCCCCGCCGGGAAGGTCGAGGGATACGTCGACTCCGCCTGGAAGAACCACGGCGAGCAGGTCGTCGTGCGCATGCGCCCCGAACGGTGGGTGTCGGCCGACCTCGGGTCGGTGTGAGCGGGCCGGACGCCCGACAATCGGTACATGGAACCCGATCTCCACGAGCTGCTGAGGTCCCTGCGGGTGTGGGACCCGGCGGTCACCGACCTTCCGCCGTTCGAGACGGACACGGCGCCCGCGGAGCCGCTGGCGCTGTTCACCCGGTGGTTCGCCGAGGCGGTGGCGGCCGGACAGGACGAGCCGCACACCATGACGCTGGCCACGGCGGACGCGGAGGGGCTGCCGGACGCACGGATCGTGGTGCTGCACGGCGCGGACGCGGACGGCTGGTCCTTCGCGACCCACGCGCACAGCCGCAAGGGCGGCCAGCTCACCGCCCGGCCGTACGCCGCGCTGGCCTTCTACTGGCCGGTGCTCGGCCGCCAGGTGCGGGTGCGCGGGCCCGTCGCCCCGGCGCCGGAGCGGGAGGCGCAGGCGGACCTGCACGCCCGCTCCACCGGGGCGCTGGCCGCCGCGCTGACCGGCAGGCAGAGCGCCCCCCTCGGCTCGGCCGAGGAGCTGGCCCGGGCCTCGGAGAGCGCCTGGGAGCGGGCGCGGCGGGAGCCGGGGACCCCGGCGCCGTCCTGGACCCTGTACCGGCTGCGGCCGCGGGAGGTGGAGTTCTTCCAGGGCGACGCCCGCCGGCGGCATGTGCGGCTGCGCTACCGGCGCGGGGAACGCGAGTGGGTCAGGGAGTTGCTGTGGCCGTGACCGGGGGCGGGCCGGGCTCCGGGTCGGTCGCGAGGCGGGCGTGCGGACGGGCGTCGCGGAAGGCGTCGCGGCGCCCGGCCGCGAAGACCGCCCCGTGCACGGTCCCCTCGTACCGGAAGCCGCACCGCCCGGCGATCCGGCAGGACGCCTCGTGCCCCGGCGCGTGGCTCGGCCCCAGCCGGTGCAGGCCGAGTCCGGTCAGGGCCCGGCGCGCGGCGAGCAGCAGGGCCCGGGGGGCGACCGCCCGGCCGCGCGCCTCGGAAAGGACCCGGTGGCCGGCCGTGGCGCGCCGCGGTACCGGGTGGATCTCGTCGACGCCGACGTGCCCGAGCGCCGCACCGGTGGCGGCGTCGGCGATCCGGAAGGACGCCCCCGTGCCGTCCGTGTCGCGCAGCGCGCCCCGGCGCAGCGACCGCCGGGCCCCGTCCGGATCCGTGACCGGCCGCAGCGGGGTGTTCCAGCGCCGGAACTCCGGGTCCGTGAGGCCGCGCAGCCACACCTGCGCGCCGGCCCGGGACTCCGGGTCCCAGGGGCGCAGGTGCAGGCCGTGACCGCGGAGTCCGGGGAGGGGCTGGGGCCGGGCGCGCCCGGGTGAGGAGGACATGGGGACATTCGAACCCGCGATCCTCACAGGCGTGATCAATCCGCAACCAATTCCGGTCTTGACCGAGACCCATCAACCAGGGGCGGGATTACGCTCGCGCTCATGGCCGACTCCTCCACATCAGCCCAGCCCACCCCGCCCCACCGGGCGGAACGCCCCGTCTACGTCATCGGCGGCGGCCCGGGCGGGCTCTCCGTCGCCCGCGCCCTGCGCGCCCGGGGGATACGGGCCGTCGTCCTGGAGCGGTCCGACCGGGTGGGGGACTCCTGGCGGCGCCACTACGACCGGCTGCGCCTGCACACCACCCGCCGGCTGTCCGCCCTGCCCGGTCTGCCGATGCCGCGCCGGTTCGGACGGTGGCCGGCCCGCGACGACGTGGTCCGTTACCTGGAGAAGTACGCCGAGCACCACCGCCTGGAGATCGTCACCGGCGTCGAGGTCTCCCGGGTCGAACGCGCCCCGGACGGCACCGGCTGGCTGCTGCACGCCACCGGGGGGCGCGAGCTGACCGGCGCCGCGGTCGTCGTCGCCACCGGCCACAACCACACGCCCCGCGTCCCCGACTGGCCCGGCCGGGACACCTACACCGGTGAGTTCCTGCACGCCTCCGCCTACCGCGACGCCAAGCCCTTCGCCGGCCGGGACGTGCTCGTCGTGGGCGTCGGCAACACCGGCGCCGAGATCGCCGTGGACCTGGTGGAGGGGGGCGCCTCCCGGGTGCGGCTGGCGGTGCGCACCCCTCCGCACATCGTGCGCCGCTCGACCGCGGGCTGGCCGGCGCAGTACTCCGCCGTCCTGGTGCGCCGTCTGCCGGTCGGCCTCGTCAACCGGCTGTGCCGGATCCAGGCGAGGGTCGCGCTGCCGGACCTGTCGGCCCACGGCCTCCCGCGCCCCGGATCCGGCCTCTACAGCCGGGTGCTGGAGGGTGCCATCCCCGTGCAGGACGTCGGCCTCGTCGACGCCGTGCGCAGGGGAGCCGTGGAGATCGTGGCCGCCGTGGAGGGCTTCGAGGACGGCGAGGTCGTCCTGGCCGACGGCGGCCGCGTCGGCCCGGACGCGGTCGTCGCGGCCACCGGCTACGTCCGCGGCCTGGAGCGCCTGGTCGGCCACCTCGGCGTCCTCGACGACCGCGGCAGACCGGCCGTCCACGGCGCCCGCACCCCCGGCGACGCCCCCGGCCTCTACTTCACCGGCTTCACCAACCCCATCAGCGGCAACCTGCGCGAACTGGCCCTGGACGCCGAGAAGATAGCCCGCGCGGTGGCCCGCTCCGGGGCGGAGTTCTCCCGGCTGCCCGGGTGACGGCCCCGCGCGGCGCCCCGCGACGGCCCCACGCGGCGCCCCCCACGGGGCTGACGGACTGCCGGCCTCAGGCGGCCGCGAGTGCCGGTGCGGCCGGCCGGCGGCGGATCACCAGGGCCATCAGGGCCGCCGCCGCGCACAGCGCTCCCGAGGCGTACCAGACGACGTCGTAGGAGCCGAAGGCGTCGCGCGCGGCGCCGCCGAGGAAGGCCACGAGGGCGGCGCCCACCTGGTGGGAGGCGAGGACCCAGCCGAAGACGATCGGGCTGTCGTCGCCGTAGTGTTCGCGGCACAGGGCGAGGGTGGGCGGCACGGTGGCGACCCAGTCCAGGCCGTAGAAGACGATGAAGAAGACCATCGGCGGGTGGACGCCCGGCGCCAGCAGGATGGGCAGGAAGAGCAGCGAGACACCGCGCAGGGCGTAGTAGACGGCGAGCAGGCGGCGGGCGTCGAAGCGGTCGGTGAACCAGCCGGAGGCCACCGTGCCGACGACGTCGAAGACGCCGATGACGGCCAGCAGGGAGGCGGCGGTCGTGACCGGCATGCCGTGGTCGTGGGACGCGGGCACGAAGTGGGTCTGGATCAGGCCGTTGGTCGAGGCGCCGCAGATCGCGAAGGTGCCGGCGAGCAGCCAGAAGGGGCCGGTGCGCACCGCCGACGACAGGACCTCGACCGTGCGCCGGGCGGCGCCCGGGACGGGCGCGGGCTTGGGCACGAACTCCCGCGCGCCGTACGGCTTCAGGCCCACGTCGGCCGGGTGGTCGTGCAGCAGCAGCCAGACGAACGGGACCACCGCGAGGGCGGCGAGCGCCACGGTGACGGCCGCCGGACGCCAGTCGTGCGTGTCGACGATCCAGGACAGCACGGGCAGGAAGATCAGCTGTCCGGAGGCGGACGCGGCGGTGAGGATGCCGGTGACCAGTCCGCGCCGCTCGGTGAACCAGCGGTTGGTGACGGTCGCGGCGAAGGCCAGCGCCATGGAACCGGAGCCGAGGCCCACCAGCAGGCCCCAGCACAGCATCAGCTGCCAGGCCGCGGTCATCCACACGGTCAGGCCCGAGCCGAGCGCGATCACGGTGAGGGCGACCGCGACCACCCGCCGGATGCCGTAGCGGTCCATCAGCGCCGCGGCGAAGGGCGCGGTGAGGCCGTACAGCACGAGGTTCACGGAGACCGCCGCGCCGACGGTGCCGCGGGACCAGCCGAACTCCTCGTGCAGCGGGTCCATGAACAGACCCGGTACGGAACGGAAGGCGGCGGCGCCGATGATCGTCACGAACGTGACGGCGGCGACGGACCACGCGCGGTGGAAGCGGGTGCGGGCCGGCCCGCGGCCGTCCGCGGGCGGTTCCACGGCGGCGGCTGTCTCGCTGGTCTGGGTCACGCCCTCGAGCTTCCGGGGCCGGGGCCCCCTTCATCGAGTGGCCCGGAGGACAGTATTCGTTAGGATCGGGCCATGGATCCGGTCGCGCCCACGCCCCCGTCCGCCGGTTTCCGGCCCCATCGCGTCGTCGTCCTCGCCCTGGACGGGCTGCTCCCCTTCGAACTGGGCATCCCGCACCGCATTTTCGGCCGCCCCCGGGACGGGCGGGGGCGGCGCCTGTACGAGGTGGTCACCTGTTCGGTCCGGCCGCCCGGACCGGTCGAGACCGACGCCGACTTCGCCGTCCACGTCGCCCACGGCCCGGAGGCCCTCGCCACCGCGGACACGGTGATCGTCCCCGCCTCCTACGAGCTCGGCCCGGTCTACGAGCGCGGCGAGCTGACCGACGACCTGGCCGCCGCCCTCGCCTTCGTCCGCCCCGGCACCCGGCTCGCCTCCATCTGCACCGGCGTGTACGTCCTCGCCGCCGCCGGTCGCCTCGACGGCCGCCCCGCGACCACCCACTGGGCCGACGCCGAGCGTCTGCAGCGGCTCTTCCCCCGGGTGGACGTCGACCCGGACGTGCTGTTCGTCGACGACGGCGACATCCTGACCTCCGCGGGCGTCGCGGCGGGCATCGACCTGTGCCTGCACATGGTGCGGCGCGACCACGGGGCCGCCGTCGCCAACGAGGTGGCCCGGCGCACGGTGGTGCCGCCGCACCGGGACGGCGGGCAGGCGCAGTACATCCGGCGACCGGTGCCCGATCCGCAGCAGGCGTCCACGGGCGGTGCCCGCGCCTGGGCACTGGGCCGGCTGCACGAACCGATCCAGCTGCGCGACATGGCCGCGCGGGAGGCGATGTCGGTACGCACCTTCACGCGCCGCTTCCGGGAGGAGTCGGGTGTCAGCCCTGGGCAGTGGCTGACGCAGCAGCGGGTGGAGCGGGCCCGGCACCTGCTGGAGTCCACCGACCTGTCCGTGGACCAGGTGGCCCGCGACGCCGGCTTCGGCACGGCCCAGTCGATGCGGCAGCACCTCCAGGCGGCGCTGGGGGTGACACCGACGGCGTACCGGCGGACCTTCCGGGAGCGGGCGGCGGCGGCCCGGCACCCCCGCGCCGACCGCGCCCCGAACCGCGCGACGGCCGGACCCCGAGTTCCGTGACCGCCGCACCCCGAGCCCCGCGGGCCGTGCCCGACCGCGCGGTCCGCCCCAGGTCGTCCACACGCTGTGGACAGACCGGGGTGCCGCGCGGGCCCACCGGTGGCGGTGCGGCGCCGACCGCCCCGAGCACGGCAGCGCCGCACCGCCCTTCCGGTTTCGGCGCTCCCGCCCGGGTTGCCCTCGGCCCTGAGGGAACCGACGCCGAATCACGACCCACACTCGCCGAGGACTCCCGTCGTCGAGCCCTCGCCGTCCCCTCGCGGCGAATCGTTGACGAACAGCGTGATCAAACAGTCACGGCGAGTCAACACCGGTTCGGGTGAGATTGCGGAGAGTGGGGCATATGCCCTGTTCGTCGGCACCGCGCACGGAAGCACACCCGGCGCATCGACGCATGCGCGGCCCCGCACGACCGGCCGGCCGTGCACCCCCTGCACCGGCGGGGCGCGGGGGACCGCGCGATCAACGGCGACCGACCCGCGCGCTCACACCACTTCGTACGCCAGCCCGTCGTACACCGTCGTGCCGCCGTCGCAGGCCGCCCGCGCGATCTTGGATGTGCGCGCGCAGCGGTCCAGTTCGCACCAGATGCGCTTGCCGGCTCCCTCGGAGCTCCAGCCCCAGCGGTCCGCCAGACCGTCGACCAGGGCGAGCCCGCGTCCGCCGGTCGCCTCGCCGTCCACGCAGCGCGGCACCGGCGCCCGGTCGCTGCGGTCGGCCACCTCCAGGCGCACGGTGACCTCCTCGGCCGCCTCCGTCCCCGCGCCCGGCAGGGACATCCGCAGCACGGCCGGACAGCCGGTGTGCACCACCGCGTTGGTGACGAGCTCCGAGACCAGCAGGACCAGCGTCTCGGCGAGCGGTTCGTCGGCCCCTATGCCGGACACGGCCAGGCGCGAGCGGACCCACCGCCGGGCCCGTCCCACCTCAGCGGGGTCGGGCCGGATCTCCAGCTGCACTTGAAGCACCTGCACCGCTCACACCATCCGAACCGGCGGACACTTGGGCTCGCGCCTCACGAGGGCCACGATCGTAGCCATTTTCTGCATGGCCGGAACAGCGGCCGGGACAGGAGTCACGGAACGTGAATTCCCTGCGGGAAAGCATGGTTGACGTACAGTCACGCCAACAAGCGCTTCGGGCATATTCCAGCGCGAAGAAGTGCCTGTGCGGCATACTGTGCGGCGCCCGCGCCGGGAAGTCGCACAGCCGACGGCATCCTGCCTGGTCACACGGCAAGCGACCGCGGACACCAGCGGATACGGAGTCGTCTCGGGGACGACTCCGCCGCAGTGCGCGCACCTGACGACTCGCATCCCGCACAAGGTACCGGAGGGGACGCCCGACTCCGGGCCGTGACGAGCCGCGCACAGGACACGAGCTGGTATCGACGCACCGTGATCATGGAAATGCCACAATGCGCGACCGGAGAGCCGTTCCGGAGCGGTCATTACCGGGCGGTCACTACGGAACGGCCATTCGGGAACGGCCATTCGGGAACGCCTATTCAGGGACGGTCATTCGGGGACGGTCATTCGGGGACGGTGAAGTAGCGGGCGAAGGCCCGCACGATCTCTTCCTCGCCGATCCTGCCGTCGCCGTCGGTGTCCAGCGAGGCGGCGGCCGCTCGGGCGGTGTCCCCGGGGACACCGAGCGCCCCGAGGACGCGGGCGGCGTCCTCGACCGTGGTCGTGTCGTCGGCACCGTCGCCGGCGACGGCGACCGCCGCGTGCAGGAAGGGGCGGGCGATCTCGGCGAACCGCTCCGGGTTGTCCCGCAGCCGCTTGAGCGCGCCGTTCACGAACTCCTCGCGCGTGATGCGCTGGTCGCCGTCCCGGTCCGCGATCCCCGCCATGCCCTGCCAGAACGCCTCGGCGCCGATGTACAGGGCCTGGCCCCGGTCGGAGCGGGCCGCGGTGCCGAACTCGGCGAGCAGGGCCTTGGCCGCTGCGCTGAAGTCCTCGCGGTCGATGTAGCCGTTGCCGTCCTGGTCGAAGGTGGCGAACCGGGCCGCGATCCTGCGCTCGTACTCGCTGGTGACCATGTCTTCTCGGGCCGCCTTAGGTCAGTGGGTCGTCTCGCTGGGAGCGTACGTGGTGCCGCGCCGCGCGGGGCGCGGAAGCGGCGCTTGTGCCAGGACCGGGGGAATTCCGGGACAAACGTGTGGCCCGTGAGGGGCGGGCGGCCCCTCACGCCGACAGGGGGCTGGAGTCCTCGCCGACCGCGGCCGTCACGTCCGGGTGTATCTCGAAGAGCCGGCGGACGCCGAGGGCGCCGAGCACCTTGTTGACGTGGCTGCCGTCGGCGGCTCCCCGCGCGGGGAGGATCAGCCGCAGGCTGCCCTGGCAGGAGCGCAGCAGCCGGCGCGCGGCGATGAGCACGCCGACCCCGCTGGAATCGCAGAACCACACGCCGGAGAGGTCGAGGACGAGGCGGTGCCCGCCCTCGGCCACCACGTCGTGCACCCGCTGGCGCAGCACCGGGGACGTCACCAGGTCGAGCTCGCCCGACACCTGGAGCACGGTCCATCCGCCGTGCTCTCGGTCGGTCACTGTGAAGGTCACCACCACGCCCTTCGCTCACCGAAACGGAAGCAGTGCCTACGCTTCCTTGCAGCGCGGCTGCCCACCGGCCGTTCCCTGAAACACGGCCCGAGAAACGGTTACCGACCGGAAAGGGCTTGTTTTAGTCGCCCTCGATCTAATTCGATCCAATTCGATCGGTTCCGATCGGCGTGCGGGTGGGTAGACCGGGTCCGGACGGCGTCCGACGTGCGCGGGTGGCCCTTTACCACCCGCGGCCCGGCCGGGGGCGCACATTGCCGCAAAGGGGCGTGCGTCGTGGTACGTGCCGACTACATTCGTGGGGTCGTCGGCCACCCGCCGGACCCGGACGGGCGGCCGGCCCGGGGCCTGGGGGACGAACAGGGGGTGAGGGGCCGCATGGCGCACAGGGACGTACCGGCCCGCTGGGACCGCAAGATGCAGCAGCGGCTCGCGCGGGGTGAGGCGGCCGCCCTCGGCGAGCTCTACGACCGGTTCGCCTCCCTCGTGCACGGCCTCGCCCAGCGGGTCGTCGACGACGAGCACGCGGCCGACGCCATCACCCGCGACGTCTTCGCGCACGTCTGGGAGCACCCGGACGCCTACGACCCCCGGCAGGGCGCGCTGCGCACCTGGCTCGCCGTGCTGACCAACCGGCTGGCCGTGCAGCGGCTGCGCACCACCGGGACGGCGGCCCTGGCGCGGGGCGGCCCCGGCACCGCGGAGGACCTCGAGCACAGGGCGCGCCACGCCTCGGTGGCCGCCCGCGCCGACTACATCGTCCAGGCGATGCCCGTGCCGCTGCGGGCCGCCCTGGAGCTGGCGTACTTCACGCGCCGGGACTACCACCAGACCGCCCGCGACCTGGGCGTCACCGACGACGAGGCCCGGCGCCGGCTCCGGCTGGGCCTGCAGTTGCTGGCCACCGCCCACGACACCGAGGCCCCGGACACCCCGCCCCGCGTCGGGGGTGCCGCATGAGCGGCCGCCCGCGCGAGCCGCACCAGGACGGCGTCCGGACGCACGACGGCCGCCCCGGACCCCACGACGGCCACGGGACGGCCGGGGAGCGCCACGGGCGCACGGCCACGGACACGCACCCCGCAAACGGGCCGGACGCCACGCCTCTCGTGCTGGAGCACCACGTGCTGAAGTCGCTGCTGGGCGCCTGGGCCCTGGCCGCCTGCGGGCCGGCGGAGGCGGAGGCCGTCGAGGAGCACCTCGGCGCCTGCGGACCCTGCGCGGACGAGGCGCTGCGGCTGCGCGAGGCGGTCGGTCTGCTCCGGCGGCCCGAGACCCTGGACCTGGACCCCGGCCTGCGCGCCCGCGTCCTGGGGACCTGCCTGAAGCGGCGCCCGCCGCGCATCCCCGTGCCGGAGTGGGCCGCCGCCTACGACGCCGAGACCGCCCGGCTGGACGCGCTGCTCCAGGACTTCGGCGACTCCGAGTGGCACGCGCCGGTGCGGCTGCGCTGGTACGAGGCCGACACGGCGAGCACCCGCCGGACCACGGTCGCCGGGGTCATCGCGCACCTGATGACGGTGGACGGGCTGGTCGCGGTCGCCCTCGGCCTCGACGACCCGCTCGGCGACGTGGCCCCCGCCCGGCCCACCCCGTGGGACCGCACCGAGGCGTACTGGCGGGCCGCCCACTCCCCGCCCACCCGCTCCGTGCGCACGCCCTGGCGGGAGCAGAGCCACGACCTGGTGCGGACCGTGTCCTTCACCAGCGGCACCGGGCGGCTGCCGGTGTCCTACGGCGACTGGGAACTGCCGCTGCGTGACGCCATGCTGGACCGGGCCTTCGAGTGCTGGGTGCACGCGGAGGACATCGCCGAGGCGGTGGACTACCCCTACGAGCCGCCCACCGGGCGGCACCTGCACGGCATCGTCGAGCTGGCCGCGCGCATGCTCCCGGCCGTGCTGGAGCACCGCCGGCTGCACGGGCTGGCCTCCCCCGTGGAGCGGCACCTGGTCCCCGCCGGCGCACCGGGGCGCAGCCTGCGGCTGGAGATCGAGGGATCCGGCGGAGGGGAGTGGCTGATCCCGCTGGACTCCCCCGCCGCGACGGGGTCCGAGGAGCACGAGGTGGCCCATGTGGCGCTGGACGGCGCGGAGTTCTGCCGGCTGGCCGCGGGCCATGTGCCGCCGATGGAGGCGGCCGCCGGCCAGGAGGGTGACCGCGAGGCGATCAGGGACGTCCTGCTGGCGGCGGCGAGCATGAGCCGGCTGTAGGGCGGCTGCGCGCGGGACGCCGGAGCGTCCACGGTGCGGGGCCCGCCGCGGGTGACCGGTGGTCGCCCGCGGACGCCCACGGGACGGGGCCCCGGCTTCTCAGGCGAAGACCACCGTCCGCCGCCCGTTCAGTAGGATCCTCCGCTCGGCGTGCCACTTGACCGCCCGCGCCAGCGCCTGGCACTCCACGTCGCGGCCGATGGCGACGAGCTGGTCGGGGGTGACGTCGTGGCCCACCCGCTCGACCTCCTGCTCGATGATCGGGCCCTCGTCGAGGTCGGCGGTCACGTAGTGCGCGGTGGCACCGATGAGCTTCACTCCGCGCGCGTGCGCCTGGTGGTAGGGCTTCGCGCCCTTGAAGCTCGGCAGGAAGGAGTGGTGGATGTTGATGATCCGCCCGGAGAGCCGCTTGCACAGGTCGTCGGAGAGGACCTGCATGTAACGGGCGAGGACGACGAGTTCCACCTCCTCCTCGCGCACGATCTCCAGCAGCTTCGCCTCGGCCTCCGGCTTGCTGTCCCTGGTCACCGGGATGTGGTGGAAGGGGATGTTGTACGAAGCCACCAACTCGGCGAAGTCGGTGTGATTGGACACCACGCCGGCGATCTCCACGGGCAGCGCGCCGATCCGCGCGCGGAAGAGCAGGTCGTTCAGGCAGTGCCCGAACCTGCTGACCATGAGCAGGATGCGCATCTTCTCGTCGGCCCGGTTGATCTGCCAGTCCATGTGGAAGGCGTCACCGATCGCCGCGAAGCTCGCCCGCAGCTTCTCGACGGTCACCGGGGCGTCCGCCGAGAAGTGGACGCGCATGAAGAACAGTCCCGTGTCGTGGTCGCCGAACTGCTGGCTGTCCTCGATGTTGCAGCCGGTCATGAACAGATAGCTCGACACGGCGTGCACGATGCCCTGCTTGTCCGGGCAGGACAGGGTGAGGACGTACTGTTCGGCCGGGACCGCGGCTCGGGTGGACTGCTCGCTCATGCTGAAAAGGGTCGCACACGCGGGGTCACGGCCGGCCGGCCGTTCCGCTAGGCGGACCGCGTCAGGATCTGCAACACCTCGAGGGTGCTCGGCGGGGCGTCGGGGTCGTCGCCGTCGCTCGCCGCCATCCGCACGTGCGCGTCCCGGGCGGCGCGCACCGCGTCCGGCCACCCGTCGCTCTCGAGATAGGCGGTCACCGGGGCGTCGGGGCCGACCTGGTGCATGATCCGCAGCACGCGCAGCACCGCGGTGTCGACGAGCGCCGCCTCCTGGGAGTCACGGAAGATCGTGCCGACGTACTTCTCGGCGGACCAGTTGTCCAGCCAGGTGTCCTCGACGAGCCGGTAGACGGCGTCGGTCACGTCACCGTAACCGGGCACCCCCGCCAGCCAGACGTCCCGCTGGAAGGCGGGATCGGAGAGCATGTGCAGCGCGGAGCGCACATTGCTGCGCCAGCGCCACCACGGCATGTCGTTGAGTGGCATGCCGCCCATGGTGAAGGAGCGACGGCCGCGACGGGAAGAGTTCTCCGAACCTTGCACGGTCGTCGATCGTACGTTTCCGCGTCCCGCCGGTCACACCGGGCCCCGTAATTCACCTCCACGCCACCGGTCATTGGCCGAGGGTCACACCGGGATTGACCATGTGACGGAATCGTGCGTGAGCATGACCGGCAGGCGACAGACCCGCAGCACGTTTCTCCTCCGCCTCCTCACCCGGCAGGTCAGAGCCGGCGCCCTGACCACGGGCGCGCTGGTCGCGTGCGCGTCGCTCGCGGCCGGCTGCGGTGTCGTCCCCGGTACCACGGGGGGTTCCGGGGACGGCGCCATCACGGTGATGACGTGGGCGCCCCAGGACACCGAGGCCACCAACAAGCCCGGGATGCCCGCGTTCGCCCAGGCCTACGCCCGCTGGGTCAACTCCCGGGGCGGCGTCAACGGCCGCCGCCTCAACGTGCTGACCTGCAACGACCGGAACGACCCCGTGGCCGCCGCACGGTGCGCCCGGCGCGCGGTGCAGGAGGACGCCGTCGCGGTCGTCGGCTCCTACAGCCAGTACACGGACTCCTTCATGCCCACCCTGGAGGGCGCCGGCATCCCGTACATCGGCGGCTACGGCATCACCAACGACGAGTTCACCAGCCCGCTGTCCTACCCCGTCAACGGCGGCCAGCCGGCGCTGCTGGCGGGTCTCGGCCGCGCCCTCGCCGACACCTGCGGCCCGGTCACCCTGGTCCGGCCCGACACCATCGCGGGCGACCAGCTGCCGCCGCTGCTCGACTCGGGCCTGCGGGCGGGCGGGCACGCGCTCTCCGGTGACCAGCGCGCGGCGGAGGACGCCACCTCCTACGACGGACAGGCCCGGCAGGCCCTGGAGCGCGCCACCGCCGACCCGGCCGCGCGGGGCTGCGTGGTGCCCACCCTCGGCGACCGCACGAACACCTTCATGGACTCCTTCCGGCGGGCTCGCGCCGACTACCCCGAGGTGCGGACCGCGACCGTGCTGGGCAGCGTCGACCAGTCGACGATCAACGCGGCCGGCGGGGCGTCCGGCCCCTACGAGGGGGCGTACGTCACCGGCTGGTACCCGGCGGCGAGCGACGCGCGCTGGGACCCGATGAAGAAGGTGATCAGGAAGGAGGCGTTCGGTGACAACCGGATCGACCCCGCCGACGCCGGGGTGCAGACCACCTGGATCGCCTACACCGTGTTCCAGCAGGTCGTGGAGTCGCTCGGCGACGGCGAGGTGAGCGCCGACACCGTGAGCGAGGCGCTGGACGGCGGGCTGGAGGTCGGCACGGGCGGGCTCACGCCCACCCTGCGGTGGAAGTTCCAGGACGAACTCGCCGCCGTCGGCTTCCCCCGGCTGGTCAACGCGAACATGACCCTGCAGGTGGTCGAGGACGGGCGGCTGGTGGCGGCCCGCAAGGGCTTCACCGACGTGACGAAGACGCTGCGGGAGGCGGACCTGGCCTGATCCGCCCGGCCCGGCGGCCGGGCGGGGCGGATCGGCCGGTCGTTCCCCGGCGCCGGGTCAGAGCTGGGTCGGCTGGCGTTCGGTCAGGCCGTACTGCCTGGCGATCGCGTTCCACAGCTTGGCGGCCTCGGCCTTCTCGGCGGTCGCGGTGCCGCTGGCCCGGTTGCCGGCCTGGGTCTGGCCGGTCGTGCGGGCCTGCCCCTTCTTGCAGTACTTGCCCTTGGCCCCGGCGACCTGGTCGGCCCAGGCCGCGTAGTGGTCGTCGGCCGAGGCCGACGCCTGCCAGGCCTTGGTGAGCGCGGTGGTCAGCGCCTGGTGGTCGGGCAACTTGTCCACCGACAGTCCGGAGAGGTCGGTCACCAGCTGCTTGCGCTGTCCGGCCGCGTCCCGCAGGTCCTGGGCCGCCTGACCGAGGTCGCGGCAGGCCTTCACATCGCCGACCGCGTTGACCACGGCGGTCCGGCTGTCGCCGCTGTCGGCCAGCAGCTTGTCCAGCTCGACGGCCTGCTGACGGACCGGGTCGACGGACGGCGAGGCGGAGGTCTCCCCACCGGCCGTCGCGCCGGCGGACACGGGCCGGTCGCCGCCGTCGTCGTCACCGCCCCCGCTGCCGAGCAGGGCACCCGCGCCGACCCCGAGGACGGCGATGGCGACGCCGACCGCGGCGATGAGCGGCACCCGCGAACCGGTACGGCCACCGCCGCGCCCGCCCCGGCCGCCGCCCGCGGCGGGCCGGGTGGCCGTGGGGGGCTGTCCGTGCCCCGCGGCCGGGACGGACCGGGTGGCCGCGGCCGGGCCGGCGGTGTCGCTGCGGAAGAGGTTGTCGAACTCGGCGGGGGGCTGCCGGTTGCCGTCGCCGGGCGGGGCGCCGTAGGGCTGCCCGGCGACGGGCGCCATGAACCGGGTGGCCTCGGCGTCGGGGTTGCCGGCGGGCGGCCGGGGCCCGGCGCCCGGGCCGGGCGCACCCTGCGCGCGTCCCAGGAAACGGGTCGTCTCGGAGTCGTGCGCGGCGGGCATCTCCGGCGGCAGCGCGCCCGGGCCCACCGGGGGTATGTACTGCGTCGCCCCCTCGTCGATGCCGCCGCCGGCCACCGGCGGCAGGAACTGGGTGGCGCCCTCCGGCCCGCCGGGGGCGGCGGGCGGCAGGGCTCCGGCGGACGGGGAGCCGTACGCGTCCCGGCCGGGTGCGCCGTAGGGGTCGTGGGCGCCGTGCGGGCCGTCCGGGCCCGGGTGGCCGCCGTAGGAGTCGTGGGCGCCGTGCCGGCCGTCCGGGCCCGGCTGGCCGCCGTACCCCGCGCCCGGCTGCGCGCCGCCGCCGACGTCGTACGGGCCGCCGTGGGCCGGGTCGGACGCGCCCTCGGGGGGCAGCGCGCCGGGGCCCGGCGCGGACGGGGCGGGCGCGCCCCAGGAGGACTGCTCCGGGGTGCCCCAGCGCGCGTCGGCGGGGGACTGCCAGTCCTGGCCGGGCGGCGGGGCCGGCGCCTGCTGGTCGGGGCCCCACGGGGTGCCCCAGGTCTGGCCGCCGGGCGGGGCCGAGGCGGGGAACCCGCTGCCGGAGGACCGGCCGTCCACGCCGCCGGCGGGGGCGACCGGTCCGGACGTCATGCCCGGCAGCAGGGGTTCACCACCGTCGGAGGGCAGCACGATGCCTTCGCGCGCGGGGCGCGCCGAGGGCTCCTCGCCCTGTCCACTCTGCGTCACCGGGACTCCTACCCATGGGGGACCTTGTGAATCGTCGGCTCACGCTACCGGGTCCCCGGAGCCCGGTGCCACGCAGCACAGAACCCGACCTCCTGCCCTGTGAGCGCGGTAACAAAACCGGGTCACCGCACGCTGCTTACGCCACCCCCTCCGCGCCGCCCCGGTCTCACGCCGCCGCCTGGAGCTCCATCCGCGCCCCGAACTCCCGTACCACCGACTCCTCCCGGTACGGTTCGAGGCGCTGCTGGAGGTCCTCCAGGTATTCGGCGCCCCGGTCGGACCGGAGGCCGTCGAGCAGTCCCACCGCCTTCAGGCCCGTGGCGCAGGCCTGTTCGATCTCGCGCTGCTGCACCTGCGCGGTGGCCAGCAGCACGTAGCCGATCGCCCGCCGCCGCGCCCGCGACCCGGGATGCCCGGCCAGTGCCTCCCGGGCGCACCGCGCGGCGTCCTCCGCCTGGCCGAGGTCCCGGTGGCAGTGCGCCAGCTCGTCGGCGAGGTAGGCCTCGTCGAAGTGCGCGATCCACGCCGGGTCGTCGCCCGAGCCCGGATCGGCCGCCTCCATCGCGTTCACCGCGCGCCCGGCCGCCGTGCGCGCCGCGTGCGCGTCGCCCATCAGCGCGTGGCCGCGCGCCTCCGCCGCGTGGAACATCGACTCCGCGCGCGGCGTCACCCGGCCCCGCGCGCCCTCCTGCGCCGCACGCGCCAACTGCGCGATCTCGCGCGGGTTTCCGAGCTGGGCGGCCAGATGGCTCATGGAGGCGGCGAGCACGTACCCGCCGTAGCCGCGGTCCCCGGCCGCCTGCGCCAGCCGCAGCGCCTGGATGTAGTAGCGCTGGGCCAGGCCCGGCTGACCGGTGTCGACGGCCATGTACCCGGCGAGTTCGGTCAGCCGCGCGACCGCCGCGAACAGATCACGCCCCACGGCCTCGCGGTACGACCCCGCCAGCAGCCCCGAGACGACGCTGTTGAGGTAGTGCACCACCACCGGGCGCACATGCCCGCTGCCGTACTGGTGGTCCAGGTCCACCAGCGCCTGCGTCATGGACCGGACGGCCCCCACGTCGGACTGTCCCACGCGCGGCCCGCCGGAGCGCGCCACCTGCCCGTCGGGCGCGGTGATCAGCCAGTCGCGGCTCGGCTCGACCAGCGCGGAGGCGGCGACGGAGGAGCCGGACAGGAAGTCCCGCCGGCCCACGTCGCTGCGCCACAGCTCGCAGACCTGCTCGACGGCGCCCGGCACCGTCGGCGAGAACTGGAGGCCGACGCCGGAGGCGAGGTTCTTGCCGTTGGCCATGCCGATCTCGTCGATCGTGACCGTACGGCCCAGCTTGCGGCCCAGTGCCTCCGCGATGATCGCCGGTGCCTGGCCCCGCGGCTGCTGCCCGCGCAGCCAGCGGGCCACCGACGTCTTGTCGTAGCGCAGATCGAGACCGTGTTCGACGCCGCACATGTTGACCCTGCGGGCCAGTCCGGCGTTGGAGCAGCCGGCTTCCTGGATGAGCGCCTGCAGCCGTTCGTTCGGCTGCCGCGCGACGAGAGGCCTTGCGGCCATGGCGTACCCCCTGAGGCTGCGGTGCCTGCCCACGCACCGGGTTGACGTTCTTCCGCGGCCGTACTTCTCACGTCCCGGCGAGAAAGATCCGGCCGTGAGGATCGATGCCCCGCCGAACTACCGACAATGCGGGACATGTGAGGATTGCCGGGGCGGCGACGGTCGCCGGCCCTTCTCCTGGCTACCCCGCGGCGGGTGCGGATCCTCTCGCGCGCCCCCGCGGATGCACCCATGCGCCCCGAACACGGAACCGGTGCCCCTCCCCCGCGCATACGCGCGGGCGTAACCCCTGGTGACGGCCGTAGTTGTGTTCATCGTGGAAGAGACGCTCGCGGGCACCGACGCCGTACAGATCCCGAAGCAGCGCGGGGAGTCGCTGCTGGACACCGCAGTTCGCTACGCCGGGGAACGGCACTGGGACGTCGTCCCGGGCACCTGGCTGGAGGCCGTCGGCGGAGTGCACCGCTGCTCCTGCGGTGACGCCGCGTGCCCGGCGCCCGGCGCGCACCCGGCCCGGCCGGACTGGGAGGCCCGGGCGACCGGCAGCGCCACCGTCGCCCGTCGCCTGTGGCAGGAGCGGCCGACCGCCTCGATCCTGCTGCCCACGGGCCGGACGTTCGACGCGATCTCCGTCCCGGAGTCGGCCGGGTTCCTGGCGCTCGCCCGGATGGAGCGGATGGGACTGACGCTCGGACCGGTGACGCTGACGCCGGACCGGCGCATGGAGTTCTTCGTACTGCCGGGCGCGCCGGTGAAGGTGCCGGAACTGGTGCGCAGGCTGGGGTGGTCGCTGCCGTCGCTCGACCTGACCGTGCGGGGTGAGGGCGACTGCGTCGCCGCGCCCCCCACGCGGTTCGGGTCCCGGGGGGCGGTGCAGTGGGTGTGCCGGCCCACGCGGGCGAACCGGTGGCTGCCGGACACGGAGGAACTGATCTCGCCGTTGGCCTACGCGTGCGGCAGGGACCGGTAGGCGCCCGCCGCCCCGCGGGGCTCGCGCGGTGCGGCGGCCGCGGGTCCGCGGCGGCCCGTCGCGCGGCCGACCGCGCCCTCGAGGCCTGCCGTGCTCCCCGTAGTGTTCGTGCTGACGGAGGGAGACGTGGTGATGACTGTCGCCGTGAGCGTTCGGGGGCTCTGGAAGCGGTTCGGACAGCAGGTCGCGGTGGGCGGGATCGATCTGGAGCTGCCCGCGGGGCGGTTCATCGGCCTGGTCGGTCCGAACGGGGCCGGGAAGACCACCACGCTGTCCATGGTGACCGGACTGCTGCGGCCGGACCAGGGCACCGTCGAGGTCGTCGGGCACGACGTGTGGCGCGACCCCGTGGAGGTGAAGGCCAGGATCGGGGTGCTGCCCGAGGGACTGCGGCTGTTCGAGCGGCTGTCCGGGCGCGAACTGCTCGCCTACACCGGCCGGTTGCGCGGGCTGCCCGGCTCCGAGGTCGACAAGCGGGCCACCCAGCTCCTCGACGTCCTGGACCTGGCCGGCGCCCAGCACAAGCTCGTCGTCGACTACTCGACCGGCATGCGCAAGAAGATAGGCCTCGCCGCCGCCCTGCTGCACAACCCCGAGGTCCTGTTCCTGGACGAGCCGTTCGAGGGCGTCGACCCGGTCTCCGCGCAGACCGTCCGGGGCGTCCTGGAGCGGTACACGGCCTCCGGCGCCACGGTCGTGTTCTCCTCCCACGTCATGGAGCTCGTCGAGTCGCTGTGCGACTGGGTGGCCGTGCTGGCCGGGGGCCGCATCCGTGCCCACGGTCCGCTCGCCGAGGTGCGCGGTGACGCGCCCACGCTGCAGCGGGCGTTCCTCGAACTCGTCGGCGCGGACGGCCGCGACACCGGCTCGGACCTGGACTGGCTGGGCGGGGGCTCCCGGTGAGCGCCCCCGCGATCACCCCTGTCGTCGTCCGGCTGAAGCTGTCCCTGCTGCGCAACGGGCTGCGGCAGTCGGGTGGGCGCAAGGCGGCGTACATCGCCTCCGCGGCCGTCGCGCTGCTGTTCGCCGCGCTCCAGCTCATCGGCCTGATCGCGCTGCGCGGCTTCGGTCACGTCGAGTCGCTGACCGTGCTGCTGGTGGCGGTGCTGGGACTGGGCTGGGCGGTGATGCCGCTGTTCTTCCCCGGCGGCGACGAGACCCTCGACCCGACCCGGCTGGTGATGCTGCCGCTGCGGCCGCGGCCCCTGGTGCGGGCCCTGCTCACGGCCTCGCTGGTCGGCATCGGGCCGCTGTTCACGCTGTGCCTGCTCGTCGGCTCCGTGATCGCCGTGGCGCACGGCGGGGCGGCGTCCGCCGTGGGCGTCCTCGCCGTCCCGCTGGCGCTGCTGGTGTGCGTGGCCCTCGCGCGGGCGGTCGCCGCCGCCAACGTACGGCTGCTGACCAGCCGCAGGGGACGGGACCTCGCGGTGCTCAGCGGACTGGTGATCGCGGTCGGCGCGCAGCTGGTCAACTTCGGCGCTCAGCGCCTGGGTTCCTCCGGCCTGGAGCAGCTCGCCCCGGCCGGGGACGTGCTGCGGTGGGTCCCGCCGGCGTCGGCGGTCGGCGCGGTGCACTCGGCGGGCGAGGGGGCCTACGGCGTCGCCGTGGCGCAACTGGCTTTGAGCGCGGCGGCGTTGGCGGGACTGCTGGCACTGTGGTCGCGGTCACTGACCCGGCTGATGACCTCGCCGGACGGTTCCACCCTGCGGGCCGGTGACACGGCGGTCCGCGACCGCGCGCCGGGCGGCCTCGCCCGGCTGCTGCCCCCGGGCCGCACCGGTACGGCCATGGAGCGCAGCCTGCGGTACGCCTGGCGCGACCCGAAGACGAAGGCCGCGTGGGTGACCTCGCTGGCGGTCGGTCTGATCGTGCCGGTGTTCAACGCCTGGCAGGGCACCGGCTCGGTCTACTTCGCCTGCTTCGCCGCCGGGATGCTCGGCATCCTGATGTACAACCAGTTCGGGCAGGACACCTCCGCGTTCTGGATGGTCGCGATGACGATCTCCTCGCCCCGGGACGCCTACGCCGAACTCCGCGCCCGCGCGCTGGCCCTGCTGCTGATCACCCTTCCCTACGCCACGCTCGTCACGGTCCTGACGACCGCCCTGCTGGACGACTGGTCCCGGCTGCCGGAGGCGCTGGGCCTGTCCTTCGCGCTGCTGGGGGCGATGCTGGCGACGGGCGCGTGGACCTCGGCCCGTTTCCCCTACTCGATCCCGCAGGAGGGGTACAAGAACGTCGCCCCGGGGCAGACCGGGCTGGCCTGGATCTCCATCTTCGGCGGCATGATCGCGGCGGCCGTCCTGTGCGCGCCGGTCATCGCCCTCACGATCTGGCTGCGGGTGCGCGGGAGCGGTGACGAGCCGCTGTGGCCGGTGCTGCCGGCGGGCGCGGCCCACGGGGCCGTCCTGGCCCTGCTGGGCCTGCGCCTCGCCGCCCCGCTGACCGCGCGCCGGCTGCCGGAGATCCTGACAGCGGTCGGCAAGGGCTGACCGACAGCGGTCGGCAAGGGCTGACCGTCCCGCCGCACGAGCGGCCCCGGAGCCGCCACACGGGTGGCTCCGGGGGCGCCGGGCGGGTGGCGCAGGGGCGCCGCGCGGATGACACCGGCCCCGCCGGGTGGGGCGGAAGGCGTCGCGCGCCGGGGGTCAGGAGTCGTCGAGGGTCTCCAGGAAGGGTTCGATGGCGGCCAGCCAGGTCTCCGGCTGGTCGTAGTGGACCAGGTGGCCCGCGTCGGCGACCTCCGCGTACCGGCCGTGGGGCAGGACCCGCACCATCTCCTGGGCCTCCGCGCGGCCCAGTTCGCCGTCGAGACCGCGGACCACCAGGGCGGGGCACCGCACCTGGGCCAGTTCCTCCCAGTGCGCGTCGTACACCCAGGCCTCGCGGGAACGGAGCATCTGGTCCGGGTCGAAGACCGGGCGCCAGCCATCGGGCGACTCGGCCATCACCTCGGCGTAGAACTCGCCGCGGACCGGGTTGGGCCGCTCCACCCAGGGGTCGTCCTCGCCGAACCACTTGCGCACGTCGGCGAGCGTGGCGAACGGAACCGGCCAGGCCTTGAACCACTCCGCCCACACGCGCTGCGAGGCCGCTCCGAGGGCGGAGGCCCGCATGTCGCAGATGACCAGTCCCCGGACCAGGTCGGGGCGCTTGGCGGCCAGCTGCCAGGCGGTCAGCGCGCCCATCGCGTGGCCGATGAGGACGGTGGGGCCGAGGTCGAGCTGTTCGAGGGCGGCCTCGGCGTCGTTCACGTAGGCGTCACGGGTGAAGGACGCCTCCGGAGGCTTGTCGCTGCGGCCGTGGCCGCGCTGGTCCAGGGCGACCGCGCGGTAGCGCGCGGAGAGCCGGCGGGCGGTGGGCGCCCAGTGCGAGGCGCGGCCCATCAGGCCGTGGAGCAACAGCACGCCCGGGGCGTTCCGCGCGGGGCCGCCCTCGGGGCCGGCGCCGTCCTTGGGCGGGTCGCCGAACTCCCAGGCGGCGAGCCGTACCCCGTCGTCCGCCCCGGTCACGTCGATGCGTCGCGCCATGTGCCTGGCCCCCCAAGCTCGCTGCCTGCCGCTGACTGACTGCTGCCTTCTGTCTTCTGCCTTCTGCCCGTGCTGGTTCTGCCTGTTGCTGCAATCCGCACATTATCGAATGCATATTCGAAGATGCGTTCTCGCCCGGAAACACCGCTCGTTCGAGTGACCCTCTTCGGGGATTGATCGCCGCGGCTCGGGGGAGATCTTCAGCGGGGGGCGGACCGCTCGGGGAAAACGGTCCGAGGGGAATGACCCTGAGAGCTCGGGGCTCCGGGTCAGCACAGGGGATGACGGGCCCCGGCGCCGTACGGCGCCGGGGCTCCTCACGTGGTCACGGCACATCGTCCCCGCCCCTCCCCGGCCGGCTGATCGCTGTCGGGACCGGCCAAAGACCCCTCAGGTCATATGCCCCACGCGACAGCGTCGCACGCGAACCGGGCGAGCGCTGCGATTCGGCGGACCGGGCGGTGGAACCGGCGCGTTCCGGTCACCGGTCAGGGCTTGGCCACGAACACGTGGGAGGCCACGTCCGTCCGCAGCTCGGCGGCCTCGCCGCTGCTGCCCACCAGCACACCGCCCGCCGACTCCGTCACGCTCACCACCGAGCCGGGCTGCACGCCGGCCCGGCGCAGCGTGTACATCAGCTGCGCATCCGTCTGGATCGGCTCGCCGATGCGGCGCACCACGACCGTCTTGCCCCCGGCGCCCGGATCGAGGTCGGCCAGCGACACCATCCCCTCGTCCAGGAACGGATGGGCGCCGTCCTTCTCGCCCAGCTCCTCCAGGCCCGGGATCGGGTTGCCGTACGGCGACTCGGTCGGGTGCCTCAGCAGCTCCAGCACGCGGCGCTCGACGGCCTCGCTCATCACGTGCTCCCAGCGGCAGGCCTCGGCGTGGACCTGCTCCCACTCCAGGCCGATCACGTCGACCAGGAGACACTCGGCGAGGCGGTGCTTGCGCATCACGCGCGTCGCCAGCCGGCGCCCCTCGTCGGTGAGTTCCAGGTGCCGGTCGGCGGCGACGGACACCAGTCCGTCGCGCTCCATCCGCGCCACCGTCTGGCTGACCGTGGGCCCGCTCTGGTCGAGACGCTCGGCGATCCGGGCGCGCATGGGGACCACACCTTCCTCCTCCAGCTCGAGGATGGTGCGGAGATACATCTCCGTGGTGTCGATCAGTCCGGACATACATGCCCCTTGATGAGATCTGCGGATGGCTCTGCCGGAGGCTGGACGGCTCACCGGCGCGTGCGCTGGCCCAGGCCTCAATTCTTACGCATGCGACCGGCAAGCGGGCCGCGCCGGGGAAACGGGGGCCGTACGGGGGCGGGCCGTGCCGCCGGGCGCCGTATTGACACGGCACTGGTCCAGACCGCACGGTGATCCGCGACACTCCACCCCGAAGGGATGCCGCATGAGCGACCGCACGCCGGCCGGTCAGTTCCTCGACGCCGCGATCGACCTGCTGCGGCGGATCCGCGACGAGGAGGCCGGGCCGATCGAGGCGGCGGGCACGCTGATCGCCGACACGGTCGCGGACGGCGGTCGCCTCTTCGCCTTCGGTGCCGGGCACTCCTCGCTCGCCGCGCAGGACGTCGTCTACCGCGCGGGCGGGCTCGCCCTGATGAACCTGCTGCCGGTGCCGGGCATGGTCGGGGTCGACGTGATGCCGGCCACGCTGGGCTCCGCGCTGGAACGCGTCGACGGGCTGGCGACCGTCGTGCTCGAGACGTCCCCGCTCCGCGCGGGCGACACCTTGGTGATCGTCTCCCTGTCCGGGCGCAACGCGCTGCCCGTGGAGATGGCCATGAAGGCCCGCGAGCTGGGCGTGCGGGTCATCGGCGTGACCTCGGTGGCGTACGCGACGCGGACGACGTCGCGGCACTCCTCCGGGACCTACCTGAAGGACCACTGCGATCTCGTCCTGGACTCCCGGATCGCGGTCGGTGACGCGGAGCTCACGCTCGACAACGTGCCGGCGCCCTTCGCGCCCGCGTCCACGGTCGTCACCTCGGCCCTCCTCCAGGCCGTCATGGCCACCGCCGCCGCCACCCTCGCCGACCGGGGCGTCGAGCCCCCGCTGCTGCGCTCCGGCAACGTGGACGGCGGCCACGAGTGGAACGCGCGCGTCCTGGAGCAGTACGGCGACCGGATCTTCTACCAGCGCTGAGCGGCACGGAACCCACCGCGGCCGGCGCACACCGGCGGGCCCGCGGTCACCACCCGGCGGGGCGGGCCGGCGGCCGGGGCGTCAAGCGACCGGGGACGAGCGGCCGGACGGTCAGCGGTCCGTGTCGAGGAGGGCCGACAGGTCGAGGGCCGTGGCGATGCGTATCGCGACGTCCTCCGCGTACACGGCGTCGGCGCGTTCGAACGCGGTGCGGCCCGCCCCGCGCAGAAACGTCACGGCACCCAGCGTGCGGCCCCGGCTGCGCAGCACCGTGCACAGGGCGTGCACGCTGTCCGCCGGCCACTGCCGCGACAGCGCCCACGTCCGCGCCGCCTCGGCGCCCACGGACCCCGCGCTCGCCCGCACCGACCCGGACCGCTGCACGCACTGCACCGCCGGGTGCCCCTCGCCGTACCGCACCGGCAGTCCCGCCCGCCCGACGAGCCGGCTGGGCCCCGGGGCGCCGGACGGGGTGGCGGCGATCCGCACCAGCCGCACCCGCGCGGCGCCCTCCGTCCCCGCGTCCGCCGCCACGTCGGCCACGCGGTCGATCAGCGCGTGGTCGGCGAACCCGGCGAGCGCGAAGTCCAGATGGACCGTCACCGCCTCCGCCGGGTCCTCGCACTCCGCCGCCGCGCGCGCCGCGCGGTGCAGCTGCTGCGCGCGGAACCGCAGCAGCGACGCCTCCTGCTCACCCTGACGGGACTCGGTCACGTCCTGGAACATCCAGCCGACCCCGAGCGGAACCGGTTCTTCCGCCAGTGGTGACGCCAGCCGCACGAAACCGCTGCGCCAGCACCGCCTGCGTTCGCCCTCCGGCGTGCGCACACTCACCCACAGCTCGGCGGGCGCGGGCGGCGCGCCCTCCGCGAGCACATGGGTGAGCGCGCTCTCCAGTTCCTCCACGCCCCGCGCCAGCAGCTCCCCCAGCGGCCGCCCCAGCACGGACGTCCGGCCCGCGCCCAGCGCCCGCGCGGCGTGCGCGTTCACGACCGCGGGCCGCAGATCGGCGTCGACCAGGACGACACCCCAGCTCGCGTCCTCCAGCAGCGCCTCGCTCAGCGCGATCGACCGCTCCAGGTCGATCTGCGTGTGCACCTCGCTGAACGCGCAGTACACCCCGGCCGGCTTCCCCTCCGGACCGCGCACGGCGGCGGACTGGGTGCGCACCAGCACCCGGCCGCCGTCCTTCGTCAGCAGCGCGAACTCCTCCACCTGCCGGCCCGGCGCGTCCATGGCCGACATCAGCCGCGCCTCGACCTCCTCGGCGTCCGCGCTGCGCACGGCCCACCCGGCGAACCCGGCCCGGCCCACCGCCTCGGCCGCGGTCCACCCGAGGATCCGCTCCGCCTCACGGTTCCAGTGCGTGACGACCCCGGCGGCGTCGAAGGCGCACAGGGCGGCGTCCATGCCGTCCAGCAGCGCGGCGAGGAGGTCGGAGCCGTCCGGGCCCTCCCGCGCGGGCTCGGGCTCGTCCGGCCCCAGCTCGTCGGTGATCCCACTATGCCGGGAAGCACTCACCTGGAACCCCCTGCAGGCTGCGTCCGCACGTACGGTACGACGGTTCACTCACGTGCAATCATTCAACTTGAACGTGACTCAGCGCACATCGAGTTCCCACAAGACGGAAAAAATCGTCGTCCGCCGCCCCGCGCGGGCGGGCCGGGCGCCGGCGCCTCCCCGCGCGGGGCTCAGCGGCTCTCGAGCCGGGTCCAGAAGCGGTGGACGATCTCGTCGACGTAGCGCCGTCCGTTCTCGCCGGAGGCGGCGCCGCCGGCCCGGCTGAGGGTGGCGGCCATGAGGGTCTGGTACTCGTCGTGCATGGCGCGCAGCGTGCTCTTCAGCTGGCGGCGCTCCATGGACAGCAGGTCGGCGATCTCGCGGATGTGGGCCTGCCAGCGGGTGGAGACCGCTTCGGTGAGCAGCCGGGCCAGTTCCGCCTCGCCGCCGGTGATGGACAGCAGGGCCCGGGGCGGCAGCTCGAGGGCGGCTCCGAGGAGGGCCGCCTCCCGCCGGCCGCCGCTCCAGTGGCCGGTCTCCTCCATGAAGAGGTAGGCGTCGAGGGTGAGACCGGCGGCGCGTGCGACGTCCTCGGGGGGGATCCCGCGCGCGATGCGGTACTCCCGCAGGGTGCGCGGGGCACCCATGAGGTCGCGGGGGGCGCACCACAGGGCACCGGCCAGGGCGGTGAGTTCGTGGGCGTCGGGGACGGCGAGGCCCCGTTCCCACGCGGTGATGTGGTCGGGGGTGATGTGGGTCATGCCGTAGGAGGCGCGCATGCCGTACGCGACGTGGCCGGGGGCCATCCCGACCTTCTCGCGCAGGATGCGGGCGGCGCGTGCGCTGAAGGGGAGTGGAGGATGCACGGTGGGAGAGTAGGGAGCGACGCAGGGTGAACACCACGGCCCCTGTCGTCTGCATCCCGTTATGGCGGGAAGGTCGCCGCCGATTCTGTAGGAAGCAACGGAGATCATTGCGCCCGCAACTGCCTTTTCCTGCAAGGGCGTTGACCTGGAGGCCCTGCTCCGTAGGATCCGCTCGCAGGCTGCCGCGGGTGGGACCGCGTTCCGGGTTGGCACGCTCCCCGGCGGCTTTGTGGTGCTTCCCTCCCCCGCGCACGCCCAGGAGATACCCATGCAGACCATGACGACCGGCCCGGTCGACCCCGCGCCGCCCAGAGACGGCGGCGCCCTCGACCGGTTCTTCCGCATCAGCGAACGCGGCTCGACCTACGGTCGTGAGATACGCGGCGGTTTCGCGACGTTCTTCACGATGGCGTACATCCTCGTGCTCAACCCGATCATCCTCGGCAGCACCGAGGACAAGTTCGGGGACAAGCTCGACGCCGCCCAGCTGGCGACCGCCACGACGCTGGTGGCCGCCGTGATGACCCTGATCATGGGTGTGGCCGGCAATCTGCCGCTCGCCCTGGCCGCGGGACTGGGCCTCAACGCCGTCGTCGCCTTCCAGATCGCCCCCCTGATGAGCTGGGACGACGCGATGGGGCTCGTCGTGCTCGAGGGCCTGCTGATCTGCGTCCTGGTGCTGACCGGTCTGCGCGAGGCCGTCATGCACGCCATCCCGCAGCCGCTCAAACAGGCCATCAGCGTCGGCATCGGCATGTTCATCGCCTTCATCGGCTTCGTCGACGCCGGGTTCGTCACGCGCATCCCGGACGCGGCGGGCACCACCGTGCCCGTCCAGCTCGGCACCGGCAGCCTCACCGGCTGGCCCATGCTCGTGTTCTGCCTCGGCGTGCTGCTGACGGTCGTCCTCATGGCCCGCAAGGTGCGCGGCGCCATCCTCATCAGCATCGTGGCGATGACCCTCCTCGCCATCGTCGTCAACGAGCTCGCCGACGTGAAGTCCTGGGGCCTGACCGCGCCCGAGCTGCCGGACAAGCCCGTCGCCGCGCCCGACTTCGGGCTCCTGGGCCAGTTCGACCTGCTCGGCGCGTTCGGCCAGGTCAGCGTGCTCACCGTCGTCCTGCTGATCTTCACGCTCATCCTGTCCGACTTCTTCGACACCATGGGCACCGTCGTCGGCGTCACGGCCGAGGCCGGACTGCTCGACGAGCGCGGACAGGTCCCCGGCCTGGGGCGGGTCCTGCTGATCGACAGCGCGGCCGCCGTCGCGGGCGGCGCGACCTCCTCCTCCTCGGCCACCACCTACATCGAGTCCGCCGCCGGTGTCGGCGAGGGCGCCCGGACCGGCTTCGCCAACCTCGTCACCGGCGGCCTGTTCGCCTTCGCCCTCTTCCTCACGCCCGTGCTGACCATCGTGCCGATGCAGGCCGCCTCCCCCGCCCTCATCGCGGTCGGCTTCCTGATGATGACGCAGGTCAGGCACATCGACTGGAACCGCTTCGACCTCGCCATCCCGGCCTTCCTGACCATCGTCGTCATGCCGTTCACCTACTCCATCAGCAACGGCATCGGCGCCGGCTTCATCGCCTACGTGGTCATCAAGGCCTGCCTGGGCAAGGCCCGCGAGGTGCACTGGCTGCTCTGGGGCACCGCGGCGCTCTTCCTCGCCTACTTCGCCATCGAGCCGGTCAAGCAGCTCCTCGGCATCTGACCGCGGTGGACCGCCTCCGGCGACCCGTTCGAAAAAAGTGGTTGATTCGGGGCGAGGCACTTCTTAGAGTGGCGGTACTTCGGAAAGGAGGTGGTTCGGCAGATGTACGCATACCGGACGGAAGAGGTGGCTGCGGGCTGACGGCCCGTCGTCGTACTCGGTTCGATGCCGGACCGGCGTGTGCGAGAAGCACGCAGCCGGCCTAATCCAACGCAGTCACCCGACCCGCGAGTCGCCGGTAACGTCCGGCCGGCTCCTCCCCAGGGAGGAACCAGACTCGCGGGTCGTCTGCGTTTTCCGGGGTCCCGCGCTCAGCGGGCGATGTCCGCGTAGCCCTCGATCTCGCGCGGGTCGCGGCTGCCCGGGCCGACGTAACGGGCCGAGGGGCGGACCAGACGGCCGGTGCGCTTCTGCTCCAGGATGTGGGCGGACCAGCCCGCCGTGCGCGCACAGGTGAACATCGAGGTGAACATGGGGGCCGGGACCTCGGCGAAGTCCAGCACGATGGCGGCCCAGAACTCGACGTTGGTGGCGAGCACCCGGTCGGGGCGGCGGGCGTGGAGCTCGGCCAGGGCGGCCTTCTCCAGGGCCTCGGCGACCTCGAAGCGCGGGGCGCCCAGTTCACGGGCGGTGCGGCGCAGGACGCGGGCGCGGGGGTCCTCCGCGCGGTAGACGCGGTGCCCGAAGCCCATGAGGCGCTCGCCCCGGTCCAGGGCCTGCCTGACGTACCCCTCGGCGTCCCCGGTGCGCTCGATCTCCTCGATCATGTGCAGCACGCGGGAGGGGGCTCCGCCGTGCAGCGGGCCCGACATCGCCCCGACGGCGCCCGACAGGGCCGCCGCGACGTCCGCGCCCGTCGAGGCGATGACGCGGGCGGTGAACGTGGAGGCGTTCATGCCGTGCTCGGCGGCCGACGTCCAGTAGGCGTCGACGGCCGCGACGTGCCGCGGGTCGGGCTCGCCGCGCCAGCGGATCATGAACCGTTCGACGACGGACTCGGCCCTGTCGATCTCGCGCTGCGGCACCATGGGCCGGCCCTGGCCGCGCGCGGACTGGGCGACGTAGGACAAGGCCATGACGGCGGCGCGGGCGAGGTCGTCGCGGGCCTGCCCCTCGTCGATGTCCAGGAGGGGTTTCAGGCCCCAGGCGGGCGCCAGCATGGCGAGCGCGGACTGCACGTCGACGCGGATGTCGCCGGAGTGCACGGGGATCGGGAACGGCTCGGCGGGCGGCAGTCCGGGGTTGAACGCCCCGTCGACGAGCAGTCCCCAGACGTTGCCGAAGGAGACGTGACCGACCAGGTCCTCGATGTCGACGCCCCGGTACCGCAGGGCGCCGCCCTCCTTGTCCGGTTCGGCGATCTCCGTCTCGAACGCGACGACTCCTTCGAGCCCGGGTACGAAGTCGGACATCTGGCGGCTCCTTGTGAGGTGGGTGACAGATGGTGGTGTGGGGTGGGACGACCATGTGCCGGCGGTCGGCGGAAGCGGCGGCGCACGTCCGGTGGATCCACGGTCCGTTCGAACGGACTCGCGGTCCGGGGCGTCACCCCTGTGATGCCCGGTCGGCGGTCACCCAACCGGATCAGTGCCAGCACGATATCCCCGGGTGCCATCTTTGGGGAGAGGTCGCGGCACTCAGTGCCACCACGTGACGAAGGACACCGCTCTCCCCAGGGCTTCGCGCATGCGGCAGGATGACGGCGTGACCGACCGAGACGCCGTCCCCCTCGATCCCGCCTCGATGCGCAAGCAGTACCGGACCGAGGGGCTCTCCGAGACCGACCTGGCCGCCACTCCCGTCGAGCAGTTCGCGCGCTGGTTCGGACAGGCCGCGACGGACGGTGGGCTGTTCGAACCGAATGCCATGATCGTCTCCACGGCGGACGCGGAGGGACGGCCCAGCTCGCGCACGGTGCTGCTGAAGCACTTCGACGGCGACGGGTTCGTCTTCTACACGAACTACGGCTCCCGCAAGGCCCGTGACCTGGCCGAGAACCCGCACGTCTCGCTGCTGTTCCCCTGGCATCCGATGGCCCGGCAGGTCATCGTCACCGGCACCGCGCGCCGCACCGGCCGCGACGAGACGGCCGCCTACTTCCGTACCCGTCCGCACGGCTCCCAGCTGGGCGCGTGGGCCAGCGGCCAGTCCTCGGTGATCGCCGGCCGCGCGGAGCTCGACGCGTCCTACGCCGACCTGGTGGCCCGCTACCCGGAGCACGAGCGGGTACCGGTGCCACCGCACTGGGGCGGCTTCCGGGTGACCCCGCGGGAGGTGGAGTTCTGGCAGGGCAGGGAGAACCGGCTGCACGACCGCCTGCGGTACGTCGCCGGGGCGGGCGGGGGCTGGCGGGTGGAACGGCTCGCCCCGTGACGCGGGCTCCCTCCCCGTGCGGGCGCACCCCGTGCGCCGGCGGCCGGCGGCCCGGGGGGCGCCTCAGTCCAGCGCTTCCTCCAGCAGCGCCGCCCACTGCGCCACCACCCGCTCCCGGCGGGCCCCGTCGTCGGTGAGGAGGTTGGCGAGGCCCAGGCCCCGGGCCATGTCGAGGAGGCCCTGGACGGTTTCGCGGACGCCGGGGCGGGACTCGTCGGCGCCGAGGAGTTCGACGGCGGTGCGGTGGGACTCGCGGCCGACGCGCAGCTCCAGCTCGGTCACGCGCGGGCGCAGCTGTTCCTCGTTGGAGGCGGCGACCCAGAGGTGGAGCGCCGCGCGGAAGACGGGGCCGGTGTAGAGGCCGACGAGGGCGGCGATCACCGCGCGGCGGTCGCCGGCCGCGGCGCCCTCCGGGAAGAGGGCGCGCAGGGCGGTGGAGCGCTCCTCGGCGACGTACTCGACGGCGGCCGTGAAGAGGTCCTCACGGGTCGGGAAGTGGTGCTGGGCGGCCCCCCGGGAGACGCCGGCGCGTTCGGCGACGACGGAGACCGTGGAGCCCGCCCAGCCGTGTTCCGCGAGGCAGGCCACGGCGGCCTCCAGGAGCCGCTGCCGGGTGGCCCGGCTGCGGTCCTGCTTGGGAACTCGTTCCGCACGGTCGGCCGTGCTCACACCACCCATTGCGGATCCCGTCGTTCGAGGAAGGCCGTCATCCCCTCGCGCGCGTGGGCGGAGGCGAAGAGGCGCGCCGAGAGCGCGGTCAGGTCGGCCGCGTCCCGGTCGAAGGTCTGCAGCACCTTAGCCGTGAGCAGCCGTTTCGTCTCGGCCAGGGCTTCGGGGGCGGCCCTGCGCAGCCCGTCGAGGATCGGCGCGAGGATCTCGTCCACGTCGTCGCCGGCAGCGGTGAGCAGGCCGATGCGGGCGGCCTCGGCGGTGTCGAGGCGCTCCCCGGTGAGGCAGTAGCGGGCCAGCGCGCGCGGGTCGGTGCGGGGCAGCAGCGGCAGCGAGATCACGGCGGGCGCGACCCCGATGCGGACCTCGGTGAAGGCGAACGTCGCCGCGCGGGAGGCGACGGCGACGTCGCAGGCCGCGAGCAGGCCGAGGCCGCCCGCGCGGACGTGCCCGGTGACCCGCGCGAGGACCGGTTTCGGCAGCTCGACGATCTGCCGCAGCAGGTCCGCCAGTGCCTCGGGGGCGGGGGGATCGCGCAGGTCCGCGCCCGCGCTGAAGGTGGTGCCGGTGTGGGTGAGGACCACCGCGCGGACGCCGGTGTCCCCGCCCGCGTCGCTCAGCGCGTCGGACAGTTCGCCGACGAGGGCGGCGGACAGGGCGTTGCGGTGGTGCGGGGCGTCGAGGGAGAGCGTTTCGACGCCCCGCACGCGTGTGCGGCCGATCGGGGTCACGAGGGCTCCCCGCGGGCCGTGCGGAGTCCACGGCGCGGGATCTTTCCGGAGGCGGCGCGCGGGACGCCGTCGGTGGAGGTGACGTGCCGCACCCGCTCGTACGGGGCGACGCGTTCGGCGACGTACGTCATGACCTCGCCCCCGGCGGGCGCGGCGGCCCGCCGGGGGAACCGGCCGGCCTGCTCGTGGGCGAGGGCGGTGCCGCCGGCCGGTGCCGGGGTGCTCCCGGACCCGGCGGCCCGGGCGGGCACCGCGTCGTGGAGGGGGAGTCCGACGGGCTCGACGTCTGCGTACTCGCTGCGGGACACGGTTCCTCCAGGACGGCCGTACGGGCCTGGCCGACGCGGCACTAGTACGACTTGGGGAGGCCCAGGGTCCGGTGGGCGACGTAGTTGAGGATCATCTCCCGGCTCACCGGGGCGATGCGGGACACGCGCGCGGACGTGATCAGCGACGCGAGGCCGAACTCGCGGGTGAGGCCGTTGCCGCCGAGGGTGTGCACGGCCTGGTCGACCGCCCTCACACAGGCCTCGCCGGCCGCGTACTTGGCCATGTTGGCGGCCTCGCCCGCGCCCGTGTCGTCACCGGCGTCGTAGAGGTGGGCGGCCTTCTGCATCATCAGGCGGGCCAGTTCGAGGTCGATGTGCGCCTGGGCGAGGGGATGGGCGATCGCCTGGTGGGAGCCGATGGGGGCGTCCCACACCGTGCGCTCGCGCGCGTACTCGACGGCGCGGGCGAGCGCGTAACGGCCCATGCCGATCGCGAACGCGGCGGTCATGACGCGTTCGGGGTTGAGACCGGCGAAGAGCTGGAGCAGGCCCGCGTCCTCTCCCCCGCGGCCGGAGGCGTGGGAGGCGCCCCCGCCGACGAGCGCGTCGGCGGGCAGCCGCACGTCGTCGAGGATCAGCTCGAACTGCTTCTCGACGGCGGTGAGTTCCATGTCGATCTTGTGGCGCTCGAACCCGGGGGTGTCGCGCGGGACGATGAACAGGCAGGGCTTGAGGCGTCCGGTACGGGCGTCCTGCGTGCGGCCGACGACGAGGGTGGCGTCGGCGATGTCGACGCCGCTGACGAAGACCTTGCGGCCGGTGAGGAGCCAGTCGGTGCCGTCCTTGCGTGCCGTCGTGGTGATGCGGTGGCTGTTGGAGCCGGCGTCGGGCTCGGTGATGCCGAAGGCCATGGTGCGGGTGCCGTCGGCCAGCGCCGGGAGCCACTCCCGTTTCTGGTTCTCGGTGCCGAACCGGGCGATCACCGTGCCGCAGATCGCCGGTGAGACCACCAGCAGGAGGAGCGGGCAGCCGGCTGCGCCGAGTTCCTCCAGGACGATGGAGAGTTCGCAGATCCCGCCGCCTCCGCCGCCGTATGCCTCCGGCAGGCTGACGCCCAGGTAGCCGAGCTCGGCGGCCTCTCGCCAGAGTTCTTCCGGGGGGTCGCCCCCGGCGATGGTGCGGGTGATGTAGGCGCGGCCGTATTTGGTGCCCAGGGCGGCCACGGCCGCTCGGAGGGCCTGGTGCTCCTCTGATTCGATCACGGGCATGGGCGCTCCTGGGAGGAAGGGGCTTCGCGTCGTGCGGAGGGGGGTCGCCGGGGTCGCCCACGCGGTTCCCCGCGCTCCTGGGGGGTTTCCTCCACGACCGCCAGGAGGGCACCGACCTCCACCTGCTGTCCCGGTGTCGCGTGGAGGGCGCTCAGCGTCCCCGTGGCCGGGGCCGTGATCCTGTGCTGCATCTTCATCGCCTCCAGCCAGAGGAGGGGTTGTCCGGCCTCCACCGCGGCGCCCTCGGTCAGGCCCTCGGCGAGGCGGACGACCGTGCCCGGCATGGGGGCCAGGAGGGAACCGGGGGCGTGCCGGGTGGTGGGGGCGGGGAAGCGGGGCAGGGCGGTGAGGGCGGTGGCGCCCACGTACACCCGGTCGCCGTAGCGGCTGACCTCGTAGCGGCGGCGTACGCCGTCCACTTCGAGGATCACGAGACCGGCGTCCACGTGTGTCACGCGGGCGGTGTCGGCCTCGAGGCCCTCGCGCGTGTGCCGGTAGCGGACCTCGTGCTCCTCGCCCGCCATCGCGTACCGCTTGATCTGCGGTTGTGCGGGCAGGTTGCGCCAGCCGCCGAAGCGGGAGCGGCCGTGGGCGTCGGCGAGGGCGGCGGCGAGCGGGGCGTGCGGGTCCGGGGCCGGTGCGGTCAGTTCGGGCAGGTGCCGGTCGTAGAAGCCGGTGTCCATGCGGCCTTCCGTGAACTCCTCGTGCCGCAGGGAGCGGACGAGGAGGTCCCGGTTGGTGACGGGGCCGTGGATCACCGCGCGGTCCAGTGCCGAGGCCAGCTTGCGGATCGCCTCCGCGCGGGTGGGCGCGTGGGCGACGGCCTTGGCGATCAGGGGGTCGTAGTGGACGCCGATGTCGTCGCCGTCCGTGCAGCCGGTGTCCAGGCGCACGGAGCCGGGGACGGCGAGGCGGTGCAGACGGCCGGTCTGCGGCGCCCACTCCCTGGCCGGGTCCTCGGCGTAGAGGCGGGCCTCCACGGCGTGTCCACGCGGGCGTGGCGGGTCGTCGTCCAGGGCGTGGCCCTCGGCGACGCGGATCTGCTCGGCGACGAGATCGACACCGAACACGGCCTCCGTCACCGGGTGTTCCACCTGGAGGCGGGTGTTCATCTCCAGGAAGTGCGCCCGGCCGCCGGCGACGAGGAACTCCACGGTGCCGGCGCCGACGTAGGAGACGGCACCCGCGGCGCGTACGGCGAGGGCGTGGAGTTCCTCGGTGAGCCGCGCGGTCAGCCCGGGTGCCGGGGCCTCCTCGATCACCTTCTGGTGGCGGCGCTGGAGGGAGCAGTCGCGGGTGCCGAGCGCCCACACCGTGCCGTGCGCGTCGGCGAGGATCTGCACCTCGACGTGGCGTCCGCCCGCGTCACCGCCGAGGTACGGCTCGACGAACACCTCGCCGTCGCCGAAGGCGCTCGCGGCCTCCGCGCGGGCGGCGGCCAGTGCGCCGTCCAGGTCCGCGAGGCGCCGTACGACGCGCATCCCGCGCCCGCCGCCGCCCGCCGCCGCCTTCACCAGCACCGGCAGATCGGCCCCGGTGACCTCGCGCAGGGGCTCGATCCCCATCAGCTCCTTGGCGCGCGTCTTGGACGCCATCGCCTCGATCGCCTCCGGGGGCGGCCCGATCCACACCAGGCCGGCGTCCTGGACGGCACGCGCGAAGCCGGCGTTCTCGGAGAGGAAGCCGTAGCCGGGGTGCACGGCGTCCGCGCCGGCCGCGCGGGCGGCCCTCACGATCAGGTCGCCGCGCAGGTACGTGTCGGCGGGCGCCGCCCCCGGGAGTCGTACCGCCGTGTCCGCCAGGCGCGCGTGGCGGGCGTTCTCGTCGGCGTCCGAGTGGACGGCGACCGTCCGGATTCCCAGCTCACGGCAGGTGCGGGCGATGCGGCAGGCGATCTCGCCCCGGTTCGCCACCAGTACGGAAGTAATCACGGGCCTCACATCCGGAAGACGCCGAAGCCACCGCGCGCGCCCTCGTAGGGCGCGGTGTGGACGGCCGACAGGCACAGGCCGAGGACGGTGCGGGTGTCGCGCGGGTCGATGACGCCGTCGTCGTACAGCCGCCCGGAGAGGAACAGGGGCAGCGACTCGGACTCGATCTGCCGCTCCACCATGGTGCGCAGCGCCGCGTCCGCCTCGTCGTCGTACGGCCGCCCCTTCGCCGCCGCCGACTGCCGGGCGACGATGGAGAGCACCCCGGCGAGCTGCTGGGGGCCCATGACGGCGGACTTGGCGCCGGGCCAGGAGAACAGGAACCGCGGGTCGTACGCGCGCCCGCACATGCCGTAGTGCCCGGCGCCGTAGGAGGCGCCCATGAGGACGGACAGGTGCGGGACGCGCGAGTTGCTCACCGCGTTGATCATCATCGCGCCGTGCTTGATGATGCCGCCCTGCTCGTACTCCCGGCCGACCATGTAGCCGGTGGTGTTGTGCAGGAAGAGGAGCGGGATGTCGCGCTGGTTGGCGAGCTGGACGAACTGGGCGGCCTTCTGGGACTCCTCGCTGAAGAGGACCCCCCGGGCGTTGGCGAGGATGCCGACGGGATAGCCGTGCAGGGTCGCCCAGCCGGTGGTCAGGCCGGCCCCGTACAGCGGCTTGAACTCGTCGAAGTCGGAGGCGTCGACGATCCGCGCGATGACCTCGCGCGGGTCGAAGGGGATCCGGAGGTCGCCGGGGACGATGCCGAGGAGTTCGTCCTCGTCGTACTCGGGCGGGGCGGCCGGTCCCGGATCGGCGTACGCCTTGCGGTGGTTCAGCCGGGCGACGACCCGGCGGGCCAGGCGGAGCGCGTCCCGCTCGTCGACGGCGAGGTGATCGGCGAGGCCCGACACGCGCGCGTGCATCTCGGCGCCGCCCAGGGACTCCTCGTCGCTCTCCTCCCCGGTGGCCATCCTCACCAGCGGCGGACCGCCGAGGAACACCTTCGCCCGCTCCCTGACCATGATCACGTGGTCGGACATGCCGGGGACGTACGCGCCTCCGGCGGTGGAGTTGCCGAAGACGACGGCGATCGTCGGGATGCCGGCCGCCGACAGCCGGGTCAGGTCCCGGAAGATCGCGCCGCCCGGGACGAAGATCTCCTTCTGCGAGGGCAGGTCGGCGCCGCCGGACTCCACCAGGCTGATCACGGGCAGCCGGTTGGCGAGCGCGATGTCGTCGGCGCGCAGGGTCTTCCGCAGGCTCCACGGGTTGCCGGCACCGCCGCGCACGGTCGGGTCGTTGGCGGTGATCAGGCACTCCACGCCCTCGACGACACCGATGCCGGTGACCAGGGAGGCGCCGACCGCGTACTCGCTCCCCCAGGCGGCCAGCGGGGACAGTTCCAGGAAGGGCGTGTCGGGGTCGAGGAGCAGCTCGACGCGCTCGCGGGCGAGGAGCTTGCCGCGTCCGCGGTGCCGCTCCACGTACGTGGCGCCGCCGCCCGCGAGGGCCTTGGCGTGCTCGGCGTCGAGTTCGGCCAGCTTGGCGAGCATGGCCTCGCGGTGTTCCCGGTACTCGGGGCCGGCCGTGTCCAGGGCGGATCCGAGGAGCGTCACAGCGGGGCCTCCGGGATGTGCGGGAGCGTCACAGCAGGACCTCCGGGATGTCGAGGTGCCGGGAGCGCAGCCATTCGCCGAGCGCCTTGGCCTGCGGATCGAAGCGGGCCCGCGCGGCGGCGCCCTCGCCGAGGATCCCCTCGACGACGAAGTTCAGGGCGCGCAGGCGGGGCAGCACGTGCCGGGTGACGGGCAGGTGGGCGGCTTCGGGGATCAGCTTCCGGAACCGCTCCGCGGTCAGCTCGTGCGCGAGCCACCGCCAGGCGTCGTCGCCGCGGACCCACACCCCGACGTTGGCGTTCCCGCCCTTGTCCCCGCTGCGGGCACCGGCGACGAGGCCGAGCGGCGCTCTTCGCGCGGGTCCCGCGGGCAGCGGCTCGGGGAGGGCGGGCTCCGGTGCGTCGTCGAGTGCGGCGGTGTCGGTGGGCGGGTCCACGGCGATCCGGCGTCCGTCGTGGAGGACGGCCACATGGTCGACGTCACCATGGGGGACGTACACAGCCTCGAAGACCCCATAGAGGGAGCCCTTCCCCGGTGGCGCCAGCACATGGAATCCGGGGTAGCTCCCCAGCGCCAGCTCGACGGCGGCCCCGCTCAGCGCCCGCCCGACCGCCTCCCGCGCCGGATCCCGTACGACGAGCCGCAGCAGGGCGCTCGCGGTCTCCTCGGTGCCGGCGTCGGGACGGTCGGTGCGCGCCAGGTTCCAGCGCACCTCGGCGGGCGGCGCCCCGGCGAGCGCGTCCGCCATCTGCTCCCGCACCAGCGCCGCCTTGGCCTCGATGTCGAGCCCGGTCAGGACGAACACGACCTCGCCCCGGAAACCGCCGGGCCGGTTGAGCCCCACCTTCAGCGTCGGCGGCGGGGGCTCCCCCCGGACCCCCTCGACGCGCACCCGGTCGGGGCCGTCCCGGCCGAGCCGTACGGTGTCCAGCCGGGCGGTGACGTCGGGCCCGGCGTACCGGGCACCGCCCGTCTCGTACAGCAGCTGGGCGGTGACGGTGCCGGTGTCGACGAAGCCGCCGGTGCCGGGATGCTTGGTGATGACGCTGCTGCCGTCGGCGTGGATCTCGGCGAGCGGGAACCCGGGCCGCCGCAGACCCGCGAAGGCCCCGGATTCCCTGCCGTCGTTGAAGAAGGCGTAGTTGCCGCCGGTGGCCTGTGTCCCGCACTCCAGCACGTGTCCGGCGACGACGGCCCCCGCGAGCCGGTCGTGGTCCGTCGCCGCCCAGCCGAAGTGGGCGGCGGCGGGCCCGGTGACGAGGGCCGCGTCGGTGACCCGCCCGGTCACCACGATGTCGGCGCCCGCGCGCAGACAGGCGGCGATCCCGAACCCGCCGAGGTAGGCGTGGGCGGCGAGGCTGCCGGGGTACCGCGCGGTGAGGTCGTCGCCCTCGACGTGGGCGACCCGTACCGGGATCCCGAGCCGCCCGGCCAGCTTCCGCACGGCGTCGGCGGCCCCGGCCGGGTTGAGCCCGCCCGCGTTGGTGACGATGCGCACGCCCCGCTCGTGGACGAGGCCGAGGCAGTCCGCCAGCTGCCGCGGGAAGGTGCGGGCGTATCCGGCGGAGGGGTCCTTCAGCCGGTCGCGGGCGAGGACGAGCATGGTCGGCTCGGCGAGGTAGTCGCCGGTGAGGACGTCGACCCCGCCGCCGGTGAGCATCTCGCGCAGGGCGTCGAGGCGGTCGCCGTAGAAGCCGGAGAAGTTCCCGATGCGCAGGGGTGTCGCGGTCACCGCGCGGTGTCCCCCTTCGGCGCGCGTCCGTCCCCGGGCGGGCCGGCGAAGGCCTGGGCGATGTCGAGCCAGCGGTCGGCGTCGGGGCCCTCGGCGGTGAGGGCGAGATCCGCGCGGTGGGCGCGCCGGGTGACCAGGAGGCAGAAGTCGAGGGCGGGGCCGGTGACGCGCTGGGGGGCGTCCTCGGGTCCGTGGACCCACGGCTCACCGCCGCCCGGTGCGACGAGTTCGACCCGGAAGGGGCCGGCGGGCGGGGTGAGTCCATGCACCCCGAAGGCGAAGTCCCTGGTGCGCACCCCGAGCCACGCCACATGCCTGAGCCGCGCGCTGGGTGGCCGCACCACACCGAGCGTGTCCGCCACGTCCAGCCCATGGGCCCAGGTCTCCATGAGACGGGCGGTGGCCATCGAGGCGGCGGACATGGGCGGCCCGTACCAGGGGAAGCGCGCCCCGGGCGGCCCCGAGCGCAGCGCCTTCTCCAGCGCGGCGCGCCCCTCGCGCCACCGCGCGAGCAGTTCGGCGGGCGCGAGCCGCGCGTACGCCTCGGCGCCCTCGTCCACGAAGGTGTGCGGGGCGGCGAGGGCCTTCTCCGCCAGCGCCCGGAACCCGTCCGCGTCGGTGACGGCGAGCAGGGCGCAGTGGTCGGTCCAGACGAGGTGGGCGATCTGGTGGGCCACGCTCCAGCCCGGGGCGGGCGTCCGCAGCGTCCACCGCTGCGCGTCCAGCCCGGCCACCAGCCGGTCGAGCTCCTCGCTCTCCTCACGCAGATCGTCGATCACGGGCGTCGGATCGGGCACGGGGCACTCCCCTCGGACACGGGCACGGACACGGCGGTGTCCGGCGCGGCTGCCTGGAGCATGGCAGCGGGCCGAGAAACAAGCAAGCGTGCTTGCATGAAATGTGGAGGGGACGGTGCGGCCCGCGCTCCGTGGACTCGGCCGACGCCGCGTACACCCGGCACCCCCGCGGCCCCCTGGGCAGAGCCCGTGCACCGGGCACTTCGGTCCGTACCCGCGGTCGGACCCCGGCGGGCGTCCACGCTCCCGGAGGGCGAGCGGGAGGCGGCCCGGAGGGGGTGCCTGCTCGGGCCGCCCGGAGAGGGTGCCTACTCGGGCCGCCCGGAGAGGGGTCCTGCTCGGGCCGCCCGGAGACCTGGCGCGCCCCGCCGCGCCCGGCGACCGTCAGGGGCCGGCCCCCGCCCCCTTCGCGCGCCCCCGCCCCACCTGGGTCCGCACCGCTCCCATGCTGGCCGCGATGACCAGGGCGATGGCGGCGGCCTCCGGGGTGGAGAGGGTCTGGTCGAGGATCAGGAAGCCGGCGGTCGCGGCGAGGGCCGGTTCCAGGCTCATCAGGATCGCGAAGGTGGAGGCGGGCAGGCGGCGCAGGGCCAGCAGTTCCAGGGTGTACGGGAGCACCGAGGACAGCAGCGCGACCGCCGCGCCCAGGGCGAGGACCGTCGGGTCGAGCAGCTTCGTACCGGATTCGACGATGCCCAGCGGCAGGAACAGCACCGCCGCCACCGCCATCGCGAGGGCCAGCCCGTCGGCCTGCGGGAAGCGGCGGCCCGTACGGGCGCTGAAGACGATGTACGCCGCCCACATGGCCCCGGCGCCCAGGGCGAAGGCGACGCCCAGGGGGTCGAGACCGCTGAAGCCGCCGCCGCCCAGGAGGAAGACACCGGCGAGGGCGAGGGCCGCCCAGAGGAGGTTGACCGCGCGCCGGGAGGCCAGCACGGACAGGGCCAGCGGACCGAGGACCTCCAGCGTGACCGCCGGACCGAGCGGGATGCGGGCGACGGACTGGTAGAAGAGCCCGTTCATCGCGGCCATGGCGACACCGAAGACGACCACCGTCCCCCAGTCGGCGCGCGAGTGCCCGCGCAGCCGGGGCCGGCACAGCACCATCAGCACGATCGCCGCCACCAGCAGCCGCAGCGTCACGACCCCGAGCGCACCGGCGCGCGGCATCAGCGTCACCGCCAGTGCCCCGCCGAACTGCACGGAGATCCCTCCGGCGAGCACCAGTCCGACCGGGCCGAGGGAACCCCGCCCGCGCGGGGCACCGGCCGGCGCGGGCGCGTCCCCCCGACCCGTCGCGAGCGGGGCGGCCGGGGTGGCGGGGGTGGCAGCGCTGGGCGTGGTCACGGGGCCTTCCAGGGACGTGGTGCGGGGACGGGCAGGGGTGCTCGTCTCCGTGGATTGTGCAACTCGGTGAACCGTACAGTCCAGGGTAATGGACCAAGTCAGTACCGTGAAGCTCTTACATACCTGACGATGCGGCCCGCGCCCCTGCGCGGTCAACCCCGTCCGTCACGCGAACCCGACGCCTCCCGGGCGGGTGCGCGGCCGGTGGGCCGCACCACCTCGGGACGACCACGGGACGGTACCTTTCCCACCAGTGCCCCCCTCTTGTCCGTTCCCGCCGTCCGAGGCCCCGTGCGACGACTTCTCACCCGTGTCTGGCGACTCCTGCGCCCTGTCCAGAGCCGCATCATGTGGTTGCTGAACGCCAAGTTCGTGGTCGGGGTGACCGGTGTCGTACGCGACGACGAGGGACGGGTCCTGCTGCTCCGGCACCGGATGTGGCCGCCGGACCGCCAGTGGGGCCTGCCCAGCGGCTTCGCGCACCAGGGCGAGGACTTCCGGCGGACCGTGGTGCGCGAAGTCAGGGAGGAGACGGGCCTCGACGTCGAGGCGGGCCGCCTGGTCATGCTGAACAGCGGCTTCCGCACCCGCCTGGAAGTGGCCTACGAGGCCCGTCTGCTGGGCGGCGAACTGCGCCTCGACCCCTCCGAGATCCTGGAGGCCCGCTGGTGCCGCCCGGACGACCTCCCCGAGGGCGCCCAGCCGGTGTGCGGCCCCCTGGTACGGGGCGAGACGGTTCCCTGAGGGCGCCGGCACGTGCGCACAGACGTCGGCCGGCACGTGTGCACAGGCGTCGGCCGGCACGTGCGCACAGACGTCACTGCGGGCGCTGCGCTCCGCCGTCGCCCTCGGGCCGCTCGGCGACGAACGAGCCGAGGCCCACCTCGGCACGGATCAGCCCTTCCCCCTTGAGGTGGGACAGCACCTTCTGGGCGGTCGACGCGGCGATGCCGGACTGGGCCGACGACTCGACCACCGGCGGAACACGAGCACCCACGGGACAGGTGCCGTCCGCGATGCGCGCGGAGACGGCGGCGGCCACCTGCCGCCGGACGGGCCGGGTGCGGTCGAGTCCGGGAGTCGTGCGTCGACCTGGGCAGGGACCTGCACGCCCACGCCCGGGAGCTCCTCCCGGGCACACCGCACGGCGGACTCCGCCACCTCGCCGCGTGCCTGACCGGGGCGCTCGCCGACGCGCCGCGGGTGGCGGAGAGCCGGGGCGGAGGCTGGAGCGGCTGATCTGAGCATGGTGCGAGCACAAGGGCGGCGGCTGCTCACTCCTTTCCGTCGAGGGCAGCCGCCAGCACCTCCGCCAGGTGCCTCCCCCGCACCCCCGCCAGCTGCTCCATCTGCGTCCGGCAGGAGAAGCCGTCGGCCAGGAGCACCGCCTCGTCCGGCGCCTCCCGCAGCGACGGCAGGAGCTGGTCCTCCGCGCAGGCCGCGGAGACCTCGTAGTGGCCGGTCTCGAAGCCGAAGTTGCCCGCCAGACCGCAGCAGCCGCCGCTCAGCTCGCCGCTCAGGCCCGCGGCGGCGCGCAGGGCACGGTCCGCCGAGTCGCCCAGCACCGCGTGCTGGTGGCAGTGGGTCTGGCCGACGACGGGGCGGTTCAGGGCCGGCGGGGTCCAGTCCGGGGCGTACCGCTCCAGGGCCTCCGCGAAGGTGACGACCCGCGCGGCGAGCCGTGCCGCGCGGGGGTCGTCGTGCAGCAGCTCCGGTGCGTCCGTGCGCAGGGCCGCCGCGCAGCTCGGTTCCAGGACGACCAGCGGGACGTCGGTGGCCAGCACCGGTTCCAGCAGATCCAGCGTGCGGCGCAGCACCGCGCGGGCGCGGTCGAGCTGGCCCGTGGAGATGTACGTCAGGCCGCAGCAGACCCGGCCCCGGCGGACCGTCAGCAGCGACAGCGCCGAGCGCGAGCGGGCGTCGCCCACCGGGCGGCGCCCGGCCGGCCGCAGCGTCGGAGGCAGCGTCACCCGCAGGCCGGCTGCCTCCAGCACGCGCACGGCCGCCCGGCCCACCGACGGCGACAGGTGCTCCGTGAACGTGTCCGGCCAGAGGACCACCGGCGTCCCCTGGCCGGAGGGCGCCCGCCGCCCCCGCCACCAGCGGGTGAAGGGCTCCTCCGCCACCCGGGGGATCTCCCGTTCCCGCGCGACGCCGCCCAGCCGTTTCGCCGCCCGGGCGAGCGGGCCCACGGAGGCCAGGCCGTTCACGACCCCCGCCGACCTCGTGCGCGCCACCCAGCCCAGCCACACCGGCAGCCACCCCATCACGTAGTGCGCGGCCGGGCGGCGGCGGCCCGCGTAGTGGTGGTGCAGGAACTCCGCCTTGTACGTGGCCATGTCGACCCCGACCGGGCAGTCCGAGCGGCAGCCCTTGCAGGACAGGCACAGGTCCAGCGCGTCCCGTACCTCCGTGGACCGCCAGCCGTCGGTCACCAGCTCGCCGGCGAGCATCTCGTGCAGCAGACGGGCGCGCCCGCGCGTGGAGTGCTCCTCCTCGCCGGTCGCCCGGAACGACGGGCACATCACCGCCGGCCCCGACACGGACGCCGTACGGCACTTGGCGACGCCCACACAGCGGCGCACCGCGGCCGGGAAGCCGCCGCCGTCGGCGGGATAGCCGAAGGCGACGTCCACCGGTCCGCGCGGGAGGACGGAGAAGCGGAGGCCGGCGTCCAGGGGCGCCGGGCGCACCAGCACGCCCGGGTTGAGCAGGTCGTCCGGGTCCCAGACGCCCTTCACGCGTTCGAAGAGGGCGACCGTCTCCGCGCCGTACATCCGCGGCAGCAGTTCCGCACGCGCCTGCCCGTCCCCGTGCTCCCCGGAGAGGGAACCGCCGTGCGCCACGACCAGATCGGCCAGCTCCTCCGAGAAACGCCGGAAACCGGCGATGCCCGGCCCGGTCAGCAGGTCGAAGTCGATGCGCACATGGATGCAGCCGTCGCCGAAATGCCCGTACGGAGTGCCGCGCAGCCCGTGGGAGACGAGCAGGGCGCGGAAGTCCCGCAGATACGCGCCAAGGCGGGCGGGCGGCACCGCGCAGTCCTCCCAGCCGGGCCAGGCCTCCGTGCCGTCCGGCATCCTGGTCGCCGTGCCGCTCGCGTCCTCCCGGACGCGCCACAGCGCGCGCTGCGGGGCGGGGTCGGTGACCACCAGGGCGTCCACGACGTCCGCCGCGCGGACGACCTCCTCCGCACGCGCGCGTGCCTCCGCCACCGTGTCCCCGCCGGTCTCCACGAACAGCCAGGCCCCGCCGCGCGGAAGGCCCGCGGCGGACGGCACCAGATCCGCCGCCATGCCCTCCACGGTCAACGGGCCCCACGGCAGCAGTCCGGCCGCGGCCTCCGCGGCCCCGCTCTCGTCGGCGTACCCCAGCACGGCGAGCGCCCGCGCGCGGGGGGCCCGTACGAGGTCCACGACCGCCTCCGTGAGCACGCCCAGCGTGCCCTCCGAACCGCAGAGGGAACGGGCGACGTCGGCGCCCTTCTCCGGCAGGAGGGCGTCCACGGCGTACCCGGAGATGCGGCGGGGCAGCTCCGGGAAGCCGGTGCGCAGCCGGGCCGGCTCGGCGTCCGCCAGTTCCCGCAGGCCCGCCGGGGCCCCGGACCAGCCCCGCCCCGGCCGGAGGCGCTCCCCGCGCGCGGTGACGACCGACAGCTCCCGCACGTTGTCCGCCGTCGTTCCCCAGGCCACCGAATGGGAGCCGCAGGAGTTGTTGCCGATCATGCCGCCGAGGGTGCAGCGGCTGTGCGTGGAGGGATCGGGCCCGAAGCACAGCCCGTGCGGGGCGGCGGCCTCCTGGAGGCGGTCGAGGACCAGGCCGGGCTGGACGACGGCCGTGCGTGCCTCCGGGTCGAGGGACAGCAGGCGGTTCATGTGCCGGGTGAAGTCGAGCACCACACCGGTGCCGGTCGCCTGCCCCGCGATCGACGTGCCGCCGCCGCGCGCCACCACCGGGACGCCGTGCGTCCGGCACACCGCCAGGGCCGCCGCCACGTCGTCGGCGTCCCGTGGCGCGACCACGCCGAGCGGCACCCGGCGGTAGTTGGAGGCGTCCATGGTGGTCAGCGCCCGCGCGGTCGTACCGAAGTCGACCTCGCCGCGCACGGCCGCCCGCAGCGCGGCCCGCAACTCCCGGAGATCCGTCATGCACTCAGGATGCCCACGTCGCGATCGCCCCTTGGCCGACAACCTACTTGAAAAAATGTGGCACAACCCCTCCCAAGTCGATCAGGGACTCACATATAGTGACCGCGAGTTGCGCGTAGTTGTCGGGCACTCGCTCGAGAAGCGACCCCGGATCCGGATCCGGCAACCCCCTGGACACGAGCGGGCCGTGCGGACGACGGTGCACACCCGCGGACCCGACCGAGGACCCTGATCGATGACCTTCCCCCCACTCCCCGGTGACCGCGCCGCCGCCCCCCGCGGCCCGCTGACCGTGCCGCTGCTCACCGCCGTACTCGCCGCGCTCGCGGTCACCGCCGCTGTGTTCCTCGGACCGGAGTCCGCGCGCGGTGCCCTCGCGGTGACCGGGACGGTCGCCGGCCTGCTGCTGTGCGCGGCGGCCACGGTGGCCGCCCGGGCCGTTTCGTCGGCGCGCGCGACGCGGACCCGCCTGAACACCGTCACCCAGGACCTCGGCCGGCTGCTCCAGGAGCGGAACCGGCTCACCGAGGAGCACACCGCCGAACTCGCACGGCTCACCCGGGAGCACGCCGCCGCGACCGCACGCCTCACCGAGGAGCACGCCGCCCACGTCGCACGGCTGGACGCCCGGCTGCGCGAGGCCGACGGCGCCCGCGCCGCCGCGCTGTCCGCGACCGCCAACGCCGCCGGCCGCATGCAGGCCCTGGCCACCGGCATGCTCGCGGACCTGCGCGCCATGGAGGAGAAGCACCACGACGAGGAGGTCCTCACCGACCTGCTCCACCTCGACCACCGCACCGCGCAGGCGGGCAGGCTCGCCGACTCCGTCGCCGTCCTCACCGGCGCCCGCTCGGGCCGCCGCTGGGCCCGCCCCATCGCCATGGAATCGATTCTGCGCGGCGCCATGGGCCGGATCAGCGGCTACCAGCGCATCCGCGTGCACGCCGCCAGCGACACCGCCGTCGCCGGGCACGCCGCCGAGGGCGTGATGCACGCGCTCGCCGAGCTCCTCGACAACGCCGCGAACTTCTCGCCGCCGACCGCCGAGGTCCACGTCTACGTCGAGGAGGTCCCGGCCGGCATCATCGTGTCCGTCGAGGACAGCGGACTCGTCATGAGCGAGGTCCAGCTGCGCCGCGCCGAACGCGCGGTCTCCGGCGGCACCACCGACCTCGGCGGCCTCACCGGCACCCGGCTCGGCCTGGCCGTGGTCGGCCGGCTGGCCCGGCGGTACGGCCTCAAGGTCTCCTACCGCCCCTCGGCCCGCGGCGGCACCAGCGTGCTGATGCTCGTCCCGCAGGAGATCCTCACGGCGACGGACGCGTCCGCGCCCCCGTCCACCGGCGCCGCACCGGCCGGCAAGGCCACCACCACGACCGCCGGTCCGACCGCACCGGCGGCCTCGTCCACCACGGCGGCACCAGCCACCACGCCGGCCACCGACACCGCCGAACCGGCGGCCGGGCCGACGGCCGCGGGCCTCCCCCGCCGGAGCCGTACGAAGGCCGAACCGGCCCCCGCCGCGGACACGCCCCACCCGGAAACAGGCCACCTCACCACGCCCGCCCCCGACGCGACGGAACCGGAAACGAGCCACCTCACCACGCGCGACACCGCCCCGGCGACCCCCACCACGCCCACTCCCGGCACCACGGCCCCCGGCACGACGGCCCCCGACCGCGACCCGGTGCCCACGCACGAGTCCCCGGACCGGGACACCGAAGCCGCCCCGCTGGTACTGCCCCGCCGCCGACGCGGCCGGACCCTCGCCGACGCCGAGCGCACGCGGTCCGCCGACCGCACCGCCGTCCCCCGCCCCGCCCCCACCGCCGAGGAGAGCCGGGCCCGCACGGCCCGCTTCAGCAGCTTCCGGCAGGCCGTCCGCCCCGCCGCCGCGCCCGACGCTCACTCCAGACCCGACACGGCCCCCACAGCCGAGCACATCCCCACGACCCCGGAAGGCGACACGACCTCATGACCGGCACGACGACCGTCGACGAGAAGCTCACCTGGCTGATAGAGGGCCTGCTGGAGCGCACGCCGGGCGCGCGACACGCGCTCGTGCTGTCCCGTGACGGCCTGAAACTGTGCCGCACCCCGGAGCTCTCCACCGACCAGGCCGACCAGCTGGCGGCGATCGCCGCCGGCATCCAGTCGCTGTCCCACGGCGCCTCGGTCGAGTTCGGCGACGGCAGCGGAGGCGTGCGCTCGGCGATGACCGAGTTCTACGGCGGCGTCCTCTTCATCGTGGAGGCCGGCCAGGGCGCGCACCTGGCCGTCGTCACCACCGAGGACGCGGACGCCGGCCTCGTCGGCCACAACATGAGCGAACTGGTGGAGCAGCTCGGCGAGCACCTGACCGCCCCGCCGCGCACCTCATGAGCAGGCCCGGCAGGGACGATGCCCCGGACCGGCTCTACACCCTCACCCAGGGGCGCAGCCGGTCCGGCCCCGACAACCCCTTCGACCTGGTGACCCTGGTCGTCGCCGAGTGCGATCCGGTGACCGGCATGCAGTCCGAGCACGCGGCGATCCTGCGGATGACCGAACGCCCCACGGCGGTCGTGGAGATCGCGGCCGAGCTGAAACTGCCCGTGAGCATCACCCGGATCCTGCTCTCCGACCTCCTCGCGGCGGGCCGGGTCAGCGCCCGTCACCCCCACAGGACCGCCGTTTACGACCCCGACATCCTGGAGCAGGTGCTCGTTGGACTCCGCAACCTCTGAGAGACGCACACCGCTGCGCGCCTCCGCCGACAACGGGCTGAAAATCGTGGTCGTGGGCGGCTTCGGCGCCGGCAAGACGACGATGGTCCGCTCGGTCAGCGAGATACGTCCCCTCACCACCGAGGAGACGATGACCCAGGCGGGCGAGGCGGTCGACGACGTCAGCGCGGTGCGCGGCAAGACCGCGACCACCGTCGCCTTCGACTTCGGCCGCATCTCGCTCGACGCGCGCAACGTGCTGTACCTGTTCGGCGCGCCCGGCCAGGAACGCTTCTGGTTCCTGTGGGACCGGCTGTTCTCCGGCGCCCTCGGCGCGGTCGTCCTCGTCGACACCCGCCGCATCGACGACTCCTGGTACGCCATCGACCGCCTGGAACGACACGGCACGCCCTTCATCGTGGCCTGCAACGACTTCGGCGGCCCCGCCTTCACCCCGGAGCAGATCCGCGACTCCCTCGACCTCGACCCGCACGTACCGCTGATCACCTGCGACGCGCGGTCCCGGGAGTCCGGCAAGCTGGTCCTGATCACGCTGGTGGAGCACATCCGGGCCCTGTACGCCGATCCCGCCCGAGCCCCCCGTCAGGAGCTGGTGTGAGCACCGCCCCCACTTCCGTCCCCGTCCCCCTCGACGGACCCCTGCTGCAGAGCGACCCGGCCAGGGCGTACCGGGAGATGCGGCGCGAGCACGGCAGCGTGGTCCCGGTACTGCTCGACGGCGGCATACCGGCCTGGCTGGTGCTCGGCTACCGCGAACTGCACCAGGTCACCGGCGACCCCGCGCTGTTCAGCCGCGACCCCGAGCTGTGGAACCGGTGGGACGACCTCCCCGACGACTGGCCGCTGCGCGCGATGATCAGCCGCAGGCAGCCGTCGATCCTGCACACGACTGGTGAGGACCACCGCCGGCGCGTCGCGATGCTGGTCGACGCGCTGGAGTCGGTGAACCCCTTCCAGCTCCGCGGCCACACGGAGAGGTTCGCGGACGAGCTGATCGACGGCATCTGCACCCGGGGCACCGCCGACATCGTCGGCGAGTACGCGATGCGGCTCCCGGTACGGGTCCTGGCCTGGCTCTTCGGCTTCGGCGACGAGGAGGGCCCGGGCCTGGTCACCGCCCTCAACGCCATAGCCGACGGCCGGGACCACGACCAGGCCGGCGGGATGCTCCTGCTCACGTCGATGACGCGGCTGGTGGCCGCCCGCCGGGACGAGCCCGCCGACGACGTGGTGTCCCGGATGCTCGCCGACCCCGCCGGTTACACCGACGAGGAGGTCATCCACGACCTGACGGTGATGCTGGGGGCCGGTCACCTGCCCACCGCCGACTGGATCGGCAACTCCCTGCGCCTGATGCTGACCGACAGCCGGTTCGCCGCGTCCCTGTTCGGCGGCCGCAACAGCATCGCCGAGGCGATGAACGAGGTGCTGTGGGAGGACACGCCCAACCAGAACGTGGCCGGCCGCTGGGCCTCCCGCGACACCCAGCTCGGCGGTCGCCGCGTCCGCGCCGGCGACCTGCTGCTGCTCGGCCTGCAGGGCGCCAACTCCGACCCCCAGGTCCGCACCGACAGTTCGGCGCTGACCGGCGGCAACAACGCCCACTTCTCCTTCGGCCACGGGGAGCACCGCTGCCCGTTCCCGGCGCAGGAGATCGCCGAGGTGATCGCGCGGACCGGCATCGAGGTCGTCCTGGACCGGCTGCCGGACATCGACCTGGCGGTGCCGGCCGCGTCCCTGACCCGCCGGCCGTCCCCGTTCATGCGGGGGCTGTCCGAACTCCCGGTCACCTTCACCCCCACCCCCGCCCTCAAGGGCACGCTCGCCTGACGGCGGGCGGCCCGCCGGCCGCCCGCCGCCCGTCTCAGCGGCCGGACGATGTTTCGCCCCGGTTTCACTCAGCCGCTAGGCTCCCGTCGTGGCTGAGATCCGGATTCCTGCTGACATCAAGCCCGCCGACGGTCGTTTCGGTGCGGGCCCCTCCAAGGTGCGGACGGAAGCGCTGGACGCGCTGGCCGCGACCGGTACGTCCCTGCTGGGCACCTCCCACCGCCAGGCCCCGGTCAAGAACCTGGTCGGCAGGGTGCGCGAGGGCGTCCGGGAACTGTTCCGGCTCCCCGACGGATACGAGGTGGTCCTCGGCAACGGCGGCTCCACCGCGTTCTGGGACATCGCGACCCACGGCCTGATCGAGAACAAGTCGCAGCACCTCAGCTTCGGCGAGTTCAGCTCCAAGTTCGCCAAGGCCGCCAAGCTCGCCCCCTGGCTGGCCGAGCCCACCGTCATCTCCGCCGACCCGGGCACGCACCCCGAGGCACAGGCGGAGGCGGGCGTGGACGTGTACGCGTTCACCCACAACGAGACCTCCACCGGCGTCGCCATGCCCCTCGAGCGGGTGGCCGGTGCCGACGAGGGCGCCCTCGTCCTCGTGGACGCCACCTCCGGCGCGGGCGGCCTGCCCGTCGACATCGCCGAGACGGACGTCTACTACTTCGCCCCGCAGAAGTCCTTCGCCTCCGACGGCGGCCTGTGGATCGGCGTGTTCTCCCCGGCCGCGATCGAGCGCGCCGAACGGATCCACGCCTCCGGCCGCCACGTCCCGGAGTTCTTCTCCCTCCCCACCGCGATCGACAACTCCCGCAAGAACCAGACGTACAACACCCCGGCCCTCGCCACCCTGTTCCTGCTGAACGAGCAGCTGGAGTGGATCAACGGCCAGGGCGGTCTCGACTGGTCCACGGCCCGCACGAAGGACTCCTCGACCCGCCTGTACGACTGGGCGGAGAGCGCGAAGTCCGCGGCCCCGTTCGTCACCGACCCGGCCAAGCGCTCCCAGGTCATCGGCACCATCGACTTCACGGACGAGGTCGACGCCGCCGCCGTCGCCAAGGTGCTGCGCGCCAACGGCATCGTCGACACCGAGCCCTACCGCAAGCTCGGCCGCAACCAGCTCCGGGTCGCGATGTTCCCGGCGATCGACCCGGCGGACGTCGAGGCGCTGACCAAGTGCGTCGACTACGTGATCGAGCGGCTCTGATCAGTCACACGTGAGCGAAAGGGCGCCCGGCGGTGATCCACCGGGCGCCCTTTCGCACGTGCGCCGCCTACACGAACTGACGGAGGAAGGCCCGCCAGCTCTCACGGGAGACGGTGAGCAGAGGACCGTCCTGCCGCTTGCTGTCACGGACGACCCGACCGCAGTCGGACGTGTCGGCCACTTCGACGCAGTCACCCTGCTGGCCGGAGTAGGACGACTTCCGGAAGGGACCCACAGCCTCGGTCACGATCAGTCTTCTTTCATGCTCCGCAATACGTCCCGGATGAGCCTCGCGCTCGCTTCCGGCGCCAACGCCGCTGATCGTAGTTGGTCGTACATATTCGCGTAAGCGGTCAGGTCTTCCGGGGCCTCAAGAACCGACGTTCCTCTCAGGTTCTCCAGCGTCACCGCTTCGACAACCGGCTCGGAATCGAAACTGAAGGAGGAGAACGCGGAGGTCGTAGCCGCCAGGGCTCCCGCACTGAAGGGCAACACCTGCACGGTGACGTTCTTTCTCTTCGCGAGTTCGAGAATGGCGGACAGCTGCTCCCTGTGGATCCCGACCTCCACCAGCGGATGCACCACGACCGCTTCCCAGAGGATGGCGGTGTACGACGCGCCGCCCTCCTCGATCTTCGCCTGCCGCCCCTCGCGTACCTTCACCAGCTGGCCGACCACCTCCGGGGCCACGTAATCAGGGCCTGCGGCGATGACTCCTTCCGCGTAGGCCGCTGTTTGCAGAAGCCCGGGGACGAGCACCGGCTGCCACTGCCGGATGTACGTCGCGTCGTCCTCCAGCGCGATGTGGTCCACGTAGTCCGGGCGCAGGTGCTCGGCGTGCTCCAGCCACCACCCACGCCGCTTCGACTGCTTCGCCAACGCCTCCAACTTCTCACGCACTTCGTCGTCGTCGACGCCGTACGCCTTCAACATGGCCCGGATTTCGATGGGGCGAGCGATGACGTGCCCGGTCTCGATACGGCTGACCCGGGTCTGGTGGGCCGCGATCACCTCGGCGGCCTGCGGCTGGTCGAGCCTGGCCGCCAACCGGTAGCGCCTGAGGGCAGCACCAAGTCGCCTGCTGCGTACGGTCGGTCGTCCACCTGTGGGCATCTCGGTCCCCCTTCGACAGATCACTGTAGAGCAAGGTACATACTGCACATACGTACGACAGCATGTATGCGACCTTTTGGATTGCGAGCTTCGCTTTTGCGGACCTAACCTCGGAGCGGCTCCAACGAACCGCGCACTTGACCTACGTCAGGAGGTACGGCACCCCCATGCCCGCAACCGAGACCTTCCGCATCCCCAAACACAGAAGGCACGTGGCGACCGCCCGGCAGCACGTGCGCAAAGCCCTCGCGGACTGGGGCGTCACCGACCAACTCGCCGACGCGGTCACCCTGCTGGCGAACGAACTCGTCACCAACGCCGTGACCCACTGCCGAATCTCCTTCGCCCAGGTCGAGGTCACCCTCACCCTGTGCGAACCGGAACTGGTCCTGGAGGTCACCGACCCGGACAGGAACCGGCTCCCCCGGCTCCACGACTCCGCCCCGGACGAGGAAGGCGGACGCGGACTCGCGCTCGTGGAGGCGTTGGCCGACGCCTGGGGCCATCGGCAGGAACCGTACGCGAAGTGCGTGTGGGCCCGTTTCACGCTCGCGCGGGCCGAGACACCGGAGAGGGCCCATGTTCCGGACGGTCCGTGACACGCTCGCCCGACTGCTCGCCCGGCCGCGCCCCGGCGGCCCCGCCGCGAACGGCCCCGCGCAGGAGGTCCGCGCACCGGACCCGTGCGTACGGCGGCTGCCGGACCCGCACGACGCGCGCTGGCGCCGCTGGTCGAAGCGGTGCCGTGCGGCGGGCCGCTACCTGCCCTTTCCGGCCGAGGAGGCGTGCTGGCACGTCCCGTCCCGCCCTCCGCCGCCTTCCTGGCACACCGACGACGACGTGGTCCGGCCGTACGTCGGCCGGGTGCCCGACGCGGAGTCGCGCCGGGCACCCATGCCGTACGCCGGCGGGTCGGACGTCAGCGGCTGAGCCGCTGGAAGCGTCGGACCGCGAGCGGCAGGAAGACCGCCGTGAGGATCACCGGCCACAGCCCCGCCATCAGCAGCGCGTGCTGCTCGATCCAGGAGTCGCCGCCGCCGGCCGGTGTGCCGAACAGGTCGCGGGCCGCCGCGGCCGTGGAGGAGATCGGGTTCCAGGCGGCCAGCCAGCCCAGCCAGTCCGGCATGAGCTGCGGGGCGACGAAGATGCTGGAGATCATCGTCAGCGGGAAGGCGACCGCGAACAGCCCGCCGGCCGCCTCCGGGTTCGGCACCAGCAACCCCAGCCAGACGCCGATCCAGATCAGCGCGAACCGCAGCCACAGCAGCAGCCCGAACGCCGCCAGGAAACCCCAGCCGCCGTCCGGCCGCCAGCCCATGGCCAGCGCGGTCAGCATCATGATGCCCAACTCCGCGCAGGCGACGATCAGATCGGTCACACCGCGCCCGGCGACCACCGCCGAGGAGGCCATCGGCATGGAGCGGAACCGGTCGATGACGCCCTTGGTGGAGTCGTAGACGACGACGGTCGCGGTGTTGATGAAGCCGAACGCCATGGTCATCACGAACATGCCCGGCATCAGGAAGTCCTTGTAGTCCCCGCCGCCCGGCACCTTCATCGCGCTGCCGAAGACATAGCCGTAGAGCAGCACGGAGAGGATCGGGAAGCCGAGCTGCCAGGCGATGTTGACGGGCTGGCGCCGGTAGTGGGTCAGGCCGCGGCGGACGATGTTGGCGACATCGGCGAGCAGCCAGTACAGCCGTCCGCGGCCGTCCGGGCCGGTCGTCAGGTCGAGGGCGCTCATGCCGTCGCCTCCTTCTCCGTGCGGTGTCCGGTCAGGCGCAGGAACACGTCGTCGAGGCTCGGCCTGCGCAGCCCGATGTCCTCCACCCGCACGCCCTCGTCCTGCAGGGTGCGCGCCACATCGGTGAGTGCGGCCACCCGGTCGGTCACGGAGGCATGCACCCGCAACTCGGTCTCGTTCGCCTCGGGTTCGCCGTCGGCGACCCGGGCGACCGCCTTCACCACGCGCGGGATCTCGGTGCGATCGGCGACCACCACCTCGATGCGGTCGCCGCCGACCAGGTCCTTCAGCCCGTCGGGAGTGTCGTCGGCGATGGCCCGTCCCTGGTCGATGACGGTGATCCGGGAGGCCAGCCTGTCGGCCTCCTCCAAATACTGGGTGGTGAGCAGCACGGTCGTGCCGTCGGCCACCAACGCGCGGACGGAGTCCCAGACCTCGCCCCGGCTGCGCGGGTCGAGTCCGGTCGTCGGCTCGTCCAGGAAGAGCACGGCCGGCGCGAGGATCATCGAGGCGGCGAGGTCGAGGCGGCGGCGCATGCCGCCGCTGTAACCGCCGACGCCCTTGTCGGCCGCGTCGGTGAGGTCGAACCGTTCCAGCAGTTCGACGGCCCGCGTCTTGGCGCGCCGGCCGCCCAGGTGGAACAGCCGGCCGAACATCTCCAGGTTCTGCCGCCCGGTAAGCACCTCGTCCACCGCCGCGTACTGCCCGGTGAGCCCGATCCGTGCCCGCACCTCGCGCGCCTGCCGGGCCACGTCGAGCCCGGCCACCGTGGCGCGGCCCCCGGCCGGCCGGACGAGCGTCGCCAGGATGCGCACGGCGGTGGTCTTGCCCGCGCCGTTCGGTCCCAGCAGTCCGTGCACCGTGCCCTCGCGGACGGCCAGGTCGAAGCCGTCCAGGGCACGCTTCTCGCCGTAACGCTTCTCCAGACCCTCGGCCCGGACCGCGTATCCGTCGTTCATGTTGTCCCCCTTCACACACAACCGAGTACACCGTACCCGATTACGCGTACGACGTACCCAGTTTCCCCACACGGATCTAGACTGCCCCCATGAGCAGCGGCAAGGGCGGTACGGAGACCAGCGGCAGCGGTGACATCGCCCGCACTCTTGACCTGCTATGGGACACCGGCCCGAGGCCCAGCCGCGGACCGAAACCGGGCCTGACGCTGGACCGCGTCGTGGAGGCCGCCGTCGAGGTCGCCGACCGGGAGGGCATCGACGCGCTGTCGATGCGCCGGATAGCCACCGAGCTCGGCACCGGCACGATGTCCCTGTACCGCTACGTGCCCGGCAAGGCCGAGTTGCTCGACCTGATGCTGGACCGCGTGCAGCGCCCCTCGGAGGACCCCGCCGACCTCGGCGACGGCGACTGGCGGTCGGCGCTGGAGGCCTTGGGCCGGGCCACGCTGGCCCTGTACCGCCGGCACCCCTGGCTGCTCCAGGTCAACCAGTCCCGCCCGGTCCTGGGCCCCTCCGCGCTGGACAGCATGGAGAAGGTGCTCTCCCGGATCAAGCCGATGGGCCTGTCCGACCCCGAACTGCTCTCCGCGATCGTCCTGGTCGACAGTTACGTCGTCGGCGCCGCCCGCACCCAGCTGTACCAGGCGGAGGCCGAGCACGGCTCGGGACTGACGGACGCGCAGTTCTGGGAGGCGCAGCGGCCGGCCCTGGAGAAGGCCATGAACAGCGGGCGCTACCCGGTCATGGCCGGTCTCTCCGAGGACACCTTCGGCTCCGACTTCGACCATTTCGAGTTCGGTCTGCAGCGCATCCTGGACGGGCTGGAGAACATCGTCGCCCGCCGCCTCGCGGAATGACGGGAGGGGACGGAGCGGCCGGCCCGGTACCGCGGGGTGCGGCCGGCCGGCGGCCGGTTCAGCGCCGCCGGCGGCGCCCCAGCCCGAACACGGCCGCGACGACCACGGCCACGGCGACGAGGGCACCGACCTGGACGCCGTCGCCCGTCCCACCGCCGGAGGCACCCTGCCCGCCCCGCGCGCCGGTCCCCCGCCCGCCGCCGGTCCCGCCCGGCACCTCCCGGGCCTCGACCGGACTCTCCGCACCCTCGCTGCCGTACATCAGCCGGGACCCGTCGGCGGAGTAGGTCACGGACTCCCCCTGCCCCTGGAGCGGCACGCTCAGCCGCTCCTTCCGCTCGGGCTTCCCGCCGTTCCAGTCGTAGTGGACGCCGCCGAAGTAGCCGCGTACGGCGAGCTGTCGCCCGTCCGGGGAGAGCGCGGCGTCGGTGGCCCACAGCTCGACGGGGGCGACCGGCCGGAAGACGTTGCTCCCGGACGCCGAGAGACGGGCGGGCCCCTCGTACAGGTGGCCGCCCTCCTCCTTCTTGTCGATGAGGTAGACGCGGCCGGTCCTGGGGTGCACGACCAGGGACTCGGCGTCGCGCGGCCCGTCGGAGTACTTCACGACGTACTGCGTGGCCCGCACGGTGGCGTCCCTCAGCTCCTCCGGCTCGGGCAGCTCGTAGATCCACACGTACGGCCACGAGCCCCCGAGGTTGTCCCCGATGTCGCCGACGAAGATCCTGTTGCCGGGCCCGACGGCGATGGCCTCGACGTCCCGGGGCGTGCCGACGCCGGTGAGGGTCAGGCGGGCGACGGTCTCGCCGGTCGCGCCGTCGACGGCGTAGAGGTAGGGGCCGTCGTCGCTGTCGTTGTGGGTCCAGTAGACGCCGGAGTGGAGGCGGGAGGCGGCGAGACCGCTGGACTCGGTGATGCGCGGGTCCTTCATCGTGAACCCGTCGTCGCCGTCGGCTGCGGAGGCGGGCACGGCGAGCGCGCCCACGAGGAGGGTCGCGGCGATCAGGGCGAGGGGTCGGCGCATGACCCAAGAGTGCCATTGCGGGGCGCACTCCACGGCGGGGCGGGGCCGCCTCGCCGCAGGTGTCGGGGCTCACATCGCGGTGACCGGGCCGATCACCGATGATGACCGGATGCTCAGGTTCATGCCCGTAGGCGACTCCATGACGATCGGGAGCGCGGGTGACCACACCTGGCGCTACCGCCTGTGGCAGCACCTGTGCACCACCTACGGCGACCCCTTCACCCTGGTCGGCCCGCGCGAGGCGCTGCACGACCCGGCGACGGACGCCCCCACGTCGCACGCGTACGCCGACCCGCGCTTCCCCCGCGCCCACCTGGCCGGCTGGGGCGAGGGCTGGCACCACATGGCCCCGCTGATCGGCGAGACCGTCCGCTCCTGCCGCGCGGACGTGCTCCTCGTGTCGCTGGGCCTGATCGACCTGGGCTTCTACACGAACGCCGAGCAGACGGCGGACAACGTCCGCGCCTTCGTCGCCGGGGCACGGTCCGCGAACCCGCGCATCCGCATGGCGGTGCTGCCGGTGATCCCGAACATCCGGGTGGAGGCCGATCCGGCCTTCGCCGAACAGGTCGCCCACTTCAACGAACTCCTGGCGAAGACCACCGTCGACCTGGACGAAGCGGGCTCCTCGCTGCTGCTCGTCCCGCCGCCCCCCTCGTACGACCTCCGCACCGACACCTACGACGGCACCCACCCCAACGCGAGCGGCGAACACAAGGTCGCGGCGGCCTTCGCGGAGGCGATGTGGCAGGGCTGGGACCTGGGAGGCCCCTGTCGAACGGCGTAGGGCGTGGTGCCGTGGAGACGTTGGCACGTGCGCCGGCCCCGTGTCCCGATACGGCCCGAAGAAGACCGCCTACGCGACGGCGGAAGTGCCCCTCTACGTCGTCGTCGACCCGTATCAGGGCCGGTGCCACGTCTACACCCACCCCAAGAACGGCGACTACGCCACGAGGACGAGGGTGGACTTCGGCGACCTCATGGACCTGACGGGCACGGTGGCCGACCTGACCGTCCGCACCGGCGATTTCCCTCGCGACCGACCTTCCCGCGCTTGCCTGGAGCGCACTCCAGGACGTTGGCTGGGGTTCATGAAGTACACGCAGCTGGGACGCACCGGACTCAAGGTCAGCCGCCTCGTCCTCGGGACGATGAACTTCGGTCCGCAGACCGACGAGGCCGACAGCCACGCCATCATGGACGCGGCGCTGGACGCCGGGATCAACTTCTTCGACACCGCCAACGTGTACGGCTGGGGCGAGAACAAGGGCCGTACGGAATCGATCATCGGGAACTGGTTCGCGAAGGGCGGCGAGCGCCGCGACAAGGTGGTCCTGGCCACCAAGGTGTACGGGAACATGGGCGCCGACGGCGAGGCGTGGCCCAACCACGACAAGCTGTCCGCCGTGAACATCCGGCGGGCCGTGGACGCCTCGCTCAAGCGGCTGGGGACCGACTACATCGACCTCTACCAGTTCCACCACGTCGACCGGGACACCCCGTTCGAGGAGATCTGGCAGGCGATCGACGTCCTGATCCAGCAGGGCAAGGTCATCTACGCCGGTTCCTCGAACTTCCCCGGCTACAAGATCGCCCAGGCCAACGAGATCGCCGCCCGGCGCGGCGGGACCATCGGGCTGGTCAGCGAGCAGTGCCTGTACAACCTCGCCGAGCGCCGCGCCGAGATGGAGGTCATCCCGGCCGCGCGGGACTACGGGCTCGGGGTCATCCCCTGGTCGCCGCTGCACGGCGGCCTGCTGGGCGGCGTGATCAGGAAGGAGGTCGAGGGCGGCCGCCGCGCCTCCGGCCGGGCCGCCGACGCCCTCGCCGATCCGTCGTCCCGCGCCCAGATCCAGGCGTACGAGGACCTGCTCGACAAGCACGGCGTCGAGCCCGGTGAGGCCGCGCTGGCCTGGCTGCTCACCCGGCCCGGCGTGACCGGCCCGATCGTCGGTCCGCGCACCGCCGGGCAGCTGGCGTCCGCGATCCGGGCCGTCGACCTGGAGCTGAGCGAGGAGCTGCTGACCTCGCTGGACGAGGTCTTCCCGGGTCCGGGGCCGTCCCCGGAGGCCTTCGCCTGGTAGCGGAGGGCACACCGCGCCGACGGGCGGCGGCGCTACCCGCCGAGTGCCGCCGCCACCGCCACCACGACGAACATCAGTACGAGCACACCGGCCATGATCCGGTTCCGGGTCTTCGGGTCCACGCCTGTGAGCCTAACCGGCCGCCCCGAGGGCCCGGCGGGCGACCGTCTCATAACGGGGCTGCTCGCCCGGTACCCCCGACGTCGGCAGGTTGCTGCGCACCAGCGCCAGCTCGCCCACGGTCCAGGGACGGCTCCGGAACGCGTCCAGGGCCTCCAGGTACGGCCGTACGTCGACGCCGTCCCGGCTGCGGGCCACGGTGAGGTGGGCCTTGTAGCGGCGGTGCTCCTCCACCGGCACGCCCGCCCTGCGCGCCGCCGCCCCGGCCCGCTCGGCCAGCAGGCGCATCGCGCGCAGGTCCCCCTCCGCCCCGGCCCACAGCGCCCTGCCGTGCCCGAACTGGCCCCCGCCGGACAGCGCCAGCTCGAACGGCTCGGTGCGGGACGCGGCCCGCTCCAGCCGCGCCGTCAGCTCCGGCACGAGTCCGTCCTCGACCTCGCCGTAGAAGGCGAGCGTGAAGTGCCACCCGGCCCGCCCGGTCCACCGCAGCCCGTCGGCCCCGGGCAGCGTCCTCAGCCGGGCCACCTCGGCGGCGAGCTCCCGCATCACGTCCTCGGGGGGCAGCACGGCGGTGAAGAGTCTCATGCGGCCAGTCTGCCCGTGCCGCCCCCGGCCCGGCGGCCGTCAGGCCGCCGGGGCCGGCGCCTTTCGGCGCTCCCGCGGCACGAGGCGCACCCGGGGGTGGCCCCGGTGCCAGGCGACGGACAGGCGCAGCCCGCCGGCCCGGGCCAGGATCAGGCCGATGACGGCCGCGGCGAGGACGGCGACGGCGCCGCCGGCGGCGAGGCCGGCCCGGGCGCCGTAGGTGTCGGTGATCCAGCCGACGACCGGGGAGCCGACCGGGGAGCCGCCGAGGAAGACCATCATGTAGAGGGCCATGACGCGGCCGCGCATCGCGGGGTCCGTCGCCATCTGCAGGCTGGTGTTGGTGGTGACGTTGACCGTCATCGCGAACAGGCCCAGCGGGATCATCAGCAGGGAGAACATCCACAGGGCCGGGGAGACGGCGGCCAGGATCTCCACCGTGCCGAAGGCCAGCGCGCCCAGGATCAGCAGCCGCAGCCGGGCCGTGCCGCGCCGGGCGGCGAGCAGGGCGCCGGACACCGAGCCGACCGCCGCCAGTGTGTTGAACAGGCTGTAGGTGCCGGCGCCGGCGTGGAAGACGTCGTCGGCGAAGGCGGACAGATAGACGGGGAAGTTGAAGGCGAAGGTGCCGATGAAACCGACCAGGACGATCGGCCAGATCAGCTCGGGCCGCCCGGCGACATGGCGCAGGCCCTCCCGCAGCTGTCCCTTGCCGCGCGGGGCGCGCTCGACGGCGTGCAGTTCGCGGGCGCGCATCAGCAGCAGGCCGGCCAGCGGCGCGACGAAGGACAGGCCGTTGAGGAGGAACGCCCAGCCGGTGCCGACGCCGGTGATCAGCAGACCCGCGACGGCGGGGCCGACCAGGCGGGCGGACTGGAAGTTGGCGGAGTTGAGACTGACCGCGTTCTGCAGCCGGCCGGGGCCGACGAGTTCGGAGACGAAGGACTGGCGGGCCGGGTTGTCGACGACGGTCGCGAGGCCGACGGCGAAGGCGGCGAGGTAGACGTGCCAGACCTGGACGTGCCCGCTCAGGGTGAGGACGGCGAGCGCGATCGCGGTGAGCGCCATCGCGGACTGGGTCACGAGCAGCGTGGGGCGCTTGCGCAGGCGGTCGACGAGGACGCCGCCGTACAGGCCGAACAGCAGCATCGGCAGGAACTGCAGGGCCGTGGTGATGCCGACGGCGGTGGAGGATCCGGTGAGGCTGAGCACCAGCCAGTCCTGGGCGATGCGCTGCGTCCAGGTACCGGTGTTGGAGACCACCTGGCCGAGGAAGAACAGGCGGTAGTTCCTGATCCTCAGCGAGGAGAACATCGAGGTCCCGGGGGCGGGGGTCTCGGGGGCGGTCGCGGTGTCGTGGCGGTCGGGTGCGGGGGCGGAAACTGCTCCGGTTCCCGGACTCAAAGGGATTCGCCTCCTTGTCGCCGTGCGCTCAGACGTGTGCGAGTTTCTCCAGCACGGGGGCGGCGGCGCGGAGTTTCGCCCACTCGTCCTCGTCGAGTTCCTCGGCCAGCGAGGCCAGGAACGCGTTCCGCTTGCGGCGGCTCTCCTCGAGCATCGCCTCGGCCCGTTCGGTCTGTGAGACGACCTTCTGACGCCGGTCGTCGGGGTGCGGCTCCAGCCGGACCAGTCCCTTGGCCTCCAGCAGGGCCACGATGCGGGTCATCGACGGCGGCTGGACGTGCTCCTTGCGGGCGAGCTCGCCCGGGGTGGCCCGCCCGCAGCGGGCCAGGGTGCCGAGCACCGACATCTCGGTGGGGCTGAGGGACTCGTCGACGCGCTGGTGCTTGAGCCGACGGGACAGCCGCATCACGGCGGATCGAAGGGCGTTCACGGCGGCTGCGTCGTCGCCATGGCTGAGGTCCGACATGTTCCTTAGCGTAACTCATTACTCTCGCTAAAGACCAATCGGGTCACGAATCAGCGTCATGACCCCGGCCACCGTCACACTGCATCACCCATACGAGTGATTCGTTCGCGAAACGCCCCGCACCGCCCCGTGGTGTGCGGCAACGCTCGTGCGCATGGGGACCGACGTGCTCAGCCTGCGGATGGACCACGACCTGCTCGAACGGGTCCGCCACCACGCCGCGAAACGCGGCATGAGCGTCCAGGACTACGTCGTCCGGACGCTCATGCGCGATGACTTCGACCAGCGGTTCCGGACCGCCGTCGAGGAGACGGAGAAGTTCTACGGGGTCACCTGACCCGCCCGGGCCCGTGCCGCACGGTCAGGCCGGGCCGGACGCCGCACGGCAGGCCGGGCCCGGCGCCGCACGGTCAGGTCAGGCCCAGCGCCGGCATCAGGTAGTAGAAGGCGAAGACCGCCGCCACCGCGTACATCGCCGGCGGTACCTCCCGGCCGCGGCCGGCCGCCAGGCGCAGCACCGCGAAGGTGATGAAGCCCATGCCGATGCCGTTGGTGATCGAGTAGGTGAACGGCATCATCACCATCGTCACGAAGGCCGGGACGGCGATCGTGTGGTCCGCCCAGTCGATCTCCCTGACCGAGCCCGCCAGGATCAGGAAGCCCACCGCGAGCAGCGCCGGGGTGGCCGCCTGGGAGGGGACCATCGTGGCGACGGGCGTGAGGAACAGCGCGACCGCGAACAGACCGCCGGTGACGACGTTGGCGAAACCGGTGCGCGCGCCCTCGCCGACACCGGCCGTGGACTCCACGAAGGCGGTGGTGGCCGACGAGGAGGAGGCGCCGCCCGCGGCGACCGCGACGCCGTCGATGAACAGGACCTTGTTGATACCGGGCATCTGGCCCTGGGCGTCGGTCAGCCTGGCCTCGTCGGAGACGCCCATGATCGTGCCCATCGCGTCGAAGAAGCACGACAGCAGCACGGTGAAGACGAACAGGACGCCGGTCAGCACTCCGACCTCGGCGAAGCCGCCGAACAGGCTGACCTCGCCGATCAGGCCGAAGTCGGGGGTGGCGAGCGGGTTGCCGGGCCAGGTGGGCGTCGTCAGGCCCCAGGAGGGGACGTCGGCCACGGCGTTGATGATCATCGCGACGACCGTCGTCACGACGATCGAGACGAGGATCGCGCCGGGGACCCGGCGCACGATCAGCGCCAGGGTGAGCAGCGCGCCGAGGACGAAGACGAGGACGGGCCAGCCGACCAGGTGGCCGTCGCCGCCGAGCTGGAGCGGGACGGTGGTCCGGGCGGCGTCGGGGATGCGGGAGACGAAGCCGGAGTCGACCAGGCCGATCAGCATGATGAACAGGCCGATGCCGATGGCGATGGCCTTGCGCAGGCCGTGCGGGACGGCGTTCATCACGCGTTCGCGCAGACCGGTGGCGACCAGCAGCATCACGATGAAACCGGCCAGCACCACCATGCCCATGGCGTCCGGCCAGGACATCCGCGGCGCGAGCTGGAGCGCGACGACCGAGTTGACGCCGAGGCCGGCGGCCAGCGCGATCGGGACGTTGCCGATGACGCCCATCAGGAGGGTGGTGAGCGCCGCCGTCAGGGCGGTCGCGGTGACCAGCTGACCGTTGTCGAGCTGGTTGCCGTACACGTCCTTCGCGCTGCCCAGGATGATCGGGTTCAGCACGATGATGTAGGCCATCGCGAAGAAGGTGGCGAATCCGCCGCGGACCTCGCGGGACAGCGTGCTGCCGCGCTCGGAGATCCGGAAGTAGCGGTCGAGGGCGCCGGACACGGCACCGGACCCCGGCTGCTCGGGGTGGGGGGCCTTGGTGGGGGCCGACGTGGGCATGCGGAGACCTCATCACCGGTGGACTTCCCCCGAAGCCCTTTGGTGTTTTCTACGAACAGAAGTGGCCAGAGACAAACGGATTCAGTATGAACATATAACGCCGCCCATGCCATCTCCGCGCGTAGACGGACCCGGCCCCGTGCGGCGCGCCTCACCTTCCCGCCCTCGTAAGCTGTCCGCATGACAGGGCTATTTTCGGGATCCCCCCAGCACGAGGCGCCGGAGCCCCTGGAGGGCCCCGTGGTCGGCACCGTCATCGGCGGCACGGTCATCTGGTTCGCCCTGTTCCTGGTGCAGCTGCCGTTCTACGGCTGGTTCGACGACCACGGCCGCACCTGGTGGGTGTGGACCTGCCTGGCCGGCGGCGGGCTCGGCGTCATCGGCATCTGGTACGTCCGCAGGCGCGACGCCGCGATCAAGCGGGCGGCGGCCGGGGCGGCCCCGCTGCCCGGCCCCGCTCCCGCCCCGCCGGCCGGCTGACCCCGACGGCCGCCGGTCCCGGCCCGGTCCCGTCCCGGGACCGGCGGAGCCGTACGGCCACGGCACCGTACGACCACGGCACTACGGACGTCCTCCCCTGGTCGGATCTTCCGCCCATCGGGTGGGTGAACCACCGAATCCGCCCGTACCGTCGAACTCATGACGCATCTCGAGGCGGGCGCCCGGACCGAAGCCGCGCACCCCGGCCCGGTCACCTCCCCGGTGACCGGGCTGACCTCCGCGGAGGTGGCCGAACGGGTGGCGCGCGGGCAGGTCAACGACGTGCCGGCGCGCAGCAGCCGGTCCCTGGCCGAGATCGTCCGCGCCAACGTCCTCACCCGGTTCAACGCCATCATCGGCGTGCTGTGGCTGATCATGCTGGTGGTCGCGCCCATCCAGGACAGCCTGTTCGGCTTCGTGATCCTCGCCAACACCGGCATCGGCATCGTCCAGGAGTGGCGGGCGAAGAAGACCCTGGACTCCCTCGCGCTGATCGGCGAGGTGCGGCCCACGGTGCGCCGGGACGGGACGGCCGCGCGGGTCGGCACCTCCGGGATCGTGCTGGACGACCTGATCGAGATCGGGCCGGGTGACAAGGTCGTCGTCGACGGGGTGTGCGTCGAGGCGGACGGCCTGGAGATCGACGAGTCGCTGCTCACCGGTGAGGCCGATCCCGTGGTGAAGCGGCCCGGGGACCAGGTGTTGTCCGGCAGTTTCGTGTTCGCGGGCGGCGGCTGCTTCCAGGCGACCAGGGTGGGACGCGAGGCGTACGCGGCGCAGCTCGCCGAGAAGGCGTCCCGTTTCACGCTGGTCCACTCCGAGCTGCGCTCCGGCATCTCCACGATCCTCAAGTACGTGACGTGGATGATGGTCCCGACCGCGATCGGCCTGGTCGTCAGCCAGCTGGTCGTCAAGGACAACGAGCTGAAGGACTCCGTCGCCCGCACCGTCGGCGGCATCGTCCCGATGGTCCCCGAAGGGCTGGTGCTGCTCACCTCGATCGCCTTCGCGGTCGGGGTGATCCGGCTGGGACGCAAGCAGTGCCTGGTGCAGGAGCTGCCCGCGATCGAGGGGCTGGCCCGCGTCGACACGGTCTGCCTGGACAAGACCGGCACCCTCACCGAGGGCGGCATGGACGTCACCGGGCTGCGCGTGCTCGGCGACGGCGACGAGACGTACGTGCGCGAGGTGCTGGGCGCGCTCGGCGCGTCCGATCCCCGCCCCAACGCCTCCCTGAGGGCCGTCGCAGGCGCCTACCCGGACGCCGGGGGCCGGCGCTGCACCGGGGCCCTGCCGTTCTCCTCCGCCCGCAAGTACAGCGGGGCCACCCTGAGCGGGGCCGACGGGGAGAGCGGCACCTGGCTGCTCGGGGCGCCCGACGTGCTGCTGGACGACGGCGATCCGGCGCTGGCGGAGACCGGGCGGATGAACGAGCGGGGGCTGCGGGTGCTGCTGCTGGCCCGCACCGAACGCGAGCTGGGCGATCCCGGCGTCGCCGAGGGCGTACGGCCGGTCGCGCTGGTGGTGCTGGAGCAGCGGCTGCGGCCGGACGCGGCCGACACCCTGCGCTACTTCGCCGAGCAGGACGTCCGCGCCAAGGTCGTCTCCGGGGACAACGCGGTGTCGGTCGGTGCGGTGGCGGCCAAGCTCGGGCTCAGCGGGGCGGCCGTGGACGCGCGCCGGCTGCCCGCCGACCGGGACGCCATGGCCGAGGCGCTGGACCGGGGCACGGTGTTCGGGCGGGTCACCCCGCAGCAGAAGCGGAGCATGGTGGGCGCGCTCCAGGCACGCGGTCACACGGTCGCCATGACCGGCGACGGCGTCAACGACGTCCTCGCGCTGAAGGACGCCGACATCGGGGTGGCGATGGGCTCCGGCTCGGAGGCCACGCGGGCGGTCGCGCAGATCGTGCTGCTGGACAACAGCTTCGCCACGCTGCCGTCGGTGGTGGCGGAGGGGCGGCGGGTGATCGGCAACATCACCCGGGTCGCGACGCTGTTCCTGGTGAAGACGGTGTACTCGGTGCTGCTGGCGGTGCTGGTGGTGTGCTCGCAGGTGGAGTACCCGTTCCTGCCGCGCCATCTGACCCTGCTGTCCACGCTCACCATCGGCGTCCCGGCGTTCTTCCTGGCCCTCGCCCCGAACAAGGAGCGGGCGCGGCCGGACTTCGTGCGGCGGGTCGTGCGGTACGCGATCCCCGGCGGGGTGCTGGCCGCGCTGGCGACCTTCGCGACGTATCTGATCGCCCGGTGGCACTACACCGGTGAGGGCGCGCTGGACGCGGAGACGAGCGCGGCGACGCTGACGCTGTTCCTGATCTCGATGTGGGTGCTGGCGATCGTCGCCCGGCCCTACACCTGGTGGCGCGTCGGGCTGGTGGCGGTGATGGGCGCGGGTTTCCTGCTGGTGCTGGTGGTGCCGTGGCTGCAGGAGTTCTTCGCGCTGAGGCTGGTCGGCATGACGATGCCGTGGGTCGCGGTCGGCGTCGCCGCGGTGGCGGCGGCCACCCTGGAACTCCTGTGGAGGTGGGTGGACCGCCGCGTTCCCGCTTAGCGCGGGCGGGGACTACTGCACGTCGACGAAGTCACCGGCGGCGCTGACGGCCGGGGTGGTCGAGGTGCCCGCGAAGGAGTAGCGGAAGTAGCCGTCGGCCGAGGCCGTGACGGTGGTGGACAGGTTGCCCGTGCTGTTGGTCTTGACGGTCTTCAGCGTGGTGTAGGTGCTGGAGTCCTTCTTGCGGAACTGGAGGTTCACGGACTGGGTGGCGTAACCCGCGTACGTGGAGGTCTCCCAGTTGGCGCGGGACAGCTTGCCCGTGACGGTGATGGTCCTGCCCTTCTTCACCGGCTCGGGGGAGGCGTTGACGGTCAGCTTGGAGTAGCGCTGGACCTTGTGGGTGGTGTGGTAGTCGTCCCAGTAGACGCTCTCGTCGCCGGCGAGGGCTCCGACGGTCACCTTCCAGGTGCCGGCCAGCGCGTTCTTGTGCAGGTCGTAGCCCGGGTAGGCGGTGATGGTCAGCTTGCAGGTGGAGGTGGTGGCGCTGGAGGCCGTGCAGGTGGCGGCTTCCTCGTTCGGGGGGAGGAGGCCGTCGATGCCCTCCACCGTGGTGGGGTCGGTGCCGTGCCACAGGTCGACGTAGGCGTCCTGGATGCCCGTCGTGTGACTGGCGGTCACCGACACGGTGAAGGTCTTGGCGTTGGTGGTGCCGACGGCGACGGCCTTGCCGGAGTTGATGGTCACCTTGGAGATGACGGGCAGTTCCTCGGCGGCGGCCGCGGCGCGGAACGTCGACTTCGCGGAGGACGCGCCGAAGCGCTCGGCGGCGCTCGGCTTGTTCGGGTCCGCGTCGCCGCGGCTGTCGGCCTGTGCGGCCGGCACGGCGAGGACGGAGAGGGCCAGGGCGCCGGTGACGGCGGCCACGGTGGCTCGGATGCGCATGCGTTCCCCAGGTGGAGAAAGGGGACCCCGGCTCTGGTCGTTTCCTACGGCTCGTCGTCGGCACGGGGTCCCGGATGATCATGGAGTCTGTTGACTCGCATGATCAGATCCACCAGCCGCACCAAAGGTTGTACGGAAGATGGAATGAATGTGCGGGAGTTGTCGGGGTCAGTCGAACCAGCGGTCCCGGGCCAGCTCCTCCGTGCGGGACGGGTCCTCCAGGAGGGCCGCGACCTCGAAGCGGCGGGGCCACTGGCCCGCCGCCCAGGCGAGGCCGGCCGCCACGCCCTCCAGGGTCGCGGCGTGCAGCACCCCGTCGTCGGTCAGCCGCCAGTCGATCCCCACGCCGTCGACCACGAGCTCCTCGTGCTCCACGTACGAGGCCGGGGTGCGCGGGCCGAGCAGCACCCGCACCGGCTCCGGTACGTCGTGTTCCGTGCCCTCGGAGTCGATCCGCCCGGTGACGGACTCGCTCAGCCGCCGCACCTGGAACAGCTCGGCCAGCTCGGCGGCGCGCGACGGACGCACCGGCAGCAGGGCCACGCCCCCGGTGAACGGCAGCAGGTCGGGCGAGTCGACGACGACCGCGTCGGCGGCGTCCACCACCTCCACCCGGCCGTCGACGACCGCGCGCACCTCGTCCGGCAGGGTGACCTGGTCCGGGTCCAGCTCGGCCAGCGCGCCGTACAGGGCGTGCAGCTGGGCGGCCGTGACCGGGCGGCCGGGGTCGGCGAGGCGGTCGAGGAGTTCGGCCGCGCCGCCGGGCTCGTCGAGCAGGGCCGCCACCGAGGTCCGCACGCCCAGGGCCCGCAGCACCTGTTCGTCCTCGAACCCGGTGGCGTCGGCCTCGTCGTACAGGCCGCGCAGCAGCGGGTCGCCGCCGGCCGCGCGCAGTCCGGCGGGGCGGCGCCCGCCGAGCACCGGGTGCCCGCGCAGCCACCAGGCGGTGTAGGGCCGTACGACCTCGTGGGTGCCGTCGTGCAGCAGGATCCGCACCGGCTGGACGAGCGCGTCGCGCAGCGGGGGCCGCGACAGCAGGGCGAGGGCCTGCGGCCACCGGTCGTCGTCCACCAGGTCCAGGTCCCGTACGGCGACGATCTCGGTGGCGACCGGCGGCACCGGGCTGTCCGGGAAGCGGTCGAGCACGTCCTCGCTCCACACGTCCACGGCGTCCAGCAGCCCCGCGTCGTCCGGCTCGGCGAAGTCGCCCTCGCGGGGTTCGAGTTCGTCCGGGTCGAGGACGACGTCGTGGGCGCGGACCAGCGCGAAGTCCACCAGCACCCCGCAGGCGGCCAGCGGCCGTTCGCCCCACTTCCCGGCCAGCTCGGCGTCGACGGCGGCGAGTTCGCCCTCGCGCATCACCCGGGCGAAGGGGCCGCCGGGGAAGACCAGTTCGCAGGCCGGGGACAGCTCGCCGTCCTCGTCGGGGAGCGCGAGGGCGCCCAGCCAGGGCTCCTCGCCGGGCTCCAGTCCCGCGTCGCGCACCAGGCCCAGCACGGTGTCGGCGAGTTCCTCGGCGTCGGGCGCGTCCTCCTCCCAGTTCGTCCCGTCCCCGTCGTCGAGGGAGGCGGCGACGGCGGCCCGCACCTGCGGGGTGGTGAGCACCGCGCGCGGTGTCGCGGGCAGGGCGCCCAGCTTCTCCAGCAGGGGGTGGGCGGCGTCCGGGTGGGCGACCTTGAGGCCGAGCCGGGCCAGCACCTCCGGCTCGATGCGGGCGGCCTCCGCCCCGGGCAGCAGCACCTGGCGGGGGCCGACCGCCGTCCGGCCGTCGGCCAGCGGCACCGGCAGCCCGGAGAGCCGGTCCGGGTCGACGCCCGCCAGGCTCTCGTACAGCCGCCGCCACCAGTCGGGGGACTTCTCCAGTCCGGCCAGCCGGTCGATCGCGTCGGCGAGCGGGACGCGGGCGACGCCCAGCGTGCGCAGCTCGGCCCGGCGTTCGAGACCGGCGGGCAGCAGCGTCGGCAGCACCTCCGCCAGCACCCGCACGGTGTCCGCGCCGGCGCCCTCGACGACCTCGGCGTCCCGGGGCCGCAGTGCTTCGGGCAGGCCGGAGTCGTCGTCCTGCGCGCGCGGCTCGACGGCGGGCGGCAGGAAGGACGTGCGCGGCAGCCTCTCGAGGACCGCCTGCCGCAGGGCCCCGTCCAGTTCCCCCTTGCCGAGCGGGCCGGGCACCAGGCCGATGATCCCGGGGGTGACCGGACGCCAGTCGGCGAGCAGCTCGGCGTAGGCGTCGGCCGCGCGCTGCACGAGGAAGTCGGTGAGCGGGCCGGGGGCGGCGTGCCGGCGGGTGGAGTCCAGCGGGAAGGAGGCGATGAGCAGGGCGGGGACGCCGAGGGGTTCGTCGCTGGGGGTGGGGGCGTGCACGACGGGGCTGGTGCGGGGCGGGCCGGGGGTTCCGTCGGCTTCCACCGGGACGGCCCAGGTGACCGACCAGTGCGGACGCAGCCGCTCCTCGACCGGGCGGTCGGCGAGGAGGCGGGGGGTGAGCGGCCCGTGCGCGCTGGCGGTGCGCCAGCGGGTGGTGCCCTCGCCGGAGTCCTCGACGACGACCAGGTTTCCCTCGGTGCGGCGGCTCACGGTACGGGGCTCGGCGTCGCCGATCTCGACGGTCACCTCCGCCAGACCGGGCAGGGCGAGCAGCAGGGCGTCGTCGACGGCGCCCAGCAGCCGCTCGGCCAGATCGGCGGCGGCCGTGTCGCGCAGCGGGAGGATGACGGCCGTGTCGTACGGGCCGGGGGCGGTGCCCTCGGCGGCGAACGGGAGCCGGAGCAGCGGTACGTGCCCGTCCCGGCGGCGGATCTCGTCCCCCAGCCCGGGACTGTGCCGGGCGGTGTCACCGGCGAGGTCCCGGGCCTCGGCGAGCGACCAGCGCACTCCGCCGTGCCGCCCGACGACGGCGGGCTCGTCGGTGACGGCGAGCACGGCCGCGAACCCGACGCCGAACCGCCCCACGGCCCGCTCCGGCGCGTCCCGCTTGGCGGAGGCCCGCAGGGTGGACAGCGACTCGACGCCGGCCGCGTCCAGCGGGGCCCCGGTGTTGGCGGCGACGAGCACCCCGTCCCGCAGGGTGAGCCGGAGCCGTCCGGGCACACCGGCCCGGGCGGCGGCGTCGGCGGCGTTCTGGGCGAGCTCGACGACGAGACGGTCCCGGTAGCCACCGAGGACGAGGTCCTCCTCGGCGTTGGCGTCCTCACGGAAGCGGGCGGGACTGGTGGCCCAGGCGTCCAGCACACCGCGCCGCAGGCGCGCCGTGCCGAACGGGTCGGCGCCCTCGGCGGCGGGCCGCACGAACTTGCTCACGTTGACTCTCCTCATCGGCTGACGACGAAGGTACCGCGAGCCGAAGGCTCCTCGTTCCCGCGGCGGGGTGGAGCGGCCCGGGCCCACCGGTGGCCCCGGGGAACCCCCGCCGGCGGGCGGCCGCCGCTTCAGGCGGACGGCCGGTTCCGCAGGGTTCCGGCACTCCTAGGAGTGCCCCAGCTCCGCGGTCGTCTCGTCCTCCGTGGCCGGGACCGAGCCGGAGTCGGGGGCCGGGCGGAGCGGGAACGGGTCGACCCGGGTCTCGTCGATCACCGGCGGGGCGGGCTGCGGGGGCCTCGGCATGACCGCGGCCTCGGAGTGGCCGCCGCAGCCGTACGCCAGGGAGACCACGTGGCCGTCGGCCGGGGAGAACTCGTTGGCGCACACCCCGAAGGCCTGGCCCAGGGAGCCGCCGATACGGGCCAGGAAGCCGCACGAGACGCACGACGCGGGGGCGGCCTGCGCCATCGGGGTCTTCGCGCCGAACGACTCCTCCCAGCGGTCGGCGGCGATGTGCAGGCCGTAGCGGGACAGGACCCGGGCGCGGCGCATGCCGAGCTCCTCGGCGACCGCCGCGATCGAGCCGCGGGCCGGGGCCACCGTCAGATGGGCCGGGGTGCCCCCGGTGACCTCGGCGTCCTCGGCCTCCACCAGTTCGGCCAGGTCCGCGGAGACCGCGGAGACCGGCGACGGCTCCTCCTCGTCGGCGTAGCCGGGTTCCAGGCGCAGGTCCTCGGCGTCGGTGGGGAGGAGGTCGCCGGGACCCATGTCGCCGGGGCGCAGCCGCTCGCTCCACGGCACCCACTCCGGCGCGAGCACCGCGTCGGGGCCGGGCAGCAGGACCGCCTCGTCGATCGTCACGATCTTGGCGCGGGAGGCGCGGGCGACGGTGACGGCCCAGCGCCAGCCGCGGTAACCGAACTCGCGGCACCCGAAGAAGTGCGTGACGACGCGGTCCCCCTCGGAGACCACTCCCTCGTGCTCTCCCACGACCCCGGGCGCGGCAGCCTCCTCGGCTGCGGAGCGTGCGAGGTCGACGGCCTCGGCGCACAGACGGTCGGGGGTGCGGCTTCGCGTTGTCGCTGCGCTCACAGGTATCGCTTCTCTCCTACGCCGTCTCACGAGTGCGCCACTCCCAGCGCGGGGGGCGGACGGAGCGGACCGGGGGACCGCGTCGACGTCCGCGCCGCAACGTGCTCGGGCGCGCCTCCATCCATTCTGCGGGATGGCTGAGATACGCACGCTACCTTCTCGCGTGCCCTGGGCCTACACCGACGGTTGTTCTGGGGTCCCGCGCGCCGGTTTTCGGGGCCGGCCGCCGGCCCCGCGCGTTCCGCCGTACAGCCGCACCCGGGCGGCACCCGGGACGACACGGCACTACGCACCCGCTTCTCGGGGCACTATGACGTCGTGGCCACCGCGAGGACACCCCAGGACGCCACCGGGACCGGTACGGCGAAAGGGATCGAGGACAGCGGCCGACGCGCCGGGACGGACCGGGCGGGCGGCCGCCTCCGCGCGTTCGGACGCGCCCTGCACTTCCCGGTGACCGGAACCGCGCGGGGGATCCGCAGGGCGACCCACGCGCACGGCGCCGGGGAGTCCGGGCTCGGCAAGCTGATCGAACTGCACGGCGTCAACGGCGCCGGCGATGTCATGATCACGGTCGCGCTGGCGTCCACCGTCTTCTTCTCCGTGCCGACCGACGAGGCACGCGGGCGCGTCGCCCTCTACCTCGCCATCACCATGGCGCCGTTCACCCTCCTCGCCCCGGTGGTCGGGCCGCTCCTGGACCGCCTCCCGCACGGCCGCCGCGCCGCCATGGCGGGCGCGATGCTCGCCCGGGCGCTGCTCGCGCTGATCCTGTCCGGCGCGGTCGTCACCGGCGGGATCGAGCTGTACCCGGCCGCGCTGGGCGTGCTGGTCTCGTCGAAGGCGTACGGGGTGGTCAGGAGCGCGGTCGTGCCGCGGCTGCTGCCGCCCGCCTTCTCCCTGGTGAAGGCGAACTCGCGGGTCACCCTCGGCGGGCTGCTGGCGACCGGGATCGCCGCGCCGATCGGCGCGGGGCTCCAGCAGATCGGGCCGCGCTGGCCCCTGTTCGGCGCGTTCGCGCTCTTCGTCACGGGGATGCTCCTGTCCTTCCGGCTGCCGCCGAAGGTGGACTCCGCCAAGGGCGAGGACGTGGCCCTGCTCGCCGCCGACGAGCAGCATCTGCACGGCCCGCACCGCAGGAGCGAGAAGCGCCCCGGGCTGCGCACGGTCGGCCCGGCCGTCACCCACGCGCTCGGCGCCAACGCCGCCATCCGCTGCCTGACCGGCTTCCTGATCTTCTTCCTCGCGTTCCTGCTGCGCGAGCACCCGATGACCGGGCAGAGCGCCGCGGTCTCCCTCGGCATAGTGGGTGTGGCGGCCGGCACGGGCAACGCGCTCGGTACGGCGGTCGGGGCGTGGCTCAGGTCCCGCGCCCCGGAGATCATCATCGTGACGGTGGTGGCCTGTGTGCTGGGCGCGGCGATCACGGCCGCGTTGTTCTTCGGCGCGGTCCTGGTGGCGTGTCTGGCCGCGATCGCCGGGTTCGCGCAGGCGCTGGCCAAGCTGTCGCTGGACGCGCTGATCCAGCGGGACGTGCCCGAGCTGGTCCGCACGTCGGCGTTCGCGCGGTCCGAGACGCTGCTGCAGACGGCCTGGGTGCTGGGCGGCGCGATCGGCATCGCGATGCCGCTGACCGGCTCGCTGGGGCTCGCGGCGGGCGCGGTGATCGTCGCCGCGGGCTGGCTGACCACGGTGCGCGGGCTGGTGCGTTCGGCCCGGGACGGGGGCGCGGGGCGGCCGCGGGCGGCGTAACGCTCCGGCCACGCCGTACCCCCACGTGGGGGGCGCGGCGGAGGTGCCCGATAGCCTTCGCCCCATGACCACGTTGCCCCGCGGCGCAGCCGCTCTGACACACCGCGCTGTGCGACGCCGCCGTGCCGTCGCCGCCGTAGGCGCCGTATCCGCCGGACTGCTCGTCCTGGCCGCCTGTGACAAGCCGACGCCGATGGCCACGATCACCGTGGGCAGCGACTCGGTCAGCTCCGAGGCCACCTGCGGCGGCGAGGGCGAGGCCCTCGGGACCGCCGACCTGAACAAGTGCCTGAAGGACAAGGGCATCGACGAGATCTCGGTCGACCCCGACGAGACCGTCCGGTTCGGTGTCGACCCGGAGGTCGCCGACAAGGGCTGGACCATCCTGATGAACGGCCAGCCGCTGACCGACGCCAGCACCAAGACCTACCGCACCATCCCGGGCAGCGTGTTCTTCAACGCCCAGTACGGCGCCCAGGGCGACTCGACCCTGGTGTCGGTCAAGGAGGGCGAGCAGGCGGCCACGGCCCTGTGGTCCTTCCGGCTGAAGAAGGACGCCTGATCACGTCGTCCACCGCAGTGTCCCCCGCCCGCGCGGAGCCGGTGGCGCGGGGAGGCGTCCTCGTGGCCACCGCGGTCCCCGCCGAGCGGGACGCGGTGGCCCGCGCGTTCCCGGGGCCGGTGCGGGAGGTGGCCCTGCCCGGGGCGACCGTGCTGCAGGTCGCCGGCGGGCCCGGCCTCCTGGCCGCCGGGGTGGGTCCGGCGCTCGCCGCCGCCACCACGGCCGGGGCGCTCACCGCCGCCGCCCTGGACGGCCGGCCCTACGGCCTGGTCGTCTCCGCCGGCATCGCCGGCGGTTTCCCGCCGCACGCGCCGCTCGGCTCCCTCGTCGTCGCCGACGAGATCACCGCCGCCGACCTGGGCGCCGAGACGGCCGACGGTTTCCTGCCGGTCACCGGTCTCGGCTTCGGCACCGTCACCCACCGCCCGCCCGCCGCCCTGGTCCGCCGGGCCGCCGCCGCGGCCGGCGCGCTCACCGGGACCGTGCTCACCGTGTCGACGGTGACCGGGACCGCCGGCCGGGCCGCCGCACTGCGCGCCCGGCACCCGCGCGCCCTCGCCGAGGCCATGGAGGGCTTCGGGGTCGCCGAGGCCGCCGCCGCGCACGGCGTGCCCGTGCTGGAGGTGCGGGCGGTGTCGAACCCCGTGGGCCCCCGCGACCGCGCCGCCTGGCGCGTCGCCGACGCGCTGGACGCCCTCACCGGGGCTTTCGGGAAGCTCGCACCCGTACTGGAGAGTTGGAGCCGGCATGACCGCCATGACCAGTGAGCAGCAGTTGCGGATCGCCTACTCGCCCTGCCCGAACGACACCTTCGTCTTCGACGCCCTCGCCCACGGCCGGGTGCCCGGCGCACCCGCCGTCGACGTGACCTTCGCCGACATCGACCTCACCAACGGCATGGCCGAGCGCGGCGAGCTCGATGTGCTGAAGGTGTCGTACGCGGTGCTGCCGTACGTCCTCGGCGAGTACGCCCTGCTGCCCTGCGGGGGCGCGCTGGGGCGGGGCTGCGGGCCGCTGGTGCTGACCCGGCAGGACGGCGCGGGGGCGGACCTGGCGGGGCGCACGGTCGCCGTGCCGAGCGAGCGGTCGACGGCGTACCTGCTGTTCCGGCTGTGGGCGGCGGAGGTGGTGCCGGACGGCGTGGGGGAGATCGTGGTGATGCCGTTCCACGAGATCATGCCCGCCGTGCGGGACGGGAAGGTCGACGCGGGACTCGTCATCCACGAGGCACGCTTCACGTACCGCGACTACGGGCTGCACCGGCTCGCCGACATGGGCGAGCACTGGGAGCTGACCACCGGGCTGCCGATCCCGCTGGGCGCGATCATCGCCAGGCGCGCGCTGGGCGAGGAGACGCTGACCCGGCTCGCCGCCTCGATCCGCGCGTCGGTGCGGGCCGCGTGGGACGACCCCATGGCGTCCCGCCCGTACGTCATGGAGCACGCCCAGGAGATGGACCCGGCCGTCGCCGACCAGCACATCGGGCTGTACGTCAACGAGTTCACCGCCGACCTCGGCGAGGACGGCTACGCGGCCGTGCGGGGGCTGCTGACGCGCGCGGCGGCCGAGGGGCTGGTGCCGCCCCTCGGCCCGGACGCGCTGCGGTTCCCCTGAGCCGCCGGGCCCGGGGGGCCGTCCTAGACGTCGAGCTGGTCGGCGACCGCGCGGAGCAGGCCGGCGATCTTCTTGCCGGCGGCGCGGTCGGGGTAGCGGCCCCGCTCCAGCTGCGGGGTGATGTTCTCCAGCAGGGTCGTCAGGTCCTGGACGATGGAGGCCAGCTCGTCCGGCTTCTTGCGCTGGGCGGCGGCGACCGACGGGGTCGGGTCCAGGACGGTCAGGGAAAGGGCCTGGTCGCCACGCTGTCCGGCGACCACGCCGAACTCCACGCGCTGGCCCGGCTTGAGGGCCTCGACTCCGGCGGGGAGGACCGAGGAATGCACGAAGACGTCGCCGCCGTCGTCACGGGAGAGAAAGCCGAAGCCCTTCTCACTGTTGAACCACTTGACCTTGCCGGTGGGCACGTCTGTCCTCGTCCTCGTACTCGTCGGGAAAACTGCTTCTGAAAACGGCTCTTGATAGCGCTCCGGCGGGCCTGACGACCCGCCGGTACCAAGGCTAGTGGTCCTCGGGCCGGTGACAAGACGTCACCGGGCTGTTCCCTCGCGCTGGGAACTACCCTGGTCGGGTGCGTGACAAAACCCAAGCGAATTCCGCCGCGCCCGGTGACGGTCTGGTCCGTGCCGGTGCCATCGTCTTCTTCGCCGGCGCCGTGGCCACACTGGTCACTGTGGCCCCGTTGTTCCTCGGAACGGCTCCCTTTCCGACATACATGTTCGGATTGAGCATGCTCATGGCCGTCGGATTCCTGATGGCCGGGGCGGGTGTACTGCGTTCGGTCGCGGCGGGGCGCCGTCAGGCGCGGTCCGGCCGGTTCTCGGAGCGGTAGTCCGCGCGATAGTCCGAAAACCACCGTGGGAATTCCGTCAGGGCGGTGAGGACGACGTCCGCGCCGGCTTCGCGCAGCTCCCTCTCGTCGCACGGGCCGGTGGTGACCGCGACCGACAGCGCGCCGGCGGTCCGCGCGCCGCGCACGTCGCCCACGTGGTCGCCGACGTAGACGGCCGCTCCGTGCTCGCGCAGGGCGAGCGCCTTCTGCTCGGCCCACAGGTCGCCGATCACGGCGTCCGGCTCGATGCCGAGGTGGGCCAGGTGCAGCTTGGCGTTGGGCTCGTACTTGGCGGTGACGACGATCGCGCGTCCGCCCGCCCGGCGCACCGCCGTCATCGCCTCGCGGGCGCCGGGCAGGGCGGGCGTGGCGGCGATGGCGTACGCGGGGTACATGGCCCGGTACAGGTCGGCCGTCTCCTCGACCCGCTCGGCGGGGAACCAGTTGAGCAGCTCGTCCACCAGCGGCGGCCCGAGCCGGGTGACCGCGAGGTCGGCGTCGATGTGGGTGCCGGTCCGCTCGGACAGCGCCCGGTAGCAGGCACGGATGCCGGGCCGGGAGTCGATGAGCGTCATGTCGAGGTCGAAGCCGACGGTGGGCTGGAACGGGGTCGCCAGGGCCATACGGGCCATTGTGCCCGGCCCGGGGGCCTGCGGGGCGGGGCTAGCGTCGGCGCTGGGAGCGCCAGACCAGGAACAGGGCCGTGGCCACGGCTGCCGTCCGGATCACCCAGGGCCAGGTCTCGGAGACCGCGTCGTTCATGTGGCCCTCGGCGACGGGCGTGCCCCAGCGGCCCTCCGTCCGGCCCCAGAGCCAGACGACGCCGCCCGTGAGCGCCAGGCCGGGGAGGACGGCCACCGCCCATTTGGTCTCCGCCTGGGTCAGGCGGCGGGAGCCGTAGGCGATGAGCCAGCCGAGGATCAGGCCGAACCAGTTGCCCAGCGCGGCGCCCGCGACCAGCAGGGCGGCGGCGAACAGGAGGAGGGGGTTGCTCCAGCGGCCGGACGGGAGGCCCGGCAGGCGCGGGAAGCGGCGGCGGGCGGCGGGCCCGGCCTCGGACCCGGCCCCGGCCGCCGGCGGGACGTCCGGGTCCTTCGCCGCGGGCGCCGGCTCCTTCTCCTCCGTCCGCGGCGACCTGAGCAGCTCCGGGATCTCCACGCCGCCCACGAAGCCCGGCACCGCATCGCCGACGCCGAAGGGGCCCTCGTCCACCCGCCACCAGTCGGGCTGGGTGGCGCTGTCGCCGAGTTCGTCCGTGCCGGCCCGGTGCGGCGGGGCGGGTGCGGCGGAGGGGGCGGGATCGGGTGCCCCGGCCGCGCGGGGCCGGGGGACGGCCCGGCGCAGCACGCCCTTGGGGCGGCCGGCGCGGGCGTCGGCGCCGCGCTCCGGCTCGCGCTGCACCGGGACCGCGGCGGGCGGCGGCGCGGCGGCGCCCGTGGGGGTGCCGGAGCCGTCGGAGGCCGCCGTCACCACCTCGTCCGGGGTGCCGAGCCGGGAGATGATGCGGCGCACGGCACCGGGGGAATCGACCACGGCCTTCGCCCGGCGCTTGTCGATCTCGTCGCGCAGCTCGGCGACCAGCCGCATACGGGCCGCCGACGGCAGCTGCCGCTGCTGCGCCACGTCACCGACGCGGCTCAGGTACTCGTAGACGACCTGGTCACTTTCGATACCCACGAAGTCCCCTCCGGGGCGGATGCGTCCGGACACCGTCGCCCGACGTTACCGCGAGTGTGACCGGCCGGCCCAACTCCCGGCACGCCACCGGCGTACCCACCCGCTACCGTGAGGCGGATGAGCACCGAGGAGAAGCCCGCGGCGGCGGCCCCCCGATCCCTCGCTGAGGCACTCCGGGAACGGGACGACGCGTCCCTGGCCGCGCTGCTGCGCAGCCGCCCGGACCTCGTCACGCCCGTGCCCACCGACCTCACCCAGCTCGCCACCCGCGCCGGCACCCGTGCCTCGGTGGTCCGGGCGCTGGAGCGGCTGGACAGGTTCGCGCTGCAGACGGCCCAGGCGCTGGCGGTGGCCGGGGACCCGGCGCCGTACGAGGAGCTGCTGGGGCTGCTGGCGGGCGACGACGGCGACCCGGCGGTCTCGGCCGCGCTGCCGCACGCGCTGGGCACCCTGCGCGAGCAGGCCCTGGTGTGGGGCGGTGACGAACGGCTGCGGCTGGTCCGCACCGCCCGTGAGCTGCTGTCGCCGTCACCGCAGCACCCGTCGCCGACCGGCCTCGGCCCGACGGTGCGGGAGGCCGCCTCCGGGATGTCGCCGGGGCGGATCCAGCAGATCGTGGCGACGGCCGGACTGGCGTCCACGCACGACACGGTCTCCGCCCTGGCCGCCCTGACCGCCCTGTTCGACGACCCGGCGCGGATGGCCGCGCTGCTCGACGAGGCGCCGGGCGAGTCCGTCGAGGTGCTGGAGCGGCTGGTGTGGGGCCCGCCGTACGGGCAGGTCACCGCCGATCCCGCGCCCCGGCTGCGCTGGCTCCTGGACCGGGGGCTGCTGCTGCCGACGGCGCCCGGGACGGTCGTGCTGCCGCGCGAGGTCGCGCTGCGGCTGCGGGCCGGGCGGGCGCACCGCCGGCCGGAGCCGGTGCCGCCGGCCGTCGAGGCCGCCGCCGCGCACCCTCCACAGGTGGTGGACGCGACGGCGGCCGGCCAGGCGTTCACGGCGCTGGCGACCGTCGAGGAGCTGCTGAAGGACTGGGACGAGGGCGGTCCGGCGGTGCTGCGGGCCGGCGGGCTGAGCCTGCGGGACCTGAAGCGGACCGCCGTCGCCCTGGACGTGACCGAGCCGGTGGCCGCCTTCTGGGTCGAGCTGGCCCACGCGGCGGGGCTGGTGGCCTCCGACGGGGAGGCCGAGGAGCGGTACGCGGCGACGCCGGCGTACGACGAGTGGCGCGAGCGGCCCCCCGCCGAGCGGTGGGCGCGGCTGGCCGCGGCCTGGCTGGCGGCGACCCGGACGGCCGGGCTGGTCGGCGGGCGGGACGCGAAGGACCGTACGTTGTCGGCGCTGGGGCCGGGACTGGACCGCTCGGCGGCCCCGGAGGTGCGGCACAGGGTGCTGGCGCTGCTGGCGGGCCTGCCGGAGGGAGCCGCGCCGGCCGCGGAGTCGGTCCTGGCCCGCCTGCACTGGGAACGCCCGCCGCGGGGCGGCCGGGGCGGCACGGGCGGCACGGGCGGCGGGGAAAGCGAGGACCTGCGGACGCGGCTGGCCCGGTGGGTCCTGTCCGAGGCGGAGATGCTGGGGATCACCGGGCGGGGCGCGCTCTCCACGCACGGGCGGGCACTGATCGGCGCGCCCGCGCCCCGGCGGCCGGAGGCGGAGCCCGAGCCCGCGGGGCCGGGCGACAAGCTGCCCGTCCACCACCGCCCCACCCCGCCCCCGGCCCCCCTCTCCCCCACCGGGCAGGTGGCGGCCACCGCCGCCGCGGCCCGGCTGCTGGCGCCGCTGCTGCCGCGGCCCCTGGACCACGTCCTCCTCCAGGCCGACCTGACGGCGGTGGCGCCGGGCCCGCTGGAGCGGCCGCTCGCCGAGCTGCTGGGCGTCCTGGCGGACGTGGAATCGAAGGGTGGCGCGACCGTCTACCGGTTCACGCCCGGCTCGGTGCGCCGCGCCCTCGACGCCGGGCAGACCGCCGCCGACCTGCACTCCTTCCTCGCCGCGCACTCCCGTACACCGGTGCCGCAGCCGCTGGCGTACCTCATCGACGACGTGGCCCGCCGGCACGGGCACCTGCGGGTGGGCGCCGCCTCGGCGTACGTCCGCTGCGACGACGACGCGGTGCTCAGCGAGATCCTCGCCGACAAGCGCGCCGCCGGACTGGGCCTGCGCCGGCTCGCGCCGACCGTGCTGGCCGCGCGGACCGACCCGACGGGCCTGCTGGAGGGGCTGCGCGCGATGGGGTTCGCACCGGCCGCCGAGTCCAGCGAGGGCGACGTCCTGATCACCCGGGCCGACGCCCACCGCACCCCGCCGCGCACGGCACCCGAACCGGTCCCGGACGGGCCGCCGGTCCCCGACGACACGCTGCTCACGGCCGCGGTCCGGGCCGTCCGCGCCGGTGACCTCGCCGCCACCGCGCCGCGCAAACCGGTCGCCGGGGACGAAGCGGGCCCCGGCGAGCTGCCCCGCACGACGGTCGCCGACACCCTCGCCACCCTGCAGGCCGCCGTCCTCACCGGCGCGGTGCTGTGGATCGGCTACGTCAACGCCGAGGGCGCGGCGAGCCAGCGCGTGATCGCCCCGGTCCGTGTCGAGGGCGGCTTCGTCACGGCGTACGACCACACCGCCGACGAGGTGCGGACGTACCCGCTGCACCGGATCACGGGGGTCGCGGAACTGGCGGACGAGGAGGGCTGAGCGGCCGCTGGTGAACAACCTCACGCCGGGCGCGCCGAAGTGGCCGGGCCGCTCCGGGACCCCTGCGGCGCGCGATCAGGCAAACTGGACGTTTGGCCGTGCGGTGCACGCGCGGCGGCGCGCCCCGCGCGTGCCGAGTCCGTGCCGTGCCCGTGCCGAGTCCGTCGCCGAGCCGCAGAAAGGCAGCCGCGCGTGAATGGTCCGCTCATCGTCCAGTCCGACAAGACCCTCCTCCTCGAGGTCGACCACGAGCAGGCCGACGACTGCCGCCGGGTCATCGCGCCGTTCGCCGAACTGGAGCGGGCCCCCGAGCACATCCACACCTACCGCGTGACCCCGCTGGGCCTGTGGAACGCCCGGGCGGCCGGCCACGACGCCGAGCAGGTCGTGGACGCGCTGGTGCAGTACAGCCGCTACCCCGTGCCGCACGCGCTGCTCGTGGACATCGCCGACACGATGGACCGCTACGGCCGCCTCAGCCTGACCAGGCATCCGGCGCACGGGCTCGTCCTGACCACCACCGACCGGCCGGTCCTCGAGGAGGTGCTGCGCTCGAAGCGGGTCGCGCCGCTGGTCGGCGCCCGCCTCGACCCGGACACGGTGGTCGTGCACCCCTCGGAGCGGGGGCAGATCAAGCAGGTGCTGCTGAAGCTGGGCTGGCCGGCCGAGGACCTCGCCGGGTACGTGGACGGCGAGGCGCACCCGATCGAACTGCACGAGGACGGGTGGGCGCTGCGCCCGTACCAGAAGCAGGCCGTGGAGAACTTCTGGCACGGCGGCTCCGGCGTGGTCGTGCTGCCCTGCGGCGCCGGCAAGACGCTGGTCGGCGCCGGGGCGATGGCGCAGGCGAAGTCGACCACGCTGATCCTGGTCACCAACACCGTCTCGGCCCGGCAGTGGAAGCACGAGCTGGTGCGGCGGACCTCGCTGACCGAGGAGGAGATCGGCGAGTACAGCGGGACGCGCAAGGAGATCCGTCCCGTCACCATCGCCACCTACCAGGTGCTGACCACCAGGCGGAAGGGGATCTACCCCCACCTGGAGCTGTTCGACTCCCGGGACTGGGGCCTGATCCTCTACGACGAGGTGCATCTGCTGCCCGCGCCCGTCTTCAAGTTCACGGCGGACCTGCAGGCGCGGCGGCGGCTGGGCCTCACGGCGACCCTCGTGCGCGAGGACGGCCGCGAGTCGGACGTCTTCTCGCTGATCGGGCCGAAGCGGTTCGACGCGCCGTGGAAGGAGATCGAGGCCCAGGGCTACATCGCCCCGGCCGACTGCGTGGAGGTCCGGGTCAGCCTCACCGAGTCCGAGCGGCTGGCCTACGCCACCGCGGAGCAGGAGGAGAAGTACCGGTTCTGCTCGACGACGGCGACCAAGCAGAAGGTCACCGAGGCGATCGTCCGGCGCTTCGCGGGTCAGCAGATCCTGGTGATCGGGCAGTACATCGACCAGCTGGACGAGCTGGGCGAGCACCTGAACGCGCCGGTGATCAAGGGCGAGACGTCGAACGCCCAGCGGGAGAAGCTGTTCGACGCGTTCCGGCAGGGCGAGATCAGCGTCCTGGTCGTCTCCAAGGTCGCTAACTTCTCGATCGACCTGCCGGAGGCGACGGTCGCCGTCCAGGTGTCGGGCACCTTCGGGTCGCGGCAGGAGGAGGCGCAGCGGCTCGGCCGGGTGCTGCGGCCCAAGGCGGACGGGCACCAGGCCCACTTCTACTCCGTGGTCGCCCGGGACACCATCGACCAGGACTTCGCGGCACACCGCCAGCGGTTCCTGGCGGAGCAGGGGTACGCGTACCGGATCATGGACGCGGACGAACTCCTCGCCGGGAGCTGAGGAGACCGGCCGCGGGCACGCCGGTGTCCACCCCGCGGCGCGCCCGTGCCCGTCCGGGCGGCCGTCACCTGCGGCGGACGCCCGCCTCCTCGCCGTACTCGCCGAGGACGACCACGTCGAAGGCGGCGCCGAGGAAGACCTTCACCGCGCGCAGGGCGTCACCGAGGGGGTGCGGGTGACTGCCCTGGACGGCGGTCGCGCCGGCCGGCCGGACCGGCGGCGGGGCTGGGTTGACCGTGGCTGCGCTCATGTCTCCATGGTTGCTCTTCTCCCCCGGCCCGGGCATCGGCCGAAGGGACCGATCCGCCGGAGCTCCGGGTACGCCTGAGGGACGAGCCCCGCCCCCCAGGCGGGACGGAGACTTCCCCTAGGGGCCGAGGCCTCCGTCGGCCCCGGGACCGGTACGGCGGCCGGACGGCGTGACCGGCGTGCGGACGGCGGACGGTTCACCGGGTACGAGCTGACCGGCGCGGCCACGGGTGCGCTCTGCGGGCCGCCCCGCCGGCGCGGGAATCCGTTTGGACCGCACCGGCCCCGGGCCCTAGAATCTCCGCTCCTCCCCGCCTCCCTCACGGAGCGCCGCCGCCCGGACGGAAACCGGCCGGTATGTCGCAGCAGCCCAGCAGCCCAGCAGCAGTTTCCCCGGAGGCACCCCCTTGTCCGCGTCCACACCCGTGCGCCAGTCCGTGAACGACCCCGCCGGCGATCCCCTCTCCCGCGAGCGCGCCCACCTCGCCGCGTCCCGTTCCGCGCTGCGCGCCATGCGCGAGGACGTGGAGTCCCTCGACATCGGCGACGTCACCGCGAACTGGGTCAACGCGGCCGTGCTGGAGCGCCAGATCCAGGAGCGCGTCAGGGCGCTGGCCGACCTCAGCGGCACCCCGCTGTTCTTCGGCCGGCTCGACTACCTGCGCTCCCCCGGCCCCGAGGGGGCCGAGGGGGCCGACGGCGAGCGCTTCTACATCGGGCGCCGGCACGTGCACGACGCCGACGGCGACCCGATGGTGATCGACTGGCGTGCCCCCGTGTCGCAGCCGTTCTACCGGGCCTCCGGGAAGGACCCGATGGACGTCGCGCTGCGCCGCCGCTTCGGCTACACCGGCGGCGACCTCACCGCGTACGAGGACGAGCACCTCGGCGACCCGGCGGAGGAGGCCGGCACCAGCAGGCTGCTCCAGCAGGAGATCGAGCGTCCGCGCGTCGGCCCGATGCGGGACATCGTCGCCACGATCCAGCCCGAGCAGGACGAGATCGTACGGTCGGGGCTGTCGGGCAGCGTGTGCGTGCAGGGAGGTCCCGGGACCGGGAAGACCGCCGTCGGCCTGCACCGGGTCGCCTACCTGCTCTACGCCCACCGCGAGCGGCTGGCCCGCACCGGCACCCTGGTCGTCGGGCCGAACCGGTCCTTCCTGCACTACATCGAGCAGGTGCTGCCCGCCCTGGGTGAGCTGACGGTCGCCCAGGCGACGGTGGACGACCTGGTGGCGCACGTGGAGGTCCGCGGGACGGACGACGCGCCGGCGGCGGTGGTCAAGGGCGACGCCCGGATGGCGCAGGTGCTGCGCAGGGCCCTCTACGCGCACGTCACGATGCCGACCGAGCCCGTCGTGGTGGTGCGCGGCTCGCGCCGCTGGCGGGTCCCGGCGTACGAACTGGAGGAGATCGTGCGCCAGTTGCTGGAGCGCGACATCCGCTACGGCGCCGCCCGCGACGCACTCCCGCAGCGCGTCGCGCACGCCGTGCTGGTGCAGATGGAGCGGGCGGGGGAGGCGCCGGACGACCGGGTGCAGGACGCGGTGGCCCGCAACGGCGCGGTGAAGGCGGCGGTGAAGGCGATCTGGCCGGCCGTCGACCCGGCGAGACTGGTGCTGCGGCTGCTGGGCGAGCCGGAGTTCCTGGCCGAGCACGCGGAGGGGCTGCTCGACGAGGAGGAGCGCAAGGCGATCCTGTGGGCGAAGCCGGCCCGGTCGGTGAAGTCGGCGAAGTGGTCGTCCGCGGACGCCGTGCTGATCGACGAGGCCACCGATCTCGTCCGGCGCACGCACTCGCTCGGGCACGTGGTGCTCGACGAGGCGCAGGACCTCTCCCCCATGCAGTACCGGGCGGTCGGCCGGCGCTGTACGACCGGTTCGGCGACGGTCCTCGGCGACCTGGCGCAGGGCACCACCCCGTGGGCGACCCGGAGCTGGGAGGAGGCGCTGGGACACCTGGGCAAGGGGGACGCGGTGATCGAGGAACTGACGGCCGGTTTCCGCGTGCCGACGGACGTCATCGCCTACGCCTCCCGGCTGCTGCCGCACATCGCGCCGGGGCTGACGCCGGTGGCGTCGATCCGTGAGAACCCGGGCCTCTTCGAGGTCCGCCCGTCCGAGGCGACGGACGACGTGGTGTCCGCGTGCCGCGAACTGCTGCGCCGCGAGGGCTCGGTGGGCCTGATCGCGGCGGACGCCCGGGTCCCGGAGCTGGCGGAGGCGCTGACGGCGGCCGGGATCACCTACGTCGCCCCCGGCGAGGAGACGACCCACGCCACCCGCCTGACCCTGGTCCCGGCCTCCCTGGCGAAGGGCCTGGAGTACGACTACGTGGTCCTGGACGAGCCGCGGGCGGTGGTCGACGCCGAACCCGACGAACGCACCGGCCTGCGCCGCCTGTACGTGGCCCTGACCCGAGCGGTCTCGGGGCTGATCGTGACCCACGCCACGGACCTGCCCCGCCAGCTCACCTGAGGCGACCGCGGGCGTTCGCGCCCCGGCACCGGCACCGCCCGCCGCGCGGCGGGACCGCTCAGTCCCCCAGCGCCGCCCGCCACTCGGCGACGGCCTTGGCCGACACCGGCCCGTCCCACCCCTGGGGGCGGGCCGCCCCGCCGATGTGGAACCCGTCGATCCCGGCCTCCACCAGTGTGGGCACATGGTCCAGCCGCAGTCCGCCCCCCACCAGCAACTGCTGCTCGTAGCCCGGCTCCCCCCGCCGCCGCGCCTCGGCGCGCAGGGTGGGGAGGCCGTCGTCGACGCCGGCCGGCGCGCCCGCGGTGAGGTAGGTGTCCAGGCCGGGCAGCCCGTCGAGCTGCTTGCGCAGCGCGTCCCGGTCGGCGGCCCGGTCGATCGCGCGGTGGAACGTCCACCGGCAGCCCTCCAGCTCACCGGCGACCCGCTCCACCGCCCCCAGGTCCACGCCGCCGTCCGCGTCCAGGAACCCGAGCACGAACTCCTCCGCCCCGGCCGCGCGCATCTCACGCGCCGCGCCCACCAGCCGCCCGACGTCACCGGCCGCGAACCCGTCCGCCAGCCGCAGCATCACCCGCACCGGGATGTCCACGGCCGCGCGGATCCCCGCGACGGTCGCCACCGACGGCGTCAGTCCGTCCGCCGCCATGTCGGTGACCAGCTCGAGGCGGTCCGCACCTCCGGCCCGAGCGGCGACCGCGTCCTCGACGTCGAGGGCGATCACCTCCAGGACTGCACGCTTGCTCATGGGACCCCATTCCTCGGCCTCGGTCGACTCCTACAGGTCTAGTCCAATTCAACCCTACGCCCGGAGACGCCCCGCCCCTGCCCTCATCCCCCGAAGATGTTCAGCTCCGCCGCGTCCACGCCGGCCAGTTCGTACGCCGCCCCGTCCAGGGGCCGGCCGGCGTACAGCCGTACCAGCGTCGGCCCGTCGCCGATGTAGCGCGCCGGGGGGCGTTCCCCCGGCGTGCCGCCCAGCCGCAGGGGCTCGTCGGTGTCGTCGAGGTCGGCGTGCAGGGGGAGGTGGCCCCGGCCGGCCGTCACCTGCGCCAGCAGGGCGAGGGCGTACGGCAGCCCCGCGCCCGCGTACGCGTCCGGCTCCCGGAGCGCGGCCCGGACGTCCCCGGCGTGCACCCACTCGCCCAGCGCGACGGCGTCCAGCGCTCCGCCCGCCTCGGCGATCACGGGCCCCGCCTCGGTCATCCCCCGGTCCAGCTCGTCGAGGACCTGGGCGTTGGCCCACTCGGCCCGCTCGGCGATGTCCCGCTCGTTGGACTCGGGCGAGAACACCCCCTCCTCGAACCGGCCCCGCACCACCCGCGCGAGGGCGGCCGAGCAGTGCGCCAGCACGTCCCGCACCGTCCACCCGGGGCACGCCGGCACCGGCAGCGCGAAGTCCGCGTCCGGCCTTCCCCGCAACAACGGGACCAGCGCGTCCCGTTCGACGGTCAGCAGCCGCCCGGGCAGCTCCGGGTCCCGTACGTCGTGCACATCCGCAGGAGTCGTCATGGAGGCCACGCTAGTGCGGCGAAGGGCCCGCCGGCGGCTCTTCGGGTCCGGCAGGCCCGCTTCGCGCCCCCGGAGCGGCCGGACCCGTCGGAGGGCCGGGCTCCAGGAGCCGATGCGCCCGGCCGGAGGAGCCGGCCGGGCGGGCGGTCCCGGGACCGCCCGCTCGCCGCGGGTCTCCTTGCGGCAGCCTCTGGTGGTGCGGCGGGAACAATGGGGGAATGGCCGACATCGAAGACCTGCGCGCCCGTTTCGCCCGCGCCCTGGAAGGAGCCCGCGGCCCCGGGGGCGGCCCCGACCCGGCGCCGTACGCCGACGATCTGCTCGCCCGCTGGCGGGAGCCGCAGCGGCACTACCACACGCTCACCCACCTCACCGCGGTCCTCGACCGCGTCGACGAGCTGGCGGAACACGCGGGGGACCCGGACGTCGTGCGGCTCGCCGCCTGGTTCCACGACGCCGTGTACCTGCCCGACCGCTCCGAGAACGAGGAACGCTCCGCCCGCCTCGCCGAGCGCGCGCTGCCCGAGGCCGGGGTGCCGGCGGGGAGGACCGCCGAGGTGGCCCGGCTGGTCCGGCTCACCGTCACGCACGACCCCGCCGACGACGACCGCGACGGCCAGGTGCTGTGCGACGCCGACCTGGCGGTGCTCGCCTCGCCGCCGTCCGCGTACGCCGCCTACACCGCCGCCGTCCGCGAGGAGTACCACTTCGTGCCGGGCGAGGCCTTCCGCGCGGGCCGGGCCGACGTGCTGCGGCAACTCCTCGCCCTGCCCCGGCTGTTCCGTACGCCGTACGGGAGCGAGCGCTGGGAGGCCACCGCCCGCTACAACATGCGCGGCGAACTGGAAATGCTGTCGACCCCGGCCCCGCCGCCCGCCTAGCCTGCCCCGCATGCATGCTGTGGGAGCGGAACAGGTGGAGGAAGCCGTCGCGGACTGCGTGGCGGCGCTGGGGACGGTCACCGACCGGGACTGGGGGAAGGTGAGGGCCGGGCGGCTGGAGTGGGACTGCCGGGAGACGGCGGCGCACATCGCGGACGATCTCATCGCGTACGCGGGGCGGCTCGCGGGACGCTCGACCGCCGGCCACCTGCCCTTCACGATCTCGCTCGACGAGGACACCGACAACGCCGGCGTCCTGAAGACGATCGAGGCGACCGGCGCCCTGCTCGCCGCCGCGATCCGCACCACCCCCCGCGCGGTCCGCGCCTTCCACTCGTACCCGTTCCGGCACGCGAACCGGGAGGGCTTCGCCGCGATGGGCGTGGCCGAGGTGCTGCTGCACACGCACGACATCGCCGAGGGGACGGGGATCACGTACGAGCCGCCGGCCGAGCTGGCCTCCTTCGTCCTCACCCGGATCTTCCCGCAGGTCAGGCCGGGGCCCACGCCCTGGCAGACGCTGCTGTGGGCCACCGGGCGCGGTGCACTGCCGGGCCGGGAACCCGTCACCGGGTGGAAGTGGAGCAACAATCCGTTGCTCCACTCCGAGCGGCTCGTCCTGGAGGGCGTCACCCCGGCGACCGCCGCCGGCCTGTCCCTGGCGGGTGACGGCGGCTACGAGTGGGCCGGCGGGGCCGCCGCCGACGGCACCCGCGAGGGCGCCGGGATCATGGTCAGGCAGTACGAGGAGGGCGTGTTCCACCCGGAGTGGGGCATGTACGTGCTGGTCCGGCGGGACGACGACCGCGCGGTGGGGGCGATGGGCTTCCACGGCGTCCCGGACGGCGAGGGCCGTGTGGAGATCGGCTACGACCTCGTCGCGGGCGCCCGCGGCCACGGTTACGCCACCGAGGCCCTGCGCACCCTGTCCGCGTGGGCGCTCGCGCGGGACGGCGTGCGCACCGTGGCGGCCGTCGTCGAGCGGGAGAACGCGCCCTCGCGGAAGGTCCTCGCCCGGGCCGGTTTCACCGAGGCCGGCGAGGAGGAGGGGCGGGTCTGCTACGAACTGCGCGGCTGACCCGCGCCCTTGCGGCGCCGCAGCCCCGCCCCGTGCAGCAGCCGCACCACCTCGCGGCTGCCGACCTCGACCGCGCCGGCGCGCACGGCGTCGGCGTACCGGTGCCCGGGGATGTCGTAGTGGTCGCGGTCGAAGGCGCGGCGGGGCACGCCCAAGCGGTCGGCGAAGGCGTGCAGTTCGTCGTAGGAGACGTCGCTGACGAGGTGGGACCACATGCGGCCGTGGCCCGGCCAGGCCGGCGGGTCGATGTAGACCGTCACGAGGAGACCGTCCCGTCCGGGGCCGCGCCCAGTCCGCCCACCGACGCGACCCTCACACCCGCCTTGTGGCACACCCAGTGCGGATCGGGGCCGAGTTCCGGCTCGACGTCCAGCGCGTGCGGGTCGCCGGAGCCGCACACCGGGCACAGCGGCCAGCGCCCGTGCCGTTCCAGCAGGGCGTCCTGGACGTCCTGGGCGACCAGGCCGGCGAGGAACCCGGCGCCCTGCGGCCACTGCTGGACCCACCAGCGCCGGTGCGTGACCGACTCCTCGACCAGGGACACCACGTCCGCCACGGCGACCCGGCGCGCGGCCAGGTCGGCGAGCACGAGGGCGCGCGCCGCGTGCAGCGCCTGCTCCAGCGGGGTGACGGGGCCGGATGCGGGGTGGGGTTCCATGCCCCTATTGTGCGCACTCTTGACCACACCACCCGGACGAAAATATCTTTCACACCGTGACCCACGAAGTGAAGGAAATTTTCGCGGACGGATCGCGGGGCCCGGGCGGCCCGGGCGGCTCCCCCGCCACCCCGCCCGCGCCCGCCGCCCTCGCGGCCAAGGTGCGCACGCTGGCGCCGTCGATGACCCGCTCCATGCAGCGGGTCGCCGAGGCCGTCGCCGACGATCCGGCCGGCTGCGCGGCCCTCACGGTCACCGGACTCGCCGAACTCACCGGCACCAGCGAGGCCACCGTCGTCCGCACCGCCCGCCTGCTCGGCTACCCCGGCTACCGCGATCTGCGCCTGGCCCTGGCCGGTCTGGCCGCCCAGCAGCAGTCCGGCCGCGCCCCCGCCATCACCACGGACATCGCGGTGGACGACCCCCTGGCCGACGTCGTGGCCAAGCTCGCCTACGACGAGCAGCAGACCCTCGCCGACACCGCGGCCGGCCTGGACACCGTGCAGCTCGCCGCGGCCGTGGGCGCCCTGGCCGGCGCCCGCCGCACCGACGTGTACGGCGTCGGCGCGTCGGGGCTGGTGGCCCAGGACCTCACCCAGAAACTGCTGCGCATAGGCCTGCTGGCGCACGCCCACAGCGACCCGCACCTCGCCGTCACCAACGCGGTGCAGCTGCGCTCGGGCGACGTGGCGATCGCCATCACCCACTCCGGTACGACCGGGGACGTCATCGAACCGCTGCGGGTGGCCTTCGAGCACGGGGCGACCACGGTGGCGGTCACCGGCCGCCCGGACAGCCCCGTCACGCAGTACGCCGACCACGTCCTGACCACGTCCACGGCCCGCGAGAGCGAGCTGCGCCCGGCCGCGATGTCGTCCCGGACCGGTCAGCTGCTGGTGGTGGACTGCCTGTTCGTCGGCGTCGCCCAGCGGACGTACGAGTCGGCGGCACCGGCGCTCTCCGCTTCCTACGAGGCGCTGGCACACCGGCACCGAGCGGCTCGCAGGGGACCGTAGGGCCGCGTCGCCCCGGAGATCCGCGGGGCGGTCGGCGGCCGGTCGCGCCCGCACGGCGGGGCCGCGCGCCGGCCCGGCCCCCGCGCCCCCGTCGTGCCGCCCGACCCCAGACCGGAAAGACACCGTCATGACTGCCACCCCCCCGCCCGGAGAACTCCGCTCCCAGCTGGAGACGTTGACCACCGAGGCGTTCCGCCCGGAGCTGGCGGACGTCGACCGGCTGCCCACCTACGACATCGCCCGGCTGATGAACGACGAGGACGCCACGGTCGCCGGGGCCGTGACCGAGCAGCTGCCGCGGATCGCCGCGGCGGTGGACGCCGTCGCCGGCCGGATGGCCCGGGGCGGCCGGCTGGTCTACGCGGGCGCGGGCACCGCCGGCCGGCTGGGTGTGCTGGACGCCTCCGAGTGCCCGCCGACCTTCAACACCGACCCCGCCAGGGTCGTCGGCCTGATCGCGGGCGGCCCCGCCGCCCTGGTCACCTCGGTGGAGGGCGCCGAGGACTCCCGCGAGCTGGCCGAGTCCGACCTGGCCGCGCTGGAGCTGACCGCCGCCGACACGGTGGTCGGCGTCTCCGCCTCCGGCCGCACGCCCTACGCGATCGGCGCCGTCGAGTACGCCCGCGCGCGCGGCGCCCTCACCGTGGGCCTGGCCTGCAACCGGGGCAGCGCCCTGGCGGCGGCCGCCGAGCACGGCATCGAGGTCGTCGTGGGCCCGGAGTTCCTCACCGGCTCCACCCGCCTCAAGGCCGGCACGGCACAGAAACTCGTCCTCAACATGCTGTCGACGATCACGATGATCCGGCTGGGCAAGACGTACGGGAACCTGATGGTCGACGTCCGCGCCTCCAACGAGAAGCTGCGCGCCCGCTCCCGCCGTATCGTCGCCCAGGTCACGGGGGCGGAGGACGACGTCATCGAACGCGCCCTGGCCGCCACGGACGGCGAGGTCAAGAACGCCATCCTGGTCATCCTCGCCGGGGTGGACGGACCGACGGCCGCCCGCCTGCTCGCGGAGTCCGCGGGTCACCTGCGCGCCGCGCTGGCCGGGGCGCGGGCGCGGGCGGACGGCTGACCGCGACGGCATCCCCGTGCACGCTGGGATACTGGACCCACCCGACACGGAGACCACCATGAACCACGCGCAGCTCACCGCCCTGGGCCGCGCCCTGCGGGTCCTCGGCGAGCACGGCGAGTCGCTGTCCGCCGACACCCCGGACGGCCGGCTGCACGAGCTGAAGGCCGACCTGCGACGGGCCCTGGACCTGCTGGAGGAGGGCGTCGGCACGGCAGCGCCCAGTACGCGCTGCGCCGAGCACCCCACCGGCCCGGTCGACGAGAGCGCCCCGGACCTGTGCCTGCTCTGCGAGACCCGGCGCCGCGCCGCCCGCCGCGCCGAGTTCAACGGCCCGGCGCCGCAGTACCCGCCCACCGATCCCGCCCCGTCCCGGTACGGGGTGCGCGAGGAGCGGCCGCAGCCCCAGCAGCGCTGGCTGCCGGAGCTGTGGAACGGGCAGGCGTGGCAGCTGTGCGGCACCCCGCGCCGGGACCGGCGCGAGGCCGAGCTGTACGTCACGGCGCAGTGGCGCGGGCCCCGGCCCGCCAGGGCGTACCGGGTCGTGCACGAGTTCACCGACTACGAGGTGCTGCGCGTGTGGGGCACGCCGGTGCGGGCCGGCATCGAGCCGATGGGCAACCTGTAGCGCCCCGGAGCAGGGGCCGGGACCCGACGCGCAGCGCGTCAGAGCAGGGGCAGGGGCCCGAACTCATGCCCCTCCCACAGGCGGCGGGAGACCTCCTCCGGGTCCGGCACCACCGCCGGCTCCGCGTCCAGCACCATCACCGGGCGCGAGTCGGTGTCGTACGCCGGCCAGCCCGGGTCGCCGGTCCGGGCGAACGACGTCCAGGCGGCGCGGAACCGGGACGACAGCTCCTTCGCCTCCGCCGTCGGCTCGTCCCCGGCGAACAGCAGCACCCCGAGGTCCGCCTCGAAGGTGCCGAAGAGCAGCGGGAGGTCCAGGCCGTGGCAGGCGCCCAGGACGCCGCCGTTGCCCGGGGACGGCCAGGTCAGCTCGTAGAGGTGGGCCCGGCCGCCGCCCGCGAGCTGCGCCTCGGCCAGCCGCAGCGTGGGTATGGCGAACAGCCAGTCGGTCTGCACCCGTTCGCACAGCTCCCCCGCGGACGCGCCGGGGAAGGCGGCGCGGTAGGCCCGTTCGCCGTCCGGGCCGGGGGCGTACGTCCGCAGGGCCGCCGTCGCCTGCTCGTCGGTGATCCGTCCCAGCCGTCCGGCCAGGGCGACGAACAGGCGGAACTCGTCCCGGTTGTGTCCGGTGAGCAGCTCGACGTCGCGGCCCGCCCCCGCCGCGAGCGCCTGCCAGGGCGTGACCGGCAGCACGTCGCCGTCGACGACCGGCGCGTACGGCGTCACCGTGGGCGCGGCCTGTCCCCAGCGGCCGGCGTACCGGATCATCTTCATGCCCAGGGACTGCCCGGCGGCGGCCAGCTTGCCCGGGTCCACGGCGGACAGGTCCGCGACCGTGGGCCGCAGTCCGGCCTCGGCGGCGAGCTCGGCGCCGATGTCGCGGGCGAGGGCGTCGGAGAAGTAGGTGCCGGGCAGGCTCTGCGCGATCGCCCGGTGGAACAGCCCGGCCGCGCGCTCCATCGCCAGCAGCGCCGCGACGGAACCGGCGCCCGCGGACTCACCGAACACGGTGACCCGGCCGGGGTCGCCGCCGAACGCCGTGATGTTGTCCCGCACCCACTCCAGGGCGGCCACCTGGTCCAGCAGTCCCCGGTTGGCGGGCGCCCCCTCGATGTGGGCGAACCCCTCCACGCCGACGCGGTAGTTGAAGGTGACGACGACGAGGTCGCCGTCGTCCGCGATGCGCCGGGCGTCGTAGCCGGGGCTGCCGGCGTGGCCGAGCCGGTAGGCGCCGCCGTAGAGCCACACCATCACCGGGCGGCGGGCGGCGGGGTCGGGGTCGGGGGTCCAGACGTTGACGGTGAGCCAGTCGTCGCCGGTGGGGGTGACGGGGACGGTACGGCCCTGGAGGAGGCCGGATTCCTGCGGGGGCGGCGGGCCGAACGCGTACGCCTCGCGGACGCCGTCCCAGGCGCGGGGCGGACGCGGGGCGGCGAAGCGCGCCTCGCCCACCGGCGGTGCGGCGAAGGGGATGCCGCGGAAGACCGTCAGGCCGCTCTCGCGCCGTCCGCGCACGGCACCGGAGGCGGTGCGCACCACGGGTCCGGTCGGGTCCGCCGCCGGCGGGCGGGGCTCGGACGTCGTCATCGGGATTCTCCTCACTGCGGGCCGGTGGGACGGGCGGGGCAGCCGCCCCGCGGCCGCCGCCCGGTACGGGCCCGGACGGCGGCCGTTGATCATCGACGACCCTACGCCTGGGCGCCGGTGGCCTCCGGGGTGCGGACCGGGCCGGCGGCCGGGGGGCCGGCGTCGGCCGGACGGCGGTGCGGGATGAACGCGGCGATGGCGAAGCCGACCAGCGCGGCGCCGGCCCCGAGCGCCAGGACGGTGCGGAAACCGTCCTCAGCGGGCAGGGCGTACGTGCCGAAGCGGGTGGTCATCTGGGCCAGTACGACACCGGCGACCGCGCTGGCGACGGAGGTGCCGATGGAGCGCATCAGGGCGTTGAGGCTGTTGGCGGCGCCCGTCTCGGATGCGGGCACGGCGCCCATGATGAGCGCGGGCATCGCGCCGTAGGTGAAGCCGATGCCGGCGCCGATGACGCAGGACGCCAGCACGAAGTGCCAGACCTCGTCCATGAGCAGGACGTTCAGGCCGTAGCCGGCGGCCACGATCAGGGCGCCGGTCATCAGCGTCACCTTCGGGCCCTTGGCGCGGGAGACGAGCGCGGAGACGGGGGCCAGCGCCATCATCACCAGGCCGGACGGGGCCATGACCAGACCGGCGGCGAGCAGCGACCGGCCGAGGCCGTAACCGGTCTGCTCGGGCAGCTGCAGCACCTGCGGGATGACCAGGGACATGGAGAACATGCCGAACCCGATCGCCACCGAGGCGAGGTTGGTGAACAGCACCTGGGGGCGGGCGGTGGTGCGCAGGTCCACCAGGGGCCGGTCGACGCGGAGTTCGAAGAATCCCCAGGCCACCAGGGTGACGGCGCCCGCCGCGAACAGGCCGAGGGTGGTGCCGCTCGCCCAGCCCCAGTCGGCGCCCTTGGAGATCGCCAGCAGCAGGCAGATCAGGCCGGCCGCCATCCCGGCCGCGCCGACCAGGTCGAACCGGCCGCCCGTGCGCACCGTCGACTCCGGTACGAGGACCAGCACCAGGACCAGGGCGACGACGCCCAGCGCGGCCGAGGTCCAGAAGAGCGCGTGCCGGCGCGAGCGCGAGCCGAGGCCCCGTCACGCCCTTGTCGTCGTTCACGCCCGACCGGTGGACGACCGAGGACAACAGGCGCCTCGCGGGGCGAATGGCTCACCCGTCTCCTCGCAGGTCGGCGTGACGAAGTCCGGCGAGTGCCACAGCCAGGGCGCGCCGCCACCGGTCGGGGTCGTGCTGCCGTGAGGCGTCCATGACGGCCCCCACCATGAGGTGAACGGTTTCGAGGTCTCCAGCAGTCACTCCGGCCGGCAACTGGCCGCCCCGGACGGCGCGTTCGATGAGGGGTGCGACGAGTTCCGCGATGCGGGCGCAGCTCTGTGCCAGGCGGGCGGATCCCTGTTGACCGCCGCGCAGGAGTTCCCCCAGGGCGCGGTTGTCGGCTTCGAGCGCGAACTGTCGCTCCATGAACCAGGTGAGGCCGCTCCAGGCGTCGTCGGCCCGGGACGCCTGCCGGGCGAGGTCGATCACGGCGTCGACATGTTCGGTGAACAGGGCGTCCACGAGATCCTGGCGGTCGGGGAAGCGGCGGTACAGGGTGCCCATGCCGCTCCCGGCCTTGCGGGCTATCTCCTCGTACGGCACCCGCAGTCCGTCGCGGGCCATGAGTTCCCGTGCCGCCTCCAGCAGGCGCTGCCGGTTGCGCTCGGCGTCGCGGCGCAAGGGACGTTCGGTCATACGGCCGACCATACCAAGTGGAAACCTTCTTTCTAAGTTGAATGCTTCTTCCACTTTGTGGTTTGGTTGCACCGGCCACACCACTACGAGGAGGCGGTCATGCCCTCACACCCCGCGGACGTCGAAGCGTTCCCGATCGCGGTCGACGGCCGGGAACTCGACCGACTCGCCCGCCGGCTGGCCGACACCCGCTGGCCGGACCGGGAAACCGGCCCCGACCAGGGCCCGGAGCTGGAGCGCATCCGCGCGCTGTGCGCGCACTGGGCCACCGATTACGACTGGCGCCGCTGCGAGAAGGACATCAACGACATCGGGTCGTTCCGTACCGTCCTGGACGGCGTCGGCGTGCACTTCTTGCACGCTCGCTCGCCCGAGCCGTCAGCGATGCCCCTGCTGCTGTGCCACGGCTGGCCCGGGTCCGTCCTGGAGTTCCGTCATCTGGTCGGGCCGCTGACCGATCCCGTCGCGCACGGCGGCCGGGCCGAGGACGCCTTCCACGTCGTGATCCCCTCCATGCCCGGCTTCGGTTTCTCCGACAAGCCGACCGCCGCCGGGTGGGGGGTCTCCCGTACAGCCGACGCCTGGATAGGGCTCATGGACCGCCTCGGCCACCACGAATGGGTCGCGCAGGGCGGCGACTGGGGATCGGCCGTCGTCGAGGCGATCAGCCGCAAGGCACCCGAAGGATTTCTTGGCATGCACGTCAACCTGCCGCTGGTGTTCCCCACCGCCCAGGAGATCGAGGACGCGACACCCGACGAGCAGCGCATGCTGGACAAGGCGCAGCGTTACCGAAGCGTGCTCGACGGCTACTCCCGGGAGCAGGCCACCCGGCCGCAGTCCATCGGTTACGCCCTGGCCGACTCGCCCGCCGGACTGGCCGCCTGGATCTACACCCTCTTCCAGGACGTCACCGACAGCGACGGCGACCCCGAGGCGGTCGTCCCGCGCGATGAGATCCTCGACGACATCATGATGTACTGGCTGCCCAACGCGGGCCCCTCCTCCGTACGGCTGTACTGGGAGGCACGCCAGGAACCGGGAGGCGCACCCGGGCCGAACCCCACGCCGGCCGGGTTCAGCATCTTCCCCGGTGAGGCCGTGCAGGCATCGCGCCGCTGGATCGAGAAGCGTTACTCCCATGTCCTGCACTACCGCCAGCTCGATCGCGGAGGACACTTCGCGGCTCTGGAACAGCCCGCCGTCCTGGCCGAGGAGATCCGCACCACCTTCCGCTCACTGCGCCGCGGATGAAACAGCCCGGCCTCTCCCTTCCCGCGGGGCACGCAGCGGTACAGCCGTGCGCCGGCCGCCGCGCACGGACTCCTGTCCGGGCGACCGCAACCGGCAGCCCCGCACCGCTGGAGTCCTGCATGCGGTGAGAACTCGGGGAGAAGGAACCCACCGAACCCCGCCCCTCCCGCCCGAGGCACGCGATCACTCGGGCGGGTGAACATCACCGGCTCAGCTGGATTTTCGAGCCCTCGACTTCCCTCCGCTCAGCGCACACAACCCCGAAGCAGACCGTTCCCCGTCTGAGGCCAGTGCCGTTCCGGCACGCGGATATCTGGAGGTGCGGCTGTGACGACCGGCGACAACTGGCGCGAACACCGGCGCGCCCTACCGAGTACACGTACCCGGGACAGGCCGCGGAGCAGGTGCCGCTGCCACTGGAACCCTGACCCCGTCCGCGCCGGGCGCCTCCCGCCGGAACCAGGAGGCGCCCGGCCCGGCCGCTCAGCTCAGGGTCTTGATCGAGGCGGGGTCGTACGGCGCGAGCTCGTCGAAGCGGCCCGCGAGGACCTTGGCCGCCCACTGCGGGTCCTGGAGCAGCGCGCGGCCCACGGCGACGAGGTCGAACTCGTCGCGCTCCATCCGGTCCAGCAGGTTGTCGAGGTCGCCCAGTGCGGCGCCCTCGCCCTGGAAGGCCTTGAGGAACTCGCCGTCCAGGCCGACCGAGCCGACCGTGATGGCGGGCCTGCCGGTCAGCTTCTTGGTCCAGCCGGCCAGGTTGAGGTCCGAGCCGTCGAACTCGGGGGTCCAGTAGCGGCGCGTGGACGCGTGGAAGGCGTCGACGCCGGCGGCGGCCAGCGGCGCGAGGATCGCCTCCAGCTCCTGGGGCGTCTCGGCGAGCCGGGCGTCGTAGGCCTCCTGCTTCCACTGCGAGTAGCGGAAGATGACGGGGAACTCCGGCGAGACCCGCTCGCGGACCGCCGCGACGATCTCCACCGCGAACTTCGCGCGGGCCACCGGGTCACCGCCGTAGGCGTCGCCGCGGCGGTTGGTGCCGGCCCACAGGAACTGGTCGATGAGGTAGCCGTGGGCACCGTGCAGCTCCACGCCGTCGAAGCCGATGCGCTCGGCGTCGGCGGCGGCCTGCGCGAAGGCGCCGACGACCTCGTCGATGTCCTTCTGGGTCATCGCCGTGCCGGTGACCTCGTCCTCGCCGATGCGCAGACCGGAGGGGCCGACGGCGGGGGCGTCGGCGAACGGCGGATCGCCCTGCTTGCGGACCATGCCGATGTGCCACAGCTGCGGAACGATGGTGCCGCCCGCGGCGTGCACCGCCTCGGCGACCTTCGCCCAGCCGGCGAGCTGCTCCTCCCCGTGGAAGCGGGGGACGCCGTCGCTCTGCCCGGCCGACTCGTGCCCGACGTACGTTCCCTCGGTGACGATCAGTCCCACACCGGCGGCGGCACGGCGGGAGTAGTACGACACGACGTCCTCGCCGGGAACACCGCCGGGCGAGAACATGCGGGTCATCGGCGCCATGGCGATGCGGTTGGGAACGGTCAGGCCGTTGATGGCGACGGGCCGGGACAGGAGTCCGGCGGCGCGGGCGGCTGTCTCCGGAGCGGTGACGGTCACGTGGGGGCTCCTCGCTGGGTACCAATTGGTATGTGCGCATGCATCCAACGCACTTCCACGCCAACCGGCACGCGGGGGAAGACATTCCGCCGTCCCCCACCCGACCCTCTGTGATCCCGGTCACCTCACGAGAATCCCTGGTCCCGCCGGACGCACCGGCGCAGGATGACGGGCATGGGGAACACCACGCGCCGCCGGCGCGACACGGCACGATGAGGACGCGGACCCTGCGGTTCGGCCTGTACGCGGACCCGGAGGGGCTGGCGTGGGTCGACGCGCTCGTCGACGGGGCCGTACGGGCCCGCGGCGCCCGGATCACCGGGCGGACCGTCCTGCGCGCGCTGCCCGGTGGCATGACGACCGCCGACCTCTACGACCACCTGGTCGAGCAGTGGGCCTGGGAGCACCCGGGCCACGACGGCGGCGCGCGCGAACCGGTCGAGCTGCGCGTCCGCCTGGTGTGCTCGCTGCGGACCTGGCGGGCGATCCGCAAGGCGGTGCTGCGGGGCCTGTGCCCCGAGGGCTCGGCGCCGCACACCTGCCGCGTCCCCTGGTGCACCGCGTGAACGGCCCGAGGGCGGCACCCCCTGCCGGAACAGGGGGTGCCGCCCTCGGTCACGCGTCGGACGGATCCGATCCTCGAAGGGATCAGAAGTCCATGTCACCGCCCGGCATGCCGCCGCCGGCCGGCGCGGCGGCCTTCTCCGGCTTGTCGGCGATGACGGCCTCGGTGGTGAGGAACAGCGCGGCGATCGACGCGGCGTTCTGCAGCGCGGAACGCGTCACCTTCGCCGGGTCGATGATGCCTTCCTTGACCAGGTCGACGTACTCGCCGGTCGCGGCGTTCAGGCCGTGGCCCGGGGTCAGGTTGCGCACCTTCTCCACCACGACGCCGCCCTCGAGGCCGGCGTTGACGGCGATCTGCTTCAGCGGGGCCTCGAGCGCGATGCGCACGGCGTTGGCGCCGGTCGCCTCGTCACCCTCGAGCTCCAGCTTCTCGAAGACCTGGGAGGCCTGCAGCAGGGCCACGCCACCACCGGCGACGATGCCCTCCTCGACGGCCGCCTTGGCGTTGCGGACGGCGTCCTCGATGCGGTGCTTGCGCTCCTTGAGCTCCACCTCGGTGGCGGCACCGGCCTTGATGACCGCGACACCGCCGGCGAGCTTCGCCAGGCGCTCCTGCAGCTTCTCGCGGTCGTAGTCCGAGTCGCTGTTCTCGATCTCGGCGCGGATCTGGTTCACGCGGCCCTGGACCTGGTCGGCCGAGCCGGCACCGTCGACGATGGTGGTCTCGTCCTTGGTGATGACGACCTTGCGGGCCTTGCCCAGCAGGTCGAGCGTCGCGTTCTCCAGCTTGAGGCCGACCTCCTCGGAGATGACCTCGCCGCCCGTGAGGATGGCGATGTCGCCGAGCATGGCCTTGCGGCGGTCACCGAAGCCCGGGGCCTTGACGGCGACGGACTTGAAGGTGCCGCGGATCTTGTTGACGACCAGGGTCGACAGGGCCTCGCCCTCGACGTCCTCGGCGATGATCAGCAGCGGCTTGCCCGACTGCATGACCTTCTCCAGGAGCGGGAGCAGGTCCTTGACGTTGGAGACCTTGGAGTTGGCGATCAGGATGTACGGGTCGTCGAGGACGGCCTCCATACGCTCCATGTCGGTGGCGAAGTACGCCGAGATGTAGCCCTTGTCGAAGCGCATACCCTCGGTGAGCTCCAGCTCCAGACCGAAGGTCTGGGACTCCTCGACGGTGATGACGCCTTCCTTGCCGACCTTGTCCATGGCCTCGGCGATGAGCTCGCCGATCTGGGTGTCGGCGGCGGAGATGGAGGCCGTGGAGGCGATCTGCTCCTTGGTCTCGACGTCCTTCGCCTGCTCCAGCAGGGCACCGGAGACGGCCTCGACGGCCTTCTCGATACCGCGCTTCAGGGCCATCGGGTTGGCACCGGCGGCTACGTTGCGCAGGCCCTCCTTGACCAGGGCCTGGGCGAGAACGGTCGCGGTGGTCGTACCGTCGCCGGCGACGTCGTCCGTCTTCTTGGCGACTTCCTTGACCAGCTCGGCGCCGATCTTCTCGTACGGGTCCTCGAGCTCGATCTCCTTGGCGATGGACACACCATCGTTGGTGATCGTGGGGGCGCCCCACTTCTTCTCGAGGACGACGTTGCGGCCCTTGGGGCCGAGCGTCACCTTGACGGCGTCCGCGAGCTGGTTCATGCCGCGCTCGAGGCCGCGCCGCGCCTCCTCGTCGAACGCGATGATCTTGGCCATGTGAAGTGGTCCCTCCAGGACTGGGGGTGATGACTCCAGGACCGCGCCCGCGCCCGCGACGGACGGCTCGCCGGCCTTGTGGTTCCTTGCCCCACGCAGCCTGCGGGCCTCACCGACCCGGTCCTTACGTTGTCACTCTCACCTTCAGAGTGCTAACGCAATGATTAGCACTCGACCCCCTCGAGTGCAAGGCGCGCCCTCGAAGCGGGCTCGATGAGGGGTGGTGGTCGGGTGACGGGCGGGCGCACGAAGCAGGGCGCCCGCCCGTCACCCGAACACGTCCGGGCGCCCCGGCGCGGGCACGGCGAAGGCGACGAAGGCCCGGACACGGACACGGGCACGGGCACGGACACGGACACGGACACGGGCACAGGCCCCGGCGCGGGCACGGCGAAGGGCCCGCACCCCGGGAGGTACGGGCCCTTCGTCAGCAGGAATGCTTGCGGCTGGTAGCGCGTTCAGGCGCTGAGACGAACCATGTCGGCCTGTGGGCCCTTCTGACCCTGCGAGATCTCGAACTCGACCCGCTGGCCTTCTTCGAGGGTGCGGTAACCGTCCATCTGGATCGCGCTGTAGTGGACGAAAACATCCGCACCACCGTCGACCGCGATGAAGCCGTACCCCTTCTCCGCGTTGAACCACTTGACGGTGCCCTGAGCCATGCCTAACTCCCCTATTACTGGCCCTTGCGCAGATCCGCACTTCGCGGATCCGGGTCAGACCTCACCCCCCAACGGTTGGGGGGTGGCGCCGGAACGCGTCGACCGCGGCCGAATGTATCTGCCCAACTGCCGTCTGCAACAGGTCAATCGGGCGAGAAATCTGGACGACGCCGGTCCGGAATCTGGCCAGAATTCATCCGAATTCAGGGCAAGTCGGGCCAGGCAAAAGGGAAACATGCCGCGAATGGGGCCCACACTTTGGCTGCATCCAGTCGGGCGTGCAGCGGGGATCCGGGGTTTTCGATCTCCGGATCGGGAGCGCGTTCCCCGATTCTACCGCGCTCAATCCAATGGAATTGCCCCCTCCGTTTCTCTTACGGAGGGGGCGACGTTCCGAACGCTCGGTAACCGTCATTACCAAAGGTAATGATCAGCCGCCGGCGACCGCCGGGATGATGGAGACGCCCGCACCGTCCGGGGTGGCCGTCTTGAGGCCCTGCTCGAAGCGGACGTCGTCGTCGTTGACGTAGACGTTGACGAACCGGCGCAGCTTGCCCTGGTCGTCCAGGACCCGGGCGGCGATCCCGGCGTGGTTCCTCTCCAGGTCGGCGATGACCTCGCCGAGGTCGGCCCCCTGGGCACTGACCTCGGCCTGCCCACCGGTGTAGGTGCGCAGGATGGTCGGGATGCGGACGGTCACGCTCATGCGAGGCCTGCCTCTCGGAACGACTCCAGGTTGGGGCGGATGGTGGTGGTGAGCCCGGTGCCGGCCACCGCGTCGAGCGTCTTCAGGCCGTCACCGGTGTTGAGCACGACGGTGGTCAGGGCCGGGTCGAGTACGCCGTCGTCGATGAGCTTCCTGGTGACGCCGACCGTCACGCCGCCCGCCGTCTCCGCGAAGATCCCCTCCGTCCGGGCCAGCAGCCTGATCGCCTCGACGATCTGCTCGTCCGTCACGTCCTCCACCGCGCCACCGGTACGCCGCGCGATGTCCAGCACGTACGGCCCGTCCGCCGGGTTGCCGATGGCGAGCGACTTGGCGATGGTGTCCGGCTTCTGCGGGCGCACGACGTCGTGGCCGGCCTTGTAGGCCGTGGACACCGGGGAGCAGCCCTCGGCCTGCGCACCGAAGATCCGGTACGGCTTGTCCTCGACCAGACCGAGCCCGATCAGCTCCTGCAGCCCCTTGTCGATCTTCGTGAGCTGCGAGCCGGAGGCGATCGGGACCACGATCTGGTCGGGGAGCCGCCAGCCGAGCTGCTCGCAGATCTCGTACGCGAGGGTCTTGGACCCCTCCGCGTAGTACGGCCGCAGGTTGACGTTGACGAAGCCCCAGCCCTCGCCGGCCGGGTCGCCGATCAGCTCCGAGCAGAAGCGGTTCACGTCGTCGTAGTTGCCCTCGATGCCGACGAGCTCACCGCCGTAGACGGCGGCCATGACGACCTTGCCCTGCTCCAGGTCGTGCGGGATGAACACGCAGGAGCGGAAGCCGGCCCGGGCCGCCGCGGCGCCCACGGCGCCGGCCAGGTTGCCGGTGGAGGAGCAGGACAGGGTGGTGAAGCCGAAGGCGCGGGCGGCCTCGATGGCCTGGGCGACGACGCGGTCCTTGAAGGAGTGCGTCGGGTTGCCGGAGTCGTCCTTCACGAACAGCTTGCCGGGGTCGACGCCCAGCTCGCGCGCGAGGTTGTCGGCCTGGACGAGCTTGGTCCAGCCGGGGTTGATGTTCGGCTTGGTCGCCACGTCCGCCGGGACGGGCAGCAGGGGCGCGTAGCGCCAGATGTTCGCGGGTCCCGCCTCGATCCGCTCGCGGAGTTCCTCGGTGCCGTACGCGGAGAAGTCGTAGGCGATCTCCAGCGGGCCGAAACACTCCTCGCAGGCGAAGACGGGGCCGAGCGGGACGCGGTGACCGCATTCGCGGCATGAGAGCGCGGCGGCCGGGCCCAGGTCCACGGAGCTGCCGGGAGCGGAATCGGTGGTGCTTGCAACTGTCTGCACAGCCATGTGAGGCGAGGCCCTTTCTCCTCATCTTCCTCACGACGCATCTCGCCGTGAGACGGATTTGGCACCTTCCCGAGCCGGGAGCCTCGCCACGTCCGCGTGACGGGAACCGACTGGAGGGTTGCCGGGGCTTCATCGGGCCGTGTCCCTCTGCCCCTCTGGATGAGCGGTGTTCAGTTATCCGCGCGGTGACCCCGGCGTGCGGTGGTCGTCGGCGTTGTTCAAGACTGTAACCGAAGGCCCGCATGGTTGAGATAGTCGTCCGAACCGCGAGATGGATCACAGGTCAGTGAGGAGCCGGGAAGCGTGCTGGAAGAAGTCGAGCGCTGGCTGGCCGACCGCTCCTGGTCGGTGGCCGACCGCCCGCTCCACCGGGTCCTGGCCGCCAAGCGGGCCACGGGCCGGACGGTGAGCGTGGTGCTGCCCGCACTCAACGAGGAGGCGACGGTCGGCGAGATCGTGTCGGCCATCCGGAACGACCTGGTGCTCCGGGCCCCGCTGGTCGACGAGATCGTGGTGGTCGACTCGGGCTCCACCGACCGCACGGCCGAGCGGGCCGCGGCGGCGGGCGCGACCGTGGTGTCCCGGGACGCGATACTGCCGCGGGTCCCGGCGGTGCCCGGCAAGGGCGAGGTGCTGTGGCGGTCCCTGCTCGCCACCCGCGGCGACATCGTCTGCTTCGTCGACGCGGACCTGCGGGAGTTCTCCTCCGACTTCGTCTCCGGCATCGTCGGCCCGCTGCTCACCGAGCCGGACGTCCACCTGGTCAAGGCCATGTACGACCGTCCGCTCACGCTGCCCGACGGACGCGCCGCCGGCCCGGCGGCCACCGGCCAGGGCGGCCGGGTCACGGAACTGGTGGCCCGCCCGCTGCTGAACATGCACTGGCCCCGGCTGGCCGGTTTCGTCCAGCCGCTCGGCGGCGAGTACGCGGCCCGCCGCACCCTGCTGGAACGGCTTCCCTTCCCCGTCGGCTACGGCGTCGAGCTCGGCATGCTGGTCGACGCCCTGCACCTGGTGGGCCTGGACGCCCTGGCCCAGGTCGACGTCGGCGTCCGCAAGCACCGCCACCAGGACGACCAGGCCCTCGGCCGCATGGCCGCCGCGATCTACCGCACCGCCCAGCTCCGCCTGGCCCGCGGCCATCTGATCCGGCCGTCCCTCACCCAGTTCGAGCGCACGGGCGGCACCTTCGCCCCCCGCACCTTCTCCGTCGACACCGAGGAACGCCCCCCGATGACGGAGATCGCGGAGTACCGGGCCCGCAGGGTGGCCTGACCCCTCGCACCGGGCCGGCGGCGACGTTTGAGTGCCCGGGGGCCGGGCTAGGTTGAGGCGTATGTCTTCTACGTTCGGTGCTGCTCAGGTGCTGGTCGCCTCCAACCGGGGGCCGGTCTCGTACGAGGTGGGTGAGGACGGTTCGCTGCGGGCCAGGCGGGGCGGCGGCGGACTCGTCTCGGGGCTGTCGGCGATCGGGCCGGACGCGGGGGCGCTGTGGGTGTGCTCGGCGCTGTCCGACGGCGACCGCGAGGCCGTGCGGCGCGGGGTCGGCGAGGACGGCGTGCGGATGCTGGACGTGCCCGCGGACGTGCACGCGGACGCGTACAACGGGATCGCCAACTCGGTGCTGTGGTTCGTGCACCACATGCTCTACCAGACGCCGCTGGAGCCGGTCTTCGACGCGGGGTTCCGCCGGCAGTGGGCGTCGTACGAGGCCTACAACCGCGCGTTCGCCGAGGCGCTGGCCGAGGAGGCGGCGCGGGGGGCCGCCGTGGTCGTGCAGGACTACCACCTGACGCTGGTCCCCGGCATGCTCCGCGAACTCCGCCCGGACCTGCGCATCGGTCACTTCTCGCACACGCCCTGGGCGCCGCCGGAGTACTTCCGGATGCTGCCCGACGACATCGCGGAACAGGTGCTGCGCGGGATGCTGGGCGCCGACCGGCTCGGCTTCCTCACCCACCGCTGGGCGGATGCGTTCACCGCGTGCTGCGAGCGGTACACCGGCGGGCTCGGGGAGACCCGGATCGGGGTGCACGGCCTCGGGGCCGACGCCGACTTCCTGCGCGCCCGGTCCCACGAGGCGGACGTCGAGGAGCGGATCGCCGCGCTGCGGGAGGAGATCGGCACGGCTCCCGACGGCGGGGCGCGCCGCACGGTCGTCCGGGTCGACCGCACCGAGCTGTCGAAGAACATCGTGCGCGGTCTGCTGGCGTACCGGCAGCTCCTCGAGGACCGCCCCGAGTGGCGCGAACGCGTCGTGCACGTCGCCTTCGCCTACCCCTCCCGGCAGGACCTCGCCGTGTACCGCGACTACACCGCCGAGGTGCGGCGGGTGGCGGAGGAGATCAACGAGCGGTACGGGACGCCGGACTGGCGGCCGGTCGTGCTGCACGTCAAGGACGACTTCGCGCGCTCGCTGGCCGCCTACCGGCTGGCGGACGTGGCCCTGGTCAACCCGATCCGCGACGGCATGAACCTGGTGGCCAAGGAGGTGCCGGTCGTCTCCGACGCGGGCTGCGCCCTGGTCCTGTCGCGGGAGGCCGGTGCCCACGAGGAACTGGGCGAGGACGCGATCACGGTCAACCCCTACGACGTCTCCGGCACCGCCCGCGCCCTCCACGAGGCCCTGTCCATGCGCCCGGCGGAGCGCACCGAGCGGAGCAAGCGCCTGGCCGCGGCGGCGACCGCGCTCCCGCCGGCCCGGTGGTTCCTGGACCAGCTGAACGCGCTGCGGGACGGCGTCCCCGGCTGACCGGTGGGCGGGTGTGGCCGATCACGCACGCGTGCGACCCCGCGGGCGTGGATAGGTTGGCGGTATGGGCAGTCATACGGATTCCACGGACCCTCGGGACAAGGGCGCGCGCGGCGGGGGCGCCGGTGATCTGCCGGCGCCGGGATCGCCGGCCGGGCGGGAAGGGCTGGACGCGCTGCTCGCGCGGCCGGCGAAGGCGCTGATCGCGCTCGACTTCGACGGGACGCTCGCGCCGATCGTGGCCGATCCCGAGCAGGCCCGCGCGCACCCCGGCGCGGTGGCCGCGCTCGCCGCGCTCGCGCCGAAGGTGGCCTCGGTCGCGGTCGTCACCGGCCGGCCGGCCGCGGTGGCGGTGCGGCTCGGCGGTTTCGCCGGCGTGGCCGGACTGGAGCACCTGGTCGTCCTCGGCCACTACGGCGCCGAGCGCTGGGACGCCGTCACCGGCACGGTCACCGCGCCCGCCCCGCACCCGGGCGTCGCCGCCGCCCGCGCGGAGCTGCCGGGGCTGCTCGACCGGGCCGGCGCCCGGCGGGGCACCTGGGTCGAGGACAAGGGCCGGGCGGTGGCCGTGCACACCCGCAGGGCCGAGGACCCGCAGGCCGCCTGGGAGGCGCTGCGCGAGCCGGTGACCGGCCTCGCCACCCGGCACGGCCTGATCGTCGAGCCCGGCCGCCTGGTCCTGGAGCTGCGGCCGCCCGGCATGGACAAGGGCGTCGCCCTGACGGAGTACGCCCGGGACATCGGCGCGCAGACGGTCCTCTACGCCGGTGACGACCTGGGCGACCTGCCCGCCTACACCGCGGTCGACGAGCTGCGCGCCACCGGGACGCCGGGGCTCCTGGTGTGCAGCGGCAGCGACGAGGTCACGGAGGTGCGGGACCGCGCCGACGTGGTGACCGACGGACCCGGGGGGGTCGTGCGGCTGCTCCGGGCGCTGGCGGACCGGATCGGCTGACGGCGCCCTCAGCGCTCCGCGCGGCGGGCGTCCCGTACGCGGCGCAGGCGGTTGACCGTCACCGGGTCGTGCGCGAGGGCGCGCGGGTCGTCGAGGAGGGCGTTGAGGAGCTGGTAGTAGCGCACCGGCGCCAGGCCCAGTTCCTCGCGGATCGTCCGTTCCTTGACGCCGGGGCCGGCGAAGCCGCGGCGTTCCAGCGCGAGGATGTCCCGCTCGCGCCGGGCCAGCCCGCCGGCCTCGTGCTCCGCCTCGCCCTCGCCCCGCTGGTCCATGTCCCGCAGGCTACTCCGTGCTCTCCGCGCGCGTCGCCGTCGCCTGGAGTGCGCCGAGGACGCCCTCGGGGCTGCCGTTCGGGCCGACCGCCTTGCCGATCTGCTTCTTGACGGCCGCGTTGACCGCCGCCCAGGAGGTCTTGCCGACCGGGTAGAGCTCGGAGGTGGGCAGCTGGTCGAGGAAGGGCTTGAGGGCCCGGCCCTCCTCGGACGCGGCCATCGCGCGGGACGCGGAGTTGGTGACCGGCAGCAGGTCGTACCGGCGGGAGAAGCCGAGCACGCTCTCCTCGCTGTAGACGAGGTCGAGGAAGTCGCCGACCTGGTCGCGGTGGCCGTTCTCGCTGAAGGCCGTCATCCAGTCGGCGACGCCGAGCGTGGACGGGCTCTCGCCGTCGGCACCCGGCGTCGGCACCATGCCGAACTCCACGCCCTTCTGCTCGGCCATCCCCATCAACGAGGGGTGCCCGTTGAGCATGCCGACGTCACCGGCCGCGAACGCGGCGAACGCGTCGGCCCGGTTGAGCTCGCCGGGCGCGACGGGACCGGTGAGGCTCTTGCCGACCAGCTCGTCCTTCAGCCAGGTGAAGGTCTGGACGTTCTGCACGGAGTCGATGCTGTAGGTGCCCGTCAGGTCCGTGTAGCCGCCCTCGCCGCCGAGCAGCCACTGCATGGTCTCGGCCTGCGCCTCCTCCGGGCCGAGCGGCAGCGCGTACGGGTACTTCACTCCCTCGGCCCTGAGCGCCTCGGCGCCGGCGGCGAGCTCGGCCCAGGTCTTCGGCGGGGTGATGCCGGCCTCGGCGAACAGCTTCTTGTTGTAGAACAGCACGCGCGTGGAGGAGGCGAACGGCATGCCGTACTGCACGCTGTTGACCTCGCCCGCGGCGGAGAGCTGCGGGAGGAAGTCCGCCTGGACGGGGATGGAGAGCAGGTCGCCGGCCTGGTAGAGCTTCCCCTCGGCCGCGTAGTCGGCGTACGCGCCGATCTGCGCCATGTCCGGCGGGTCGCCCGCGTCGACCATCTCCCTGACCTTGCGGTCGACGTCGCTCCAGGAGTAGACGCTGACCTCGACCTTCACGTCCGGGTGCTCGGCCTCGTAGCGATCGACCAGCTCGGCCCAGTACTTCTCGGAGCTGTTGGCCGCGCTGTCGCCGTACTCGGCGGCGACCAGCCTCAGGGTCACGTCCGACGATCCGCCGTCGGCACCGCATCCGCCGAGGACGCCCGTCAGCCCCAGTACGGACACCACCGCGATCGTTCTTGTCCTGAGCCGCCGCTGCACGTGCCTTGCCCCTGCCCCGGCGCTCCCGCGCCATCCGAAATGTTTTCGATAATCGGATTAAGGTCTACACCACGCGAGTGGACTAGACCTCTTGAGGGTGCCCGGGCCACACTGTCCCCTGTGAGACACGTCATCGCCCTCGATGTGGGCGGCACCGGGATGAAGGCCGCCCTGGTCGGAGCGGACGGCGAGCTGCTGCACCGCGCCCGCCGGGCCACCGGCCGCGAACGCGGCCCGGACGCGCTGGTCGCGGACATCCTCGACTTCGCGGCCGAACTGCGTGCCCACGGCATCCGCCGGCACGGCGAGCCCGCGTCCGCCGCCGGCCTCGCCGTCCCCGGCATCGTCGACGAGGCGCGGGGCACCGCCGTCTACGCGGCCAACCTCGGCTGGCGCGACGTCCCGCTGCGCGCCCTGCTCGCCGAGCGGCTCGGCGGCATCCCCGTCGCCCTCGGCCACGACGTGCGCACCGGCGGGCTCGCCGAGGGGCGCATCGGCGCGGGCCGGGGCGTCGACCGCTTCCTGTTCGTGGCGCTGGGCACCGGCATCGCGGGCGCCATCGGCATCGACGGCCGGGTCGAGGCGGGCGCGCACGGCTTCGCGGGTGAGATCGGCCACGTCGTCGTACGCCCCGGGGGCGCCCCCTGCCCGTGCGGTCGGCGCGGCTGTCTGGAGCGGTTCGCGTCCGCCGCGGCGGTGAGCGAGGCGTGGGCGGCGGCCTGCGGCGACCCCGGCGCGGACGCGGCCGACTGCGCCGGGGCCGTCGAGTCGGGGGACGTCCGCGCCCGGGAGGTGTGGCAGGACGCGGTGGACGCGCTGGCCGACGGGCTGGTCACCGCGCTCACCCTGCTGGACCCCCGCACGCTGATCATCGGCGGCGGGCTCGCCGAGGCGGGGGACACGCTGTTCGCACCGCTGCGGGAGGCCGTCCGGCGGCGGATCACCTTCCAGAAGCCGCCGTCCCTGGTCCCCGCGGCCCTCGGGGACACCGCCGGCTGCCTGGGCGCGGGCCTCCTCGCCCGGGACCTGCTCGCCACCGCCGGCCCCTCGGCCTCCCCGGTCCTCCCGGATCCCCCGGCCTCCCCAGCTCCCCCGGCCCCCTCGGCCCCCTCAGACCCCTCGGAGGTAACCACCTGATGGCCCCCACCAAGGTTCTCGCCGGTGCCCGGGTGGTCCTGCCCACCGGGACCGTGGACGACGGCCGTGTGATCGTCGACGGCACCCGGATCGCGGACACCACCCCCGGACAGGCCGACGTCGTCGACGTGAGCGGCCACTGGGTGGTCCCCGGCTTCGTCGACATCCACAACCACGGCGGCGGCGGCGGCTCCTTCGCCGGCGGCACCGCCGAGGACGTCCTCCAGGGCGTCCGCACCCACCGCCGGCACGGCACCACCACGCTCGTCGCCTCCGCCGTCACCGGCGACCTGGACTTCCTCGCCCGGCACGCCGGGATGCTGGCGGAACTGGCCCAGCAGGGCGAGATCGCCGGCATCCACTTCGAGGGGCCGTTCATCTCCCCGTGCCGCAAGGGCGCGCACAACGAGGACCTGCTGCGCGACCCCGACCCGGCCGAGGTCCGCAAGCTGATCGACGCCGCGCACGGCCACGCGCGGATGATGACGCTGGCCACCGAACTGCCCGGCGGCCTGGACTCCGTACGGCTGCTGGCCGAGCACGGCGTGATCGCGGCCGTCGGGCACACGGACGCCACGTACGAGCAGACGCTCCTGGCCATCGACGCGGGCGCCACCGTCGCCACCCACCTCTTCAACGCGATGCCGCCGCTCGGCCACCGCGCCCCCGGCCCGATCACCGCCCTGCTGGAGGACGAGCGGGTCACCGTCGAGCTGATCAACGACGGTACGCATCTGCACCCGGCCGCCCTCCGGCTCGCGTTCCACCACGCGGGCGCCGCCCGGGTCGCCTTCATCACCGACGCGATGGACGCCGCGGGCTTCGGCGACGGCCGCTACATGCTGGGCCCGATGGAGGTCGAGGTCGCGGACGGCGTGGCCCGGCTGGTGGAGGGCGGCTCGATCGCCGGCTCCACGCTCACCCTGGACCGCGCCTTCAAGCGGGCGGTGACGGTCGACGGGCTGCCCGTCGAGGACGTCGTCGCCGCGATCTCCACCAACCCGGCGCGGCTGCTCGGCCTGGACGGCCGGATCGGCTCGCTGGAACCCGGCAAGGACGCCGACCTGGTCGTCCTGGACGCCGCCTTCGACCTGGTGGGCGTGATGCGCCGGGGAGAATGGGTGGTTGATCCCCAACTGGGTTGATTTCTCCAGCACTCGGCGGACGGCGGCCGGTCCGGGGGGTGGGCCGGCCGCCGTCCGTTTGGCATGATCGTGACCCCGGCACACACGGCGAGCGCAGGCAAGAGGGGGAGGTCGGCCCGGTGATCCTCACGGTCACGCTGAACACCGCTCTCGACATCACCCATCGCGTACCGTCCCTGCGGCCGGGGAGCTCCCACCGGGTCACCGAGGTCGCGGAACGCCCCGGCGGCAAGGGCGTCAACGCGGCCCGCGTGCTCGCCGCCCTCGGCCACGAGGTGACGGTCACCGGCTTCGCCGGCGGCACGACGGGCCGGATCCTGCGGGAGCGGCTCACCGAGGTCCCGGGCCTGGTGGACGCACTGGTCCCGGTGGCCGGCACGACCCGGCGCACCGTCACGGTGCTCGACGAGCGGTCCGGGGGCACCACCCGGCTCGACGAGCCCGGCCCCACCGTCGACCACGCCGAGTGGTCCGCCTTCCAGGAGGTCTACGAGGATCTGCTGACCTCCGCCTCGGCGGTGGCCCTGTGCGGCAGCCTGCCGCCGGGGGTCCCGGTGGGCGCCTACGCGGGACTGGTCCGCACCGCCCGCGCGGCCGGGGTTCCGGTCCTCCTGGACACCAGCGGGGCGGCACTGCGCCGGGGGGTGGCCAGCCGCCCCGACATCCTCAAGCCGAACGCCGGGGAACTGGCCGAACTCACCGGTTTCCACGAGCCGTTGCGCGCCGCCCAGGACGCCCGCCGGCGCGGCGCCCGCACGGTGGTCGCCTCCCTGGGCGCGGAGGGCCTCCTGGCGCTGGGCCCCGAGGGCCACTGGCACGCGGCCCCTCCGTCCCGGCTGGACGGCAACCCGACCGGCGCCGGCGACTCGGCCGTCGCCGGCCTGCTCTCCGCCCTGGTGGAACACCGCCCCTGGCCCGACCGCCTCGCCCGGGCGACGGCCCTGTCGGCGGCCACGGTCCTGTCCCCGACGGCCGGCGACTTCGACCGGGGAAGTTACAAGGAACTGCTTGGGCGCGTTGCAGTCCAAGCGATGTGAACAAGATTGCATATCCCGCCACTCGATGGCACTTTTCAGCCATCACTCTCGGGCAGAGACGACTAGGACGCTTGCCGCCGGAACTGCGCTGCATCAGCGCTGCGAATCCGGCGTAGGGCAGGTCAGTCCTTGACCCGGCCCTGCTTCAGCCACAGCTGGTCCAGCAGGACGTTGCACTTGTCGCCGTCGGCACAGGAGACCGAGATGGTGTTGGTGCCCTTGTTGAGAGTCGGCCAGGCGAAGGTCTTGGTCCAGCCCTTGGAGAAGTCGCCGTCCTTGGCGCCGGCCCAGTTGTCCATGTTCAGCTTGGTGCCGAAGGGCTTGCCGTTGACGGTGAGCGTCATCGACTGGGGGTCGTCGGTCGTGCTGTAGCGCACGAAGACGGTGTAGGCGCCGTCCTTCGGGATGCCGTTGACGGTCCAGGTGACCGTGGAACCCGGCTGGTTGAGGTTGGTCACATAGATGCCGCCGTCGGACTGCGCGCCCTCGACGTCCGAGGCGAGAGCGGCACCGCCGTCGAGACGGAGCGCCTTCGCGTCGATGGTCGGCAGCTCGACCTCGTCCTCCGCGCTCTTACTCCCCGACGGGCTCGGCTCGGTGTCGTTCTGGCCCTGGGTCGGAGTGGAGTCGGCCTGGCTGCCGCCGCCGTCCTCGTCGTCGCCGCTGACCATGGCCACGCCGATGCCGATGACGACCGCGGCGAGCACGGCGATCGCGCCGACGAGGAGGCCCCTGGTGTTCGGGCCGCGGCCCCGGCTGCCGCCCCGCCCGCCGCGCCCGCCGTGCCCCGGCTGCGGGGACTGGGTGGTGGTGGCGCCGGGCAGCGTCTCCGGGGCGGCGTAGTGGGCGCTCGGCTGGCCGTAGGCGCCCTGCGGCGGTGCCTGCGCGGCGAAGGTCTGCTGGCCGTACTGACGGGTCCCGACCGGCCGCACCCGGTTGACCGAGTTCGGGTAGCCGTAACCCCCGGACGGCGGCTGGGCCCCGTTGGCCTGGCCGTCGGCGTAGAGGTAGCCGAACGGGTCGTCGTCCTCGGGCGTGCTCGCTCCGTTGTTGCCGGGCGTCATCCCTTGGTGCTCCTAGCTGCGGATCGGGTGCGGTACGTGGGGTGAGAGGCCGAGCCTACCGGCTTCCGGTGGCCTGAAAGGGTGACGCAGACCGCACCGGCTCGCTGACCTGCGGCTCATCCCGCGCGTCTGTGCTGTTTGGGACGAGATCGTTTCTCGACGTACATCCGCTCGTCGGCGGACTTCAACACTTCGTCCGCCGTCATCCCGCACTGCGCCCAGCCGATGCCGAAGCTGGCCCCGACCCGGACGGCCCGCCCCTCGGCCCGGATCGGCTGGATGATCTCGTTGCGCAGCCGTACGGCGAGGTCCTGGGCGTCGGCCCGGCCGAGCCCGTCGGCGAGGATCACGAACTCGTCGCCGCCGAGCCGGGCGACGGTGTCGCCGTCCCGTACGCCGTTGCCGAGCCGGCGGGCGACCTCGATGAGGACCGCGTCACCCGCGTTGTGCCCGAACCGGTCGTTGATGGACTTGAAGCCGTCGAGGTCGCAGAAGAGCACCGCGAGCCCCTTGGTGCCGTCGTCGAAGTCCGAGACGGGCGCGACGGTGTGCTCGTGGTGGTCGTAGCCGTCGTACCCGTCGCTGCCCGGCGGGAAGTCGAAGTCGTGCCCCCGGTCGAAGGCGGGCGGGCCGTAGGCGGCGTCGTGGGAGTCGAAGGACTCGTAGGGGGCCATGGAGTCGACGGCGGCGGGCAGCCCGCTGTGCGGCGGCTGCCGGCACAGCCGGGCGGACAGCCGCGCCCGCAGCTCGGCGGAGTTCGGCAGTCCGGTGAGCGAGTCGTGGGAGGCGCGGTGGGCGAGCTGGAGCTCGCGGCGCTTGCGCTCCTCGATGTCCTCGACGTGGGTGAGCAGGAAGCGGGGCCCGTCGGCGGCGTCGGCGACGACGGAGTTGCGCAGGGAGACCCAGACGTAGGTGCCGTCGCGGCGGCCCAGGCGCAGCTCGGCGCGGCCTCCCTCGGCGGAGGTGCGCAGCAGGGTGCCTATGTCCTCGGGGTGGACGAGGTCGGAGAAGGCGTAGCGGCGCATCGCGGAGGCGGGGCGGCCGAGCAGCCGGCACAGGGCGTCGTTGGTGCGCAGGATCCGGCCGTGCTGGTCGCCGCCCATCTCGGCGATGGCCATGCCGGAGGGGGCGTACTCGAAGGCCTGCCGGAAACTCTCCTCGCTGGCCCGCAGCGCCTGCTGCTCGCGCTCGAGACGGACCAGGGCCCGCTGCATGTTGGCGCGCAGCCGGGCGTTGCTGATCGCGATGGCGGCCTGGAAGGCGTACATCTGGAGCGCCTCACGGCCCCAGGCGCCGGGCCTCCGGCCGTTGCGCGGGCGGTCCACGGAGAGCACGCCGACCAGTTCGCCGGAGTTGCCGCCGCCCTGCGGGCCGGGGGCGTACATGGGGGCGAAGAGGCGGTCGGCGGGGTGCCACTCGTCCTCGAAGCGGGGGGCGGGCCCGTCGGTGTGCCACTGCGGGACGTCGTCGTCGTCGAGGACCCAGCCCTCGGAGTGCGGTATGAAGATCAGGTCGCCCCAGCGTTGGCCCATGGTCAGGCGGCGGTCCCAGGAGTCGCGGGAGCCGACCCGGCCGGTGATGAGGGCCTCGGCGGCGGCGTTCCCGGCCAGGGCGGCGGCCACCAGATCGCCGTCGGGGCGTACGAGGTTGACGCACGCCAGCTCGTACCCGAGGGCGTCCACGACGCCGTCGGCGACCGTCTGCAACGTGTCCGCCAGGCTGCGGGCCGTGTTCATGTCGGCCATGGCCTGGTGCAGTTTGCGCAGCGACGCAAGACGGACGTAGGGCTCCGACTCGGTCTCCATCCTCGCCCTCCCCCCGAGACCTCGCAGCGAATCAAGGGTTCTCTTCGGCGTATCGTCCCAGCAGCTTCCCGCCACTGAATCACAGCGCGCTGCCCACTCGGTACACAGGGTCAACAATTCCCGTCTCCTGTGACTCAAGTCACAGCCGAACGTGAACAATTGCGGGATCTTTCCGCACTTCTCCCGCGCGTTTACCGAACGCATTTTTTGTGACGGTTGTGCAGGACCCGCGCCCGGCTCGGGCCCGGGTCCTAGGACCCGGATCGGGCCGGGGGCCGATGCGGGACCCGTGAAGCGGAGATTAGCGTTTCCGGCGTGCCGAACACTCCCGCCACCCCCTCCGCGATCACCTCGGCGTCCACCGCCCGGCATGCTGAGGGGGTGAGCAACGACGAGTTCCGAGCCGCCATGTCCCGTCTGGCCGCGGGCGTGGTCCTGGTGACCGCGCAGGAGCCGCCACTGGACCCGGACGACCCGGGGGCGCCGGCCGGCGAGGACGTCGGCATGACGGCGACCGCGTTCCTGTCGGTCTCCCTGGACCCGCCGCTGGTGCTGGTCAGCCTGCGCAACGGCTCCCGCATGGACGAACTGCTCGAGGAACAGCCGCTGTGGGCGGTGTCCGTGCTGGCCGGGAGCCAGCGGCAGATCGCGGGCCGCTTCGCGATGAAGGGCCGCGTCAGCGACCGGCTGCTGTTCGCGGACGTCCCGTACCGGCGCGGCGAGCACAGCGGGGCCCCGCTGGTGGGCGGCGCCCTGGCGACCCTGGAGTGCCGGACCGAGCAGCGGGTGCCGGCCGGGGACCACACGCTGGTGATCGGCCGCGTCCTGACGGCCCGGGTACCGAGCGCCGAGGACGGTCCGCTGACGTATTTCCGGGGCCGTTACCGGCAGTTGGGCTGAACGAGGCGCGGACTTTGCCCTTCCGCGGCCCGAAATCCCTTTTACGAGGCGGTAATTCCGCGCCTAGGGTGCCCCGGTGACAACGACTACGGCACTCCGCCTCGAAGAGATCACCCCGAAGAACCTCGACGCCGCCCTCGGTATACGCGTCCGTCCCGACCAGGAATTCGCGGTCGCCCCGGTCGTGAAGTCGCTCGCCGAGGCCTACGTCCGTCCCGGCACCGCCTGGCCCCGCCTGATCGTGGACGGCGACCGCGCCGTCGGCTTCCTGATGGCCTTCCTGGACATCGACTGGCCCCGGGACGGCGGCAGCGTCGTCCGCTCCGGCCTGTGGCGGCTGAACATCTCGGCCGAGGAGCAGGGCAAGGGGTACGGCCGGTTCGCCGTGCGGTCGGTGGCCGAGGAGCTCCGCCGCCGCGGCACGACCGAGTTCTACGTCACCTGGGAGCCGGGCGACAACGGCCCCGAGGGCTTCTACCTGGGTCTGGGCTTCCGCAAGAACGGGGAGGTCTCCGGGAGCGAGACGGTGGGCGTGCTGGACCTGGGCTGAGCGCGCGGGGCGGCGCGTCCCGCTCACCCCCAGTCCCGCGCGGAGCGCCCCCGTTTCCTCTCGGAGCGCTGCTTCTTCTCCCGCAGCCGGCGCTCGTTGATGCCGCGCGGGACACGGGTCGGCCTGCGGGGCCTGGGCGGGGGCGCGGTGGCCTCAGCGAGCAGCGCGGCGAGGCGCACGGCGGCGGTCTCGCGGTTGCGCCACTGCGAGCGGTGCTCGGAGGCGCGCACGGTGACCACCCCGCCGGACAGCCGCCCGGCCAGCCGCTCGAGCGCCCGCTGCTTCCACACCTCGGGCAGCGCCTCGGTGCGGGCCAGGTCGAAGCGCAGCTCCACCTGGGAGTCGCTGGTGTTCACGTGCTGCCCGCCCGGCCCGGACGACCGCGAGAAACGCCACATGAGCTCGGCCTCGGGCAGCGAGACGGAGCCGCGGATGACATGGGGACCGGACATGCCGTACAGGTTCCCGCCTCTGACCGGTCCACGTCATCCGAATATTCCGGGCCGCGCGATCCCGGAACACGCGCTCCGGACCGCCCGATCACGCATCCGGGTAAAGAAAGCAAAGGGACCAGGAACCTCGCGCACCCCCATCCGCGTTCAAGGTGGTAGCTGTAGCTTCTAGCCGTACGTAAACGAAGGAAGGGACTCCCAACAATGGCTGTAAGCCTGTCCAAGGGTGGCAACGTCTCGCTCACCAAGGAGGCTCCGGGCCTGACCGCCGTCACCGTGGGCCTCGGCTGGGACGTCCGCACCACCACCGGCACGGACTTCGACCTCGACGCCTCGGCGATCGCGGTCAACACGCAGGGCAAGGTCTACTCGGACGCCCACTTCGTGTTCTTCAACAACAAGCAGACCCCGGACAACACCATCGTCCACACCGGTGACAACCGCACCGGTGAGGGCGCCGGCGACGACGAGGCGATCAACGTCAACCTCGCCGCCCTCCCGGCCGACATCGACAAGATCGTGTTCCCGGTGTCGATCTACGACGCCGAGAACCGCAGCCAGAACTTCGGCCAGGTGCGCAACGCCTACATCCGCATCGTCAACCAGGCCGGCGGCGCCGAGATCACCCGTTACGACCTGTCGGAGGACGCGGCCACCGAGACCGCCATGGTCTTCGGCGAGCTGTACCGCAACGGCGCGGAGTGGAAGTTCCGCGCGGTCGGCCAGGGCTACGCCTCGGGCCTGGTGGGCATCGCCCAGGACTTCGGTGTGAACGTCTGACGGACACCCGTCCTCCGCGTCCGGAGCCCCCGGCCCGCCGGCAGAGAGCCGGACGGGCCGGGGGCTCCGGCGCGCACCGGCCCGGCTCAGGGCCGCTGCGGCCTTCCCTCCCCGTACAGCCAGTCCGCCCAGAGGGCGCCGAAGTCCTCGTCCGGCGCCGACCTCTCCACGTAGGCCGTGAAGTCGCCGGTTCCGGCGTTGCCGTGGCGGTGTTCGCGCGCCCAGCCCCGCAGCAGGGCCCGGAAGGCGCCGTCGCCGACCGTCTGCCGGATCCGGTGCAGGACCATCGCGCCGCGCCAGTAGACGGGCGTGGCGGAGATGTGCGCCGCGTCCGGCGGCTCGGCCGGTGGGAAGGACCAGAGCGCCTCGTTGGTCTCCGCGTCCGGGAAGTACCGGCCGGCGTACAGCGCGTCGAAGGTCCGCTGCGCGGTGGGGCCGCCGTGCTCCTCCTGCCAGAGCAGCCCCGCGTACGTCGCGAAGCCCTCGTTGAGCCACATGTCCCGCCAGGTCCTGGGGGTGACGGAGTTGCCGTACCACTGGTGGGCGATCTCGTGGACGAGCAGCCCGATGCCGGGGGCGCCGGGGAAGACGGGACGGTTCTGGGTCTCCAGGGCGTATCCGGCGTCCCCGGGCCGCTCGACGATCGCGCCCGCCGAGGAGAAGGGGTACGGGCCGAAGGTCCGCTCCGCCCACGCCAGCACCTCGGGGAGCCGTGCCAGGACCTCGCGGCTCGCCGCCGCCTGCTGGGGGTCGACGGCCGTGTGGACGGGCAGCCCGCCGGCGGTCGTGGTGCGGCGGATCTCGTAGCGGCCGATGGCGAGGGTGGCGAGGTAGCTCGCCATCGGATCGCCGACGCGCCAGCGGTGGGTCGTGCGGTCCCCCTTCGTCCGCGCGCCGGCCGGCTCCCCGTTGGACACCGCGCGCAGCCCCTTCGGCACGGTCACCGCGAGGGTGTACGTCGCCTTGTCGGAGGGGTGGTGGTTGCCCGGGAACCACGCCATCGACCCCGTGGGCTGCCCCAGCGCCAGCGCCCCGTCGGCGGTGCGCAGCCAGCCCTCCCTCGAACCGTCCGGATCGGTGACGGTCACCGGGCCGCCGGAGTAGCGGACGGCGACGCGGAAGCGGGTGTCCGAGGCGAGTCCGCCGCGCGGGCGGACGGTCAGCTCCTGCCCGGCGCGGCTCCAGCGGGCGCTCGCTCCGTCGACGGTGACCCGCTCGACGTCCAGGCCCTCGAGGTCGAGGTTGAGCGCGGACAGGTCCCGGGTCGCCCGGGCGGTGACCGTCGCGGTGCCGGCGAGCCGGTGGGCGCCGGGGTCGTAGGCGAGGTCGAGAGCGTAGTGGGTGACGTCGTACCCCTCGTTGCCGGCCCCGGGGAAGTACGGGTCCCCCGCGCCGGACCCACCGGGCGGGACACCGGAGGCGTCCCCGCACCCGGTCACCGCCGCCGTCAGCAGCACGGCGACGGTCAGGGACCGGAGGCGGCGGGGCCGGCACGGGCGCACCCCACGATCCTATGGGGGCGCGCGCCGGCCCGCCCGCCACCGGCGCCGGGCCCGCCGGGGTGGCGCGGCGTGACACCATCACACCCGTGCTCGACATCGGCTACGCCCTCTCCAACCGGTTTCCCGACCCGCCGCAGACCGACTACCGCCACGCGGACGTCCACGCCCTGCGGCACGACCTGTTCTGCGGTGACGTCTATCTCGCCGACACCGAGTCGGACCGGGAGCTGTCCACGGCCTGGGGCTGGGTGCCGGTGCTCGACTTCGCCTGGGCGTTGTGCGACATCGTGGAGCGGATCGACCGGGACCCGGCGGGTTCCCGCGCCTCCCGGCCCCAGCGGGCGGAACTGGACTTCACCGAGTCCACCGACCGCCTGCTGTTCGAGCGCCGCTTCGGATGGGTGGACATCGAGGCGGAGTGGCTCCCGGCGGCCGAGCCCCCGCTGACCTTCTCCCACGCCGAACTCCGCCGCGAGGCCCGCGACTTCCTGCACGACCTCCTCGCCGACCTGACCGACCTGCACGAGGACCTCGCCGAGAACCCGGCGATCTGGACCCTCCAGGCCCGTCATCCCCGCCTGAAGCAGCCCCGGAGCCCCCGCCCCTTCACCCCTCCACCCTGATTCCCAGCTCACCCGCCAGCACCGGGGCCAGGTCCAGCAGCTGGGACGTGCTGATCACCGCGCCCGACAGCCGGTCCACGCCCCGCGCGATCTCCAGGCAAGCGGCGCCCCGCAGATCCACGTCCGTGAGGGTGGCCCCGGTGAGGTCCGCGCCCTTCAGCGCGCAGCCCGCGAACTCCACCCGCTCCAGCCGCGCCCCGCCGAAGTCCGGCTCGACCAGCACACAGCCCTCGAAGACGACGTCCTTGAGCCGGGCCGCGCGCAGGTTCAGGAAGTCGATCTTCCCGCCGCGGATCAGCACCCGCTCCAGCACCGCCCCGTGCAGCTGCGTCCCGCCCAGGCGCGCGTCGGTCAGCTCGACGTCGCGCAGGGTCGCCTCGGCCAGGTCCGTGCCCACCCCCCGCACCCCGGCCAGGGCGGAGTCCAGCACCCGGGCCCGGGACAGCCGCGTCCCGTCCAGCGCGCACCCCGTCAGCGCGCAGTCCATGAAACGCGCCCCGCCGCCGTCCTGCCCGGCGAGGTCCGCCTCCCGGAACTCCAGCCCGTCGTAGTCCCCGTCCGGCTCCAGCCCGCCCCCCTGGTACCGCTCCAGCGCGGGCAGCCGCAGCCCGGGGCGCCGTGCCTCCTTCACTCCCGGACCGCCCACCGCTCTCCTCGCCATGCCCCCATGCTGCCCCCCGCCACTGACAATCCACCTGACCTGCGAAAACCTCCGCTCGTGTCACATACCGGCGCGCCCGGTCCGTCCTCCCCCCGGACAGCCGGCACCGGAACCGGCCGGACGGCGACCCGACCGAAGGAGACCCCAGCCATGCACCGCATCACCGTCATCGGCGGCGGCTTCGCCGGACTCACCGCGGCCATCACCGCGGCGGAGGCAGGCGCCGAGGTCACCGTGCACGAGGCCCACCACACCCTGGGCGGCCGCGCCCGCACCGCCGAGGGCCCGTACCGGACGAACGACGGACCGCACGCCCTCTACAACGGCGGCCCGCACTGGACCTGGCTCCGCCGGCGCGGCCTCGTCGGACCGCTCGCCCCGATCCCGCCCCTGGAGGCGGCCCGGCTGCGGCTGCGCCACCGGGGCGCGCTGCGCCGCACCCCGCCCCTGGCCATGCTGAAACTGCTGCGCCGCGGCGGTGCCGCGGCACCCGTCGACACCGACTTCCTCACCTGGGCCACCGGGATCGCCGGCGAGGCGGGCGCGCGGGCCGCCGCCCACTACGCCGCGGTCGCGCTCTTCCACCACGACCCGGGCTCCCTGTCCGCCGCGTTCGTGTACGAACGCCTGCGGCGCGCCACCAAGCTGCCCCCCGAGGCGACCTACCCGCGCGGCGGCTGGGGCAGGCTGATCGACCGGATGGCCGCCCGCGCCTGGAACCTGGGCGTGCGGATGGAGACGCTGTCCCGCGTCGAGGCGGTGCCCACCGGCGGTCCGGTCGTCGTCGCCACCTCGCTCGACGCCGCCCGCCGCCTCCTCGGCGACCCCTCGCTGACCTGGCCCAGCGGCCGTACCGTCCTGGTCGACCTGGCCGTACGCACCCGGCGCGGCGACGCGTTCGCGGTGTCCGACCTGGACGCGCCGGGCTGGCTGGAGCGGTTCACCGCCCAGGACCGCACCCTCGCCCCGGCCGGGGAGCAGCTGATCCAGGGACAGATCCCCATCGCCCCGCACGAGTCCAGGGCGGACGGCGCCGCCCGCGCGGAGGAACTGCTGGACCTGGCCTTCGAGGGCTGGCGGGACCGGGTCACCTGGCGGCGTGACGCGCTCGCGAACGGCCGTACCGGCGCCGTGGACCTGCCCGGCACCAGCTGGCGCGACCGGCCCGCCGTCGACCGCGGCGACGGCGTCTACCTCGCCGGGGACCAGGTCGCCGCGCCGGGCGTGCTCTCGGAGGTCTCCTTCAACAGCGCCCTGACGGCCGTATCCCTCGCCCTCGGCCGGCACGAGGTCGGTCTCGAGCACGCCTGAGGCCCAGGAGCGGGAGCGGTGACGGGCGACCCGGCCCGGCCGCACGGCCACGGGGGAACTGCCCCGCACGCCATCCGCTTCCCGCTCGCCGAGGCCGGCGCAGCGCACCGGGCCCTGCGGAACCGGGGCACGACCGGCAAGGTCGTCCCGGAGCCGCGGGGCGGTCCCGGAATTCACCTGACCGGGCCGCCGTACGCCGCTACCGTGCGGGAGGTGATCGACATCCCCGAGGAACTCGCCGCCTCCCAGGAGAAGTTCAACAAGGAGGCGGGCCGGGCGTTCATCGCCGCCCTGCCGGACCTGACAGCGGACTTCCTGCACCGCTGGGACCTGCGCGTCACCGGCGCGCCCATGCACGGCGTGAGCGCCCTGGTCCTCCCCGTCGACCGCGCGGACGGCACACCGGCGGTGCTCAAACTCCAGATCCGCGACCACGAGAGCGAGGGCGAACCGGTCGCCCTGCGCCTGTGGAACGGCGACGGGGCGGTCCGCCTGCTCGACCACGACGAGCCCACCGGCACCATGCTCCTGGAACGCCTCGACGCCTCCCGGATGCTCGCGCACCGGCCCGACGTCCACGAGGGCGTCCTGGTGATCGCCCGCCTGCTCGCCCACCTCCACACCACTCCCGCGCCCGAGGGCATGCGCCACCTCCGCGACATCGCCGCCGCCATGCTGGAACGGACGCCCCGGGCCCTGCGGCGCGTCCCGGACCCGGCGGTCCGCCGCCTGATCGCCGACTGCGCCGCCGCCGTGCGGGAGGTCGCGGACCGGCCCGGCGACCGCCTGCTCCACTGGGACCTGCACGACGAGAACGTCCTCGCCGCCGACCGCGCTCCCTGGCTCGCCATCGACCCCAAGCCGCTGGCCGGCGACCCCGGGTTCGACCTGTGGCCCGCCCTGGCCAACAACTTCGACGCCGACGACATCGGCTGGCGCCTCGACGCCATGACCGACGTCCTGGGCCTGGACCGCGCGCGGGCGCGCGCGTGGACGTACGGGCGGGTGCTGCAGAACTGCCTGTGGGAGATCGAGGACGGCCGTCCGCCGGACGACCAGGACCTGGAGATCGCCCGCCGCCTGCGCGGCCGTACGACATGAAGGACCCGGGCCGGAGGACGTTCCGGCCCGGGACGAGGTGGAGCCCCCTGTCGGATTCGAACCGACGACCTACGCATTACAAGTGCGTTGCTCTGGCCAGCTGAGCTAAGGAGGCACCGCGCGGCGCGCGCGAAGGCTGGTCCACTGTACACAGTGCGGCTTTCGCCGGGCCACGCGTTTCGGGGAGTGCTCCCCCGCCCGCTCCGCGCGGTCCCGTCAGCCCCTCGGTGCCCGAGCCCTCGACGGCCTGGAACGAGCAGCGGACGCTCCCGTCGGCTTCGAGGCGTCCCCGCTCCTCCAGTACGAAGGTGCCGGCCCGGCCGCTGACCGGCTCCGTTCCGGCGAAGGCGCCGGTCGTCCCGGTCGGGTGGGCGATCGCGTGGCCGCAGGTGGTGGCCCCGGCCTCGGTACCGCCCGGCTGCGGCTCTCGCCGCGCGGCCGGAAGCTGCCGCCGATCCGGTTCGGGGCGGCGGGGGCAGGGGCGCTCGCGGACGCCGGGCCGCCCGACGGGGAGGGCTGGGTGGAGGTGGGACTCGCCGTCGGGTCGGAGCCGGTGGCGACGGGCGGCCTGCTCCGGCTGGGCGTCGAGGCGGAGGTGCTGGGCCCGGCGGCCCTGCGGCAGGCGGTCGCGACGGCGGCGACGGTACTGGCCGGCCGGTACGCGCGCGGGCGTCGAGCCCTGCGCGCACGGGTGTTGGACCCTGCGCGCACGGGTGTTGGACCCTGCGCGCACGGGTGTTGGACCCTGCGCGGGCGGGCGTCGCGCCGTACGCGGGCGGGCGTCGCGCCACGCGCGCCGGCGGCGCGGACCTCGCCGGAAACCGGGCGGTAACCCCCGGGAGCGAAAGTTCCCGTGAAATTCACGGCCCGCGAAGTACTGACAGACCAGGTGAACGCCAGGTACGGTCCTGAGCCAGTTCACCCACGTGGACCACACCACCACGGAAACACCCGTCGTGGCACCGCCTTCCTACTCGGATCGTCCGGCACGTTCCTGCCGGTAGAAGGGGACCATTCACCATGGCCACTGTCACGTTCGACAAGGCGACCCGGGTCTACCCCGGCTCCACCAAGCCCGCCGTCGACGCCCTGGACATCGAGATCGCGGACGGCGAATTCCTCGTCCTCGTCGGCCCGTCCGGCTGCGGCAAGTCCACCTCGCTCCGCATGCTCGCGGGGCTCGAGGACGTCAACGGCGGCGCCATCCGCATCGGCGACCGCGACGTCACCCACCTGCCGCCCAAGGACCGGGACATCGCCATGGTGTTCCAGAACTACGCGCTCTACCCGCACATGACGGTCGCCGACAACATGGGCTTCGCGCTCAAGATCGCCGGCGTCAACAAGGCGGAGATCCGGCAGAAGGTCGAGGAGGCCGCGAAGATCCTCGACCTCACCGAGTACCTGGACCGCAAGCCGAAGGCGCTCTCCGGTGGTCAGCGCCAGCGTGTCGCCATGGGCCGCGCCATCGTGCGTGAGCCGCAGGTGTTCCTCATGGACGAGCCGCTGTCCAACCTGGACGCCAAGCTCCGTGTGTCGACCCGTACGCAGATCGCGTCGCTCCAGCGCCGTCTGGGCATCACCACCGTCTACGTCACCCACGACCAGGTCGAGGCCCTCACCATGGGCGACCGGGTCGCGGTCCTCAAGGACGGTCTGCTCCAGCAGGTCGACACCCCGCGCAACATGTACGACAAGCCCGCGAACCTCTTCGTCGCCGGCTTCATCGGCTCCCCGGCCATGAACCTGGTCGAGGTCCCGATCGCCGACGGCGGCGTGAAGTTCGGCAACTCGGTGGTGCCGGTGCAGCGCGACGCGCTGGCCTCCGCCACCGACAAGACGGTCACCGTCGGTATCCGCCCGGAGCACTTCGACGTGGCCGGCGCCGGCTCCGACCAGGGCCTCGCGGTCACCGTCAACGTCGTCGAGGAGCTGGGCTCCGACGCGTTCGTCTACGGCACCGCCCAGCTCGACGGCGAGTCCAAGGACCTCGTGGTCCGCGTCGGCGGCCGTGACGTCCCGGAGAAGGGCAGCCAGCTGCACGTCGTGCCGCGCGGGGGCGAGACCCACGTGTTCTCGACGTCGACCGGTGCGCGCCTGTCCGACTGACACCGTTCTCCGGAGGGGCCCCGCAGACTGCTGCGGGGCCCCTCCGCGTGGTCGAAATACCCTGGCACACCGGTCATTTCGAGCACGTGCGTCAACATGCCGATATGGGATCGAGGGCTCCTTGTCCCTCGTACCGGTGACGGAATGTTTCACTGCCGCTACCGGGCGCTACCCTCACTCGCGTGAAGCACTCCACTAACCCTCAGACGCGACGCGGCCGGGGCCCCGCCCGCCGGATCGGCCGCTCCCTCGCCCTCGTCCTGCCCGTCGTCCTGGTGCTCTCCGGGACCCTCGCGGTCGCAGGGGTCAACTGGTCGGGGACCCCCTCGAGCCCCGTGCTCACGGCGGCGGACACCGCGGCCTCCGGCGCCTCGTCGCGGGCCGGCACCCGCGCGCCGCACGAGGTGCTGCGCGACACGCTGCTGGTCGAACTGCAGGAGGAGAACCCGGGCGTGGCGCTCACCCACCTCCAGCAGGCCGTGAACGACCGCCCGTCGCTGGCGAAGCACTGCGCGTCCATCGCCCGCTCCCTCGGCAGGGCCGCGGTCCGCGTGTACGGCCCCACCAAGGCCCAGTCCTACGCCCGTCCGGTCTGCGACACCTCCTTCGCCTCCGGCGTCGTCACCGCCGAGCGCTGACCCGGGCCGCGGGCGCCGCCGGACACCGGCCACCGGCTGCTCCGCGCACCACCCCGCACCGACCACCCGGGCCACGGACACCGCCGAGCGACGAACCCCCCGCGGCCCGCGCACCGTTCCCGGGCCCCGTCCGCCGGCGGCGGACGGGCGCCGGCCTCCGCGCCGCCGTCGTTCCCGCGGCGCCGCGTACAGTTCGGGCATGACCGATCCGCGTGCCGAGTCCCGCCCCGTACAAGCCGTGGTCCTGGCCGGTGGCCAGGGCTCCCGGCTTCGTCCGTACACCGACGACCGGCCCAAGCCGATGGTCGAGATCCCCGGCACGGGAACCCCGATCATCGGCCATCAGCTCTCCTGGCTCGCCGAGGAGGGCGTGACGGACGTGGTGGTCTCCTGCGGCCACCTCGCCGAGGTGCTGCAGCAGTGGCTGGAGACCGCCGACCTGCCCCTCTCCGTCACCACCGTCGTCGAGACGGAACCCCTCGGCCGCGGTGGCGGCCTGAAGTACGCCGCCGCGCGCCTTCCGCACCCGGACCGGCCCTGGTACGCCACCAACGGCGACATCTGGACCCGTTTCTCGCTCCGGGACATGGCGGACTTCCACACCGAGCGGGACGCCGTCGCGACCCTCGCCCTGGCCCGCCCGCGCATCCCGTGGGGCGCGGTGCGCACGGACGGCTTCGGGCACATCACCGACTTCATCGAGGCCCCGCCGTCGACCTTCGAGATCAACGCGGGTGTGTACGTCTTCTCCCCCGGGTTCGCCGGCCTGCTGCCCGAGCGCGGCGACCACGAACGCACCACGTTCCCGCATCTCGCCCGTGAGCGGCGCCTGGCCGGCTTCCCGATCCCCCAGGGTTCCTACTGGCGGGCGATCGACACCGCGAAGGACCTGACGGAGGCCGCGAAGGAACTGGCCGGGCAGGGCCGCTGACACGAGGTCGCCCGTGTACGGCAGTGGGGTCCCGCACGTCGTCCGTGCGGGACCCCACTGCCGTACGCGGGCGGTTCCCGCCCTGTCCCAGGAGACCGCCCCGTCCCAGGAGACCGCCCTATCCCAGGAGACCGCCCACCAGGCCGGACTCCGCGGAGGAGCCGCCGCCGTCCCCGCTCGGGGTGCCGCCGGAGGCACCGCCGCCCGAGGTCGGGCCGGAGCTGGTGCTCGGCGCCCCGCCCGGGGAGGACTGCTGGGGCGGGACCTGGCCGGCGCTGCCCTGGGTCTGGCTGGGGGCGCCCGTGACGGCACCGGCGCCCTGGGTCGCCCCGGGGACGGTGGTCTCGGCGGACGGGCTCGCCGGACCCGAGGAGGCGTCCTCGGTGGGCGGGGTGGAGGCTGACGGGCTCTCCTCGTCCCGGCCGCGCTCGCCGGGCTCCTCCGGCAGCGGGGAGCCCGGGAGTTCGTTGCGCGGGGCCTCGCCGGGGCCCGGGACGACCACCCGGTCGGCGTCGCGGACGGCGCCGCCGAGCAGCGAGCCGACGAGCAGGGTGAGCCCGCAGACCAGAGCGGTCACCAGGGCGCCGCGACGCAGGACGTACCGGCGCAGGTCCCACAGGTCGGCGCGGGGGCCCAGCCGGCGCCAGGCACCGCCCGCGAGGCGGCCGTCGACGGAGTAGACGGGAGCGCCCGCGATGACCAGCGGCGACCAGGCGGCGAGGTAGATGATGTCGGGCGCGTCGTAGGCGGGGACGCTCTTCCAGCTGACGGTGACCAGCAGCGCAGCCGAGAGCGTCACGCCGACGGCGGCGGCCACCCGCTGCCAGCAGCCGAGGACGGTCAGGACCCCGACGACGACCTGGGCGAAGGCGATGGCCAGCCCGGAGCCGATCGGGTGCTCGAGGGCGAACTGCCGCAGCGGCTCGGCGACTTCCCACGGGTGCAGGGTGTGCAGCCACTTGACCATGGAGCCGCGCTCGCCGCCCTCGAAGTAGAGGGGGTCGCACAGCTTGCTCATCCCGGCGTAGACGGAGATGCCGCCGAGGAAGACGCGCAGCGGGAGCAGGACGACGCCGAGGTTGAGCCGGCGGTCGGGGTAGTAGGCGTGCCGGGCCGGGTCGTCGCCGTGCCGCCTGCCGCGCCGGCCGGTGAGCTCGACCCCGTCCTCGGCGACGGCGTCGCAGGGGCCGGTGCTGTCGTGGGCCGGGGCGTAGCCGGGTTCGTCGTAGGCGCTGCCGACCGTGCGCATCGGGGGCAGCAGGGGCCCGTCGCCGTGGCGGCGCTGTGCGCCGACGAACGGGGTCTCGATGGGCTGGGTGGCCGGGTCGTCGTCGTAGCCGTACCCGCCGCCGGCGTGCGGGACGGCCCGGGTGGCCCCGGTGCCGGCGAGCGACTCGTCGGTGTGGCGGAGGCCCCCGTGCCGCACGGCCTGGAGCAGCCGGTGGGCGCCGGTGTCGTCCGGGGCGGACCGGCCGCTCCAGACGACGGGACGGCGGCGGGCGGCGGCCGGTCCCGTCGCCCCCACGGTGGTGACGACGGGAATGCGGGCGGTGTTCTCGGCGGCACTCGCGTGCCGTGCGATCCGCGGCGATGGGGCGCGCCGCGCCGAGACGCCCAGCTGCACGCGGAAGCTGGCGTGATTGACGATGACCTGCGCCGGATCGCTCGGCACCTTCACCATGCTCAGCGCGGGAGCGTCGTCGAGTCCCGACGAGCGGTCCCCCGTGGGTGTGCGGGGTGTTCTGGTGTCCACACTCATCTAACCGAGTGACACGGCGTTAGGACACTGCCCTGACCCGCCGGAAGTGTCCGGACCGCGTCAAGCGGGTCCGGACCGCCCGGAATCCCCCGTTCGGGTGACGTCGCCGAACGCCGGTTCAGCGGCGTCGGCGCGCCGCCTCGTACAGCACGATCCCCGCCGCGACACCGGCGTTGAGCGACTCCGCACCGCCCGGCATCGGGATCCGCACCCGGACGTCGCACGTCTCGCCGACCAGCCGGGACAGCCCCTTGCCCTCGCTGCCGACGACGATGACGACCGGACCCCCCAGCGCGTCCAGGTCGCCGACCTCGGCCTCGCCGTCGGCGGCCAGGCCGACGACCGCGATCCCGGCCTTCTTGTACGCCTCCAGCGCGCGCGTCAGATTGGTGGCGCGGGCGACCGGCGTACGGGCGGCCGTACCGGCGGACGTCTTCCAGGCACCGGCGGTCATGCCGGCGGCGCGCCGCTCGGGCACGACGACGCCGTGACCGCCGAAGGCGGAGACGGAACGCACGACCGCGCCGAGGTTGCGCGGGTCGGTCACGCCGTCGAGGGCGACGATCAGCGGGTCCCGGCCCTCGTCGTGGGCGGCCGCGACCAGGTCCTCCGGGTGCGCGTACTCGTACGGCGGGACCTGGAGGACCAGGCCCTGGTGGTTCAGGCCGTTGGTCATGCGGTCGAGTTCGGGGCGGGGGGCCTCCATGAGGTTGATCCCGCCGCGCTCGGCCGCGAGCTGGAGCGCCTCGCGCACCCGCTCGTCGTTGTCGATGAACTGCTGCACGTACAGCGTGGAGGCGGGCACGCCCCCGCGCAGCGCCTCGACGACCGGGTTGCGGCCGACGACGAACTCGGACGCGGAGCGGCCGCCGCCGCGCCGCTGCGGGGCGCGCACCTGGGCGCGCCGCGACTTCGCCTGGGCCGCGCGCTGCTTGACGTGCCCCTTGCGCATCTCGGCGGGCGGCGTCGGACCCTTGCCTTCCAGGCCCCGGCGCCGCTGGCCGCCGCTGCCGACCTGCGCGCCCTTCTTGCCGGACATGCGGCGGTTGTTCGCGGCCATGAGGTATCCGTCTCCGTGAAGTGGTGGGTGGTGCCGGTGTGCGTACGTCTGTGCAGTGTGCCGCCCGGAGGCCCGGACGGCACAGTCGATCTCCGGGCGCCCGGGTGCCGTCGCCCGGGGTACCTCAGCGCGGGCCGAGGCTCCAGCGGGGCCCCTGCGGGCCGTCCTCGACGACCAGGCCGGACTGGCCCAGCCGGTCGCGGATGGCGTCCGCGGTGGCCCAGTCCTTGCGGGCCCGGGCCGCCTCCCGCTGGTCGAGGACGAGGCGTACGAGGCTGTCGACCACGCCGTGCAGGTCCTCGCCGCTCTCGCGCTCGCCGGCCCAGTGCGGGTCCAGCGGGTCGAGGCCGAGCACCCCGAGCATGGCGCGGACCTCGGCGAGCCGGGCCACGGCCGCGTCCTTGTCGTCCGCGGCCAGCGCGCTGTTGCCCTGCCGGACGGTGGTGTGCACGACGGCGAGCGCCTGCGGGACGCCCAGGTCGTCGTCCATCGCCTCGGCGAACGCGGGCGGCACCTCGGCGGACGGCTCGACCGCCCGTCCGGCGAGTTCCGCGGTGCGCTGCACGAAGCCCTCGATGCGCGCGTACGCGGACTCGGCCTCGCGCAGGGCCTCCTCGCTGTACTCGATCATCGAGCGGTAGTGCGGGGTGCCGAGGTAGTAGCGCAGCACGACGGGCCGCCAGCGCCTGACCATCTCGCTGACGAGCACCGAGTTGCCGAGCGACTTCGACATCTTCTCGCCGCTCATGGTGACCCAGGCGTTGTGCACCCAGTAGCGGGCGAACTCGTCGCCGTAGGCCTTGGCCTGGACGATCTCGTTCTCGTGGTGCGGGAAGACCAGGTCGAGGCCGCCGCCGTGGATGTCGAAGGCGCTGCCGAGGTACTTGTGCGCCATCGCCGAGCACTCCAGGTGCCAGCCGGGGCGGCCGCGGCCCCACGGCGTCTCCCAGCTCGGCTCGCCCGGCTTGGCCGCCTTCCACATGGCGAAGTCGCGCGGGTCCCGCTTGCCGGTCTCGCCCGCGCCCGAGGGCTGGAGCAGGTTGTCGAGCTCCTGGTTGGACAGGCTCAGGTACTCCGGGAACGAGGTGACGGCGAAGTAGACGTTGCCGTCGGCCTCGTAGGCGTGCCCGCGCTCGATGAGGCCGCGCATCATCTCGACCATCTCGGTGATGTGGCCGGTGGCGCGTGGCTCGTAGGTGGGCGGCAGGCAGCCGAGGGCCCGGTAGCCGTCGTCGAAGGCGCGCTCGTTGTCGTAGCCGATGGACCACCAGGGGCGGTCCTGTTCGGCGGACTTGGCGATGATCTTGTCGTCGATGTCGGTGACGTTGCGGATGAACGTCACCTCCAGGCCGCGGTACTCGAACCAGCGGCGCATGATGTCGAAGTTCAGTCCCGAGCGGATGTGCCCGATGTGGGGCGCCGCCTGCACGGTGGCACCGCACAGGTAGATCGAGACACAACCCGGCTCAAGCGGGGTGAAGTCACGGATCTGCCGGGCGCTGGTGTCGTACAGGCGAATGGTCACGGGTCCAGGGTAGTAGGCGCGGAGGCGTGCGCGGTGCGTCCGGCGGTTTCGACGACGTATGTCACGCCGGCCCGGCGGGGGCCGGTCGCGCCCGCGCGGCGGGCCCGGCACGCGGCGGGGCCGCGCGGCCGGGCCGGCACGGTCCCGCGCCGTCACGGGGCCGGACCGCTCACCCCTCCCGTACGACCAGCGCCGTCGCCACCGCCATGAGGCCCTCGTCCCTGCCGGGGAAGCCCAGGCCGTCGGTGGTGGCGCCGGAGACCGAGACGGGGGCGCCCGCCGCCTCCGAGAGCAGCTTCTGCGCCTCGTCCCTGCGCCTGCCGATCTTCGGACGGGGTCCGACCACCTGGACCGCGACGTTGCCGATCCGGAAGCCCGCCTCCCGCACGATCCGCGCCGCCTCCGTCAGGAGGGTCACGCCGGACGCGCCGGACCACTCGGGCCGCCCGGTGCCGAAGTGCTGCCCCAGGTCGCCGAGGCCGGCGGCGGAGAACAGGGCGTTGCAGGCGGCGTGGGCGACGACGTCCGCGTCGGAGTGCCCGGCGAGACCGGGTCCCTCGCCCTCCCACTTCAGGCCGGCGCACCACAGCTCCCGGCCGTCCTCGAAGGCGTGGATGTCGGTGCCGATGCCGACCCGGGGCAGGGGGTACGCCTCAGAAGCCATCGTTCAGCCTCCTGCGGGCCAGTACCGCCTCGGCGAGGACCAGGTCGAGGGGGCGGGTGACCTTGAAGGCCTCCTCGTGCCCGGGGACGGTGACGACGGTCCCGCCGAGCTGTTCGACCATGCTCGCGTCGTCGGTGACGTCGTCCGTCACGGCCGCGTGGGCGCGCTCCAGCGTGGCCCGGTCGAAGCCCTGCGGGGTCTGCACCGCCCGCAGCCGCGACCGGTCGGGCGTGGCGACCACGGGTTCCGGGCCGCCCGGCGCCGCGGCGGGCTCGACCTGCTTGACGGTGTCGGCGAGCGGCAGCGCGGGCACCACGGCGGGCGCGCCGTCGCGGACGGCCTCGATGACGGCGTCGACGGTGTCCACCGGGACGAGCGGGCGGGCCGCGTCGTGCACCAGGACGATGTCGTAGCCGGGCGGCAGCGCGTCCAGGCCGTGTTTCACGGATTCCTGGCGGGTCCCGCCGCCGGGGACGACGAGGAAGTCGGTGCGCTCGGGCAGGGCGTGCGCGTCGAGCAGGTTCCTGACCTCGGCGGCGCCGTCGGGCGGGGCCACGACCACGACCAGGGAGACGGCGCGGGAGTCGGCCATCGCGCGGACCGCGTGGACGAGCATGGGGGTGCCGCCCAGGGTGCGCAGGGCCTTGGGGGCGCCCGGCCCGAGGCGCACGCCCCGGCCGGCGGCCGGGATCACGGCCGCCGTGCGAGCGGCCGTACGGCCGGACGCGGGGGCCTGCGACGGCGGGGGAAGCGGATCGTCAGACATCGGTTCCTGTCAGGTTTGTGTGCTCGGCCTACGTGGGTATGGCCTGGGCGTGCCCCCGGCTCCCGGAGCGGGGGAGTGCCGGGCGTGACGCCTTGACCAGCCCTTTCCGTGACTCTGGTCGACGCCGGCCGCCCGGCCCCGGCACACCGGGGTGGGGACGTGAGTGATGACACATGCCCGGCACGGCGCAAGGAGCAGCGTACGGCCGGTGTCCGGTCGCGGACATGCCGCAGCGCCCGGCGACGTCCATGACGTCATCGGGCACCGCGGCATTTCGATGTGCAGCTCGGTGGACTGAGTGCGAGGTACTGAGTACGGGACGAACGGCGTTCGGCCCAGGGGCACCCAGAAGCGCTCTCAGGAGGCGAGGACCTCGTCGAGCAGGGCCTCGGCCTTGTCCTCGTTGGTGTTCTCCGCGAGGGCGAGCTCGCTGACCAGGATCTGACGCGCCTTGGCGAGCATCCGCTTCTCACCGGCGGAGAGTCCGCGCTCACGCTCACGGCGCCACAGGTCACGCACGACTTCCGCGACCTTGATGACATCGCCCGAGGCGAGCTTCTCCAGGTTTGCCTTGTATCGACGGGACCAGTTCGTGGGCTCCTCGGCGTACGGCGCGCGCAGTACCTCGAAGACCCGGTCCAGCCCGTCCTGACCGACCACATCACGCACGCCGACGAACTCCGCATTGTCCGCTGGCACACGTACCGTCAGGTCACCCTGGGCGACCTTCAGCACCAAGTAGGTCTTGTCCACGCCTTTGATCTGGCGAGTTTCGATAGCCTCGATCAGCGCGGCCCCGTGATGGGGATAGACCACGGTGTCGCCAACCTTGAACGTCATGTGACAGGTACCCCTTCCGTGGCTATCCAGAGTAACACGGATACGGCGTCTTCTGAATGGCGTTTTCGCAGGTCAGGGCCATTCTCAGGGCTTGACAACAGCGACACGGACGTGCTTCGGACGCCTGGCGGAAGCAGGTATTCGCAGGTCGGAGCGGCTCTCCGGGGCGAGGGAAACGCGCACGTCACACGCATCCGACGTCTCGCCCGAGTGGCCGAACATCCCCATATGTCCGGTTCCGCATGTTCGAGTTCCGCTACTCCGTTCGATGCACGGAGCCGGGTTCCGGCCGAATCCCGAATTGATCACACGATGTGAGGATGAGCAGTCGGTGATCAATTCCGAAGCCTCCCGCTCATTCCTTCACCGTAAATGCGCGCTCACATCAATGACGCGGAAGTGCGGGGCGCGAGCGACGAAGGTTTACCAACGAGTCACTTGTGACTCGGGAGGCCGAGGCGGCCGTGAGACCCCGGCACGGGTCACCGGTGATCGAGTGCGTCCGGAGGCCGCGGGCGCCTTCCCGGGCTAATGCCGGAGCTCCGGGGAGGGTCGGGTGCCGACGCGCGGGGACGGCTCGGTAACCTGAACCCGCTGACACACCCAAGGCGGCTGCCCGGTCGCCCAACGCTCGAGTCAAGGAGTTGCCGCCGCCGTGAGCAGCAGCCTTCGACGCGGCGCCCTCGCCGCCGCCGCCATCGCGTTCTCGATCGCCTCGCTCTCCGCGTGCGCGGCCGGCAACAACGCCCAGAGCCTGCAGATCCAGCCCGACAACGCCTCGGCGGCCGTCGGCCAGATCAAGGTCCAGAACGCCATGGTCATCACCCAGCCCGACCTGGAGTCCACGGGTCCGGCCGTGATCGCCGCCACGCTGTTCAACGAGGGCCGCACCGACCAGACGCTGGAGTCGGTCACCGTGCCCGGCGCCGGCGAGACCGTCGAGCTGACCCCCGCCGAGGGCGGCAGCCTGACCGTCCCGGCCGGCGGTTCGCTGATCCTCGGCGGCGAGGGCAACGCCTCCGCCGTCCTGTCCGGCAGCCGTGAGGCCGTCCGGGACGGCAACGCGCAGAAGATCACCTTCACCTTCAGCGAGACCGGTGACGTGAGCCTGCGCGCGCTGGTCTACCCGGCGGAGCACCACTTCACCAGCTGGGGTCCGACCGAGGCCCCGGCCGCGCCGGGCTCCTCGGACGGGTCCTCCGAGGAACCGGCCGACGAGAACACGGGCGAGGCGCCGGACGAGGGCACGGGCCACGCGGACGGCACCGGGTCCGCCGAAACCGGTGAGCCGGCGGAGTCCGGCGCCCCGGCCGACGACACGGCGGGCGGCACCGCGGACGCCCCGGCGGACACCCCGACCGACGCGGCCTCCGCGAGCCAGCCGGCCGGCCACTGAGCGCCGCGGGGCACACGCGGTGAAGGGCGGGACCCCGCGCAGGGGTCCCGCCCTTCACCGTCCTCTTGGCCTGCCGTTCACGGCCTGCGGCGCACGGTCCGCCGCGCACGGCCTGCGGTTTACGGCTCGAACTTGTAGCCGAGCCCCCGCACGGTCACCAGGTAGCGCGGCGCGCCCGGGTCCGGCTCGATCTTGGCGCGCAGCCGCTTGACGTGGACGTCGAGCGTCTTGGTGTCGCCCACGTAGTCGGCGCCCCACACCCGGTCGATGAGCTGCATCCGGGTGAGCACCCGCCCGGCGTTGCGCAGCAGCATCTCCAGCAGGTCGAACTCCTTCAGCGGCAGGTCGACCTTGGTGCCGCCCACGGTGACCACGTGCCGGTCGACGTCCATCCGGACCGGACCGGCCTCCAGGGCCGCGGGGGCCACCTCCTCCGGCTCGCCGCGCCGGCGCAGCACCGCGCGGATACGGGCGACCAGCTCGCGGGAGGAGAACGGCTTGGTGACGTAGTCGTCGGCCCCTATCTCCAGGCCGACGACCTTGTCGATCTCGCTGTCCTTGGCGGTCACCATGATGACGGGGACGTTGGAGCGGCTCCGCAGCTGACGGCACACCTCGGTGCCCGGCAGCCCGGGCAGCATCAGGTCGAGGAGGACGAGGTCGGCGCCGTTGCGCTCGAACTCGTCGAGTCCGTCGGGCCCGGTGGTCGCGACCGCGACCTCGAAGCCCTCTTTGCGGAGCATGTACGACAGGGCGTCGGAGAAGGACTCCTCGTCCTCGACGACGAGCACACGGGTCACGGAAGGACCTCCGGGGAGGAAAGCGTTTCGTACGCGGATGGATCGGAAGAGTGGGGGGATGGCCGGTCCGGCCACCGGGCCTCGCCGTCGAGGTCCGCGGTGTCGTCCCGGTGGGACATCTGGTGGGCACGCCGGCGGGCCGCTCCGGCCTCCGGCAGCCGCAGGGTGAAAGTGGAACCCTGGCCCTCCGCGCTCCACACCGTGACCTCCCCGCCGTGCGAGGCGGCCACGTGCTTCACGATCGCGAGGCCCAGTCCCGTACCGCCGGTGGCGCGGGAACGGGCCGGGTCGACCCGGTAGAAGCGCTCGAAGATGCGCTCCTTGTCCTTGTCGGAGATGCCGATGCCCTGGTCGGTCACCGCTATCTCGATCAGGTCCCCGCCGGGCTGGGCGACCGTGCGGGCCGCGATGCCGACGCGGGTACGGGCGGGCGAGTAGTTGACGGCGTTCTCGACGAGATTGCCGAGCGCGGCGGCGAGCTGACCGCGGTTCCCCCATACGGCCAGGTCGGCGGTGCCTCCCGCGGCCATGGTGATCTCCTTGGTGCCCGCCGCGTGCCGGCAGCGGTCGATGGCCTCGGCGACCAGTTCGTCGACGCGGATGGGTTCGGCGTCCTCCAGCGGGTCGTCGTTCTGGACCCTGGAGAGGTCGATGAGCTCCTGCACCAGGTTGGTGAGCCGGGTCGCCTCGATCTGCATCCGCCCGGCGAAACGCTCCACGGCCTCGGGATCGTCGGCGGCGTCCATCACGGCCTCGGAGAGCAGCGAGAGCGCGCCCACGGGGGTCTTGAGCTCGTGACTGACGTTGGCGACGAAGTCGCGTCGTACCGCCTCTATGCGGCGGGCCTCGGTGAGGTCCTCCACCAGCAGCAGGACGAGCCGGGAGCCGAGCGGCGCCACCCGCGCGGAGACCGCGAGGGCCTCGCCGCGTCCGGTGCCCCGGCGGGGCAGGTCGAGTTCGACCTGGCGTATCTCACCGTCGCGCCGGGTGTCGCGGGCCATCTGCAGCATGGGTTCCACGGCGAGCTTGCCGCCGCGGACCAGTCCGAGGGCGTACGCGGCGGAGCTGGCCTTGACCACCCCGTCGGCCTCGTCGAGGACGACGGCGGACGAGCGCAGCACGGACAGGACGGTGTCCACACCCGGCGGTAGCACCGGGTCCGTGTGCAGGGAGGTGCGGGTGGGGCGCCTCTGTTCGCGCTCGCTGAAGCGGAACGCCAGCACGGCGATGACGCCGGTGAGCACTCCGGCGATCGCTGCTGCTGCGGCGACTGCCGCGTTCACGTCCATGCGTCCAGGTTAGGCATGCCCCGGCCGATGCCCACAGCCGTCGGTGGCCCGGCTCGAACACTCGTCGCCCAGAGTTCACCTTGGAGCCAGGGATGATTCATTTGTGGTGATGGAATCGGTCGCGTACGGAACGGAACGTGGGAGCGTGGGTAGGAGCCCAGGCCCCTGAGCCCCGAAGAATCGCACGAGAGGACCACCCTGATGCGGGACGCGTACCACGAGGAACTTGATTCGATCGGCGACGGTCTGGTGGAGATGACCCGGCTGGTCGGGTCGGCCATCGGGCGCGCCACGACCGCCATCCTCGACGCCGATCTGAAGCTGGCGGAGAGCGTGATCGAGGCCGACCAGAAGGTCGACGAGCTCCAGCACGACCTGGAGGCCCGGGCCATCGCCCTGCTGGCGCGCCAGCAGCCGGTGGCGACCGACCTGCGCATAGTCGTCACCTCCCTGCGCATGTCGGCGGACCTGGAGCGCTCCGGCGACCTCGCCCAGCACGTGGCGAAGCTCGCCCGGCTGCGTTACCCGTCGCGGGCGGTCCCGCAGGACCTGCACGCGACCATCCTGGAGATGGGCCAGCTCGCCCAGCGCCTGATGGCGAAGGCGGCCGAGGTGATCATCACCAAGGACGTCGACCTCGCGCTCCAGCTGGAGCAGGACGACGACGCGATGGACCTGCTGCACCGCACCCTCTTCCAGCACCTGATCGACGAGCGCTGGAAGCACGGCATCGAGACGGCCGTCGACGTCACGCTGCTGGGCCGCTACTACGAGCGCTTCGCCGACCACGCGGTCTCGGTCGCCAAGCGGGTGGTGTACCTGGTCACGGGCGAGCACGCGGACGAACTCCAGGCGGACCTCCAGCCGGAGATCCAGCCGGTGCCGGGGGCAGAGGGCGCCTGAGCGCGGGCCCGCACCCGCGCGCGAGGCCCGGTTCGGGCGCGTACGAGCTTCAATGCGCCGTTGCCGCGCCCGGCGGGGCAGGCATCCAATGGCCACAGGCACCAGCCTCGAGGAGGGTCCCATGGCCGAACCGTCCCGCACGACGCCCGACCCCGCGCAGGAGCGCGGGACCGAGCAGCCCGCCCCGATCCGCGAGCTCACCCTGATCGCCGCCTGCGGCTGCGGCTCGGGCTGCGGCTGCGGCTGCCAGTCGGGCAACCCCTGCCAGTGCGGCTGACAGCCGCACGCGGCGGCACGTCCCGCACGAAAGCCCCGGCGCCGTATGGACGGCGCCGGGGCTTCGGCATGCCGGTGGGTACGCGCGGGCGCAGCATGGGAGGTGGATGGAGGGTACGCGACTCGTCGTGTGAGGAGGTGCGGGCCATGGCTCGGTTCATGGACGTCCACCACGGCATGCGGGGCATCACGGAGGACCAGCTGCGGCAGGCCCACGAGGCCGACCTCGCGATACAGCAGGAGGAGGGTGTCCACTTCCGGCAGGCGTGGGCGGACCCGGAGTCCGGCACGGTCTACTGCCTCTCGGAGGCGCCGTCCGCCGAAGCGGTCCAGCGCATCCACGAACGCACCGGCCACAAGGCCGACGAGATCCACGCGGTGCCGCTGACGGTGTGAGGGCCGGGAGCGGGTCTCCGGGACCGGCGCTTCTCAGGAGGCGCCGACCGCCGGTGTGCCCGGTGTGCCCCGGACCGCTTCGAGCCGGCCCACGACCGTCTCCTCCCCCGGACCGCCGTTCCCCCGCCCGCCCTTCTCCCCCTCGTCCTTCCTCTCCTCGTCCTTCCTCTCCCCGTCCTTGCCCTCCCCGTCCTTTCCCTCCCCGTCCTTGCCCTCCTCCGGCAGGCGCCGCATCAGCAGCCCGTACCCGAGGCCGGCGATCGTGCCGAGGGCGGCGCACGTCCCCCACAGCCACTCGGCGCCGAACCGGTCGATGACGAACCCCGCCATCAGCGGCGCGACCAGCGCGGCCACGGCCCAGGACATCGTGTACATGCCCTGGTAGCGCCCGCGCCCGTGCACCGGGGAGAGCCGTACGACGAGACCGGTCTGGGTCGGGGCGTTGACGATCTCGGCGAGCGTCCACACGCAGACGGTGAGGGCGAAGGCGCCGACCGATCCGGCGAAGGCGGTGAGGCCGAGGCCGTACCCGGCGAGCAGCGAGGAGATCACCAGCAGCCGCCGCGGGTCCCGGTGCTCGATGAACCGGGTGACCGGGATCTGCAGCACGACGATGAGGAAGCCGTTGACGGCGATGGCCAGCCCGTAGTCGGCCGGGGTGAACCCGGCCGCGCCCATCGCGATGGGCAGGCCGACGAACGCCTGCTGGAAGATCAGCGCGATGAGGAAGGACAACGTGACGACGCCCATGAACCGCCCGTCGCGCAGCACCGTCCCCAGCCCCACGGACTCCTCACGCGCCGCCGCCTCGGCGCTGCGCACGGGCTTCGACTCGGGCAGCTTCACGAAGACGACGACCGCGCACACCATGGTCATCAGGGCCTCGATGAGGAACCCGGCGAGGTAGCTGTACTCGGCGATGAACCCGGCGGCCATGGAGGAGACGGCGAAACCGAGGTTGACGGCCCAGTAGTTGAGGGAGAAGGCGCGGATACGGTCCTCGGGACGCACGATGTCGGCCATCATCGCCTGCACGGCCGGCCGGGAGGCGTTGGAGGCCATGCCGACCAGGAAGGCGACGGCGGCGATCGCCGCCGGGTCGCGCACGAAACCGAGCGCCGCCACGGACACGGCCGTGGCCACCTGCGCGACGAGCAGCGTGGGCCGCCGCCCCAGCCGGTCGGTCATCACCCCGGCGACCAGGGACGAGATCACCCCGCCGAAGCCGTGCAGGGCGGCGACGAGACCGGCGTAGGTGGCCGAGTAACCGCGGTCGAGGGTCAGGTAGAGCGCCATGAAGGTGGCGACGAAGGCACCGAGCCGGTTGACCAGGGTGCTGGTCCACAGCCACCAGAACGCCGGGGGAAGACCGGAGACGCTCTCCCGGACGGCCCGTCTCGCGCGGACGACGGACGGCATGGCGAGACCCCCAGGTGTAAGCGGCGGAGACAGCAGGCACAACTTACAGACGGGCGCCTCCGAGAAGCCACTCGATTAACAGATCGCGTCAACCGTCCGTCCCCCGGGCGGGCGCGCGACGCCCGGGCCCCTTCGATTACGCTCGGGCACATGGCCGACGCACCGTACAAGCTGATCCTCCTCCGCCACGGCGAGAGCGAGTGGAACGAGAAGAACCTGTTCACCGGCTGGGTGGACGTCAACCTCACCCCGAAGGGCGAGAAGGAGGCGACGCGCGGCGGCGAGCTGCTCAAGGACGCCGGCCTGCTGCCCGACGTGCTCCACACCTCCCTCCAGAAGCGCGCGATCCGCACCGCGCAGCTCGCGCTGGAGGCCGCCGACCGCCTGTGGATCCCGGTGAACCGCAGCTGGCGCCTGAACGAGCGTCACTACGGCGCCCTGCAGGGCAAGGACAAGGCGCAGACCCTCGCGGAGTTCGGCGAGGAGCAGTTCATGCTGTGGCGCCGCTCCTACGACACCCCGCCGCCCCCGCTCGACAACGACGCCGAGTACTCCCAGTTCTCCGACCCGCGCTACGCGACCCTCCCGCCGGAGGTGCGCCCGCAGACGGAGTGCCTGAAGGACGTCGTCGTCCGCATGCTGCCGTACTGGTTCGACTCGATCGTCCCCGACCTGCTGACCGGCCGCACGGTCCTGATCGCCGCCCACGGCAACAGCCTGCGCGCCCTGGTCAAGCACCTCGACGGCGTCTCGGACGCCGACATCGCGGGCCTGAACATCCCGACGGGCATCCCCCTGTACTACGAGCTCGACGCCGACTTCAAGCCGGTCACCCCCGGCGGCAAGTACCTCGACCCGGAGGCGGCGGCAGCCGCGATCGAGGCGGTCAAGAACCAGGGCAAGAAGAAGTAAGCCGCCCCTCTCTAAGCCCCCGGCCTGCGGTTTCCTCGCGGGGCGGGGGCTTTTTGGCGAGGCTGGGCCGTCTGCGGGCCGTCAGGTGCAGCGAGGCCAACGGCGGATGCGGATGTCGAGGACGATCAGCAGCGCCACGGGGACGGCGATCCCGGCTCTCGACCGGCGGGAACCGCTTCACGAGCTTGGCCGGTCGATCGAGGCATGCGTGACGCCGGCAGCGTGGCGACCACGGCCCTGGCGGCAGCTCAGGCCCGGCACACCGCGCTGCCGGGCGAGGGCGTTGCCGTACAGATCGCCGCCGACCCGGCTACTCGGATCCTGGCCCTGGACGACCGGCTCAAGCGCATCGACCGGCAGATCCGTGACACCTTCCGCACCCATCCCACCTACGAGGACGGGCTGACCCGACTCGACGTCGCAGGGTCGGCAACATGGTCCGGGCCGGTGGGGTGCAGCGAGGCACACGCGCCTGATCGGTCGGCGCGCCCGCCATCGCGGCCGGCATTTCGTCGGCCGAGGCACAGACGTTCTCCGACGAAATGCCGACCGCACTGGCAGAGGGCGCCCCGTGGCCTTGACCCGGTCATTGAAACTCCAGCCCAAAGCCGATCCGCAGGCCTCCGTTGCATCCGGCAGATCACTACTTGGAAGGGTCGGACCTACGCCGCCTTCCGCCCCGGTTTCTCGTACTACTTCTCCTGAGCCTTCGCCGACTGCGCGCGACGGAATCGGTGGCGATCCGCCGCGCGCCTTTTTCTCTCCCGACCCTTCCGGGCGACAGCCCGGAAGAGTCGGCCTCGGGAGAGACACCACACTGCTCAGCTAAGACATTTCGACTGTGACCTCAGTGCCAATCGGTCCACTTGTCCACGTCATGGTGGCCGTGCTTGTGGTGGCCGTGCTCACCGGGCTTCTTGCCGTGGTCGTGGCCGTGCTCACCGGGCTTCTTGCCGTGGCCGTGGCCGTGCTCACCGGGCTTCTTGCCGTGGTCATGGCCGTCGTCTGTGGGAGTGGCCGTGGCGGTCGGAGTGGCCGTGGCGGTCGGAGTCGCCGTACCCGTCGGAGTCGCCGTACCCGTCGGAGTCGCCGTACCCGTCGGAGTCGCCGTACCCGTCGGAGTCGCCGTACCCGTCGGAGTCGCCGTACCCGTCGGAGT